>CAYQBA010000038.1:0-28537 GCA_964415605.1 uncultured Anaerolineales bacterium | reverse complement strand
GGCCCTCCCGCCTACTACTTTGGTCGTAGCCCCTCTGTCCGCGCCTCTGCGGCGCCTGGCCGCCCTGCGATTCCCGGCCTCCCCAGCATGCCCGGATGCTCCTCAACCCCCGTCGCTGGTCGCCGTGCCGCTCCCCGCGCCGTCCGCCGTGCCGTCATCCGGCGTGCCCTCGCCCGTTGCCGGCGCAGCCGTGCCCTCGCCGCCCCCGGTGGGTGCAGCCGCGCCACTGCCCGCCGCCATATCGGCGTCGCGTTCCGACCCGATGCACGTGTCGGCGTCCTTGGGCCGGTTCTCGAGGAACTGCTTCTGCGAGCTGGCCTGGTACCACACGTACTCGTTCGGGTCGACGCGGTCCACCACCTCCGAGAAGTCCTGGTAGGCCAGGTTGAAACACCCGCGGCTGTAGCGCAGCATGCCGCGGTTGAAGTACGCCTGCGCGTCGTGGCTCAGCTCGATGGCCTTGGTGTAGTCGGGAATGGCGCTGTCGATGTCGCCCTGGCTCTCGTAAGCCAGGGCCCGGTTGCCGTAGGCCTGGGCCAGCGCATCGTTGAGCTCGATCGCCTTGTCGAAGTCCGCGATCGCCTTGTCGTACTCCTCGCGGTCGTTGTAGGCGCGCCCGCGGTTGGCGTAGGCTTCGGCGTAGTCCGCCCGGGCCGCGATGGCGGCGTCGAAGTCGGCCACCGCCTCGTCGAGCTTGCGCAGGCCGAGGTAGGCCACGCCGCGGTTGTTCAGCACCTCGGCGCGCTGGGCCGCGTCGGGGCCGAAGAGATCGAGCGCTTGCGAGTAGTCGGCGATGGCCGCGTCGAAGTTGTAGAGCGCCTCGTTGGCGATGCCGCGGTTGGTGTACGCCTCGGCCGCGTGGTCGCCCGAGGCGATGGCCTCGCTGAAGGCCGCCAGCGCCGCCGCGTAGTCGCCGGCCGCCAGGGCCTGCTCGCCGCGCTGGTGCGGGTCCATGAACCGGTCACAGCCGATGGCGGCGCAGCCGATGACGAGCGATCCGACGATGCCGGCGAGGCGGCGGGCATGCGTCCGGGCGGCGGCGGTCTGGCGGGCGATGGGCATGGCGTGGCTCTCCTGGGATGAACGTGCGGCGCGGGTCGCCGGGACCGCCGCGCGGGTCGCGCGGCCGGCAGCAGTATGCCCGACCGGCCGGGACCATGCAATCCCCGAAAGTCGTATCGACCCGCCCGGCGCTCCCCGAGCCGGCCCGTGCGGTGGCGCGGCCATGGTCCGATGGTCGTAGCGACCCCACCCCGCTCCCCTCAGGCCCCGCCCGCTGCCGTTGGTCCGCGTCAACCCGCCCGCCCGTGCCCGTCGGTCCCCGTCAGCCCCCGTCACGCGCCATCCGGTGGCACACGAAGACCAGCATGCTGGCCATGTCGACCGGCAGCCACCGCCCCACCGGGATCAGCCACCGGCTGGGGTGGCGCAGCATGTCCACCCACTCGGCAGGCCCCGCCGGCAGGTCGTCGAGCTTCTCCCAGCCCAGCACGCGGTCGATCGCCAGGCCGCCGGCTGCCAGCAAGCGCGCCCATTGCAGGCGTGTGCCGTAGCGTTGCAGCGGCTGGCCGTCGTCGTGGACGTCGCCGTGGCGCCAGACGTGCAGCACGTTCCAGCGCAGCCCAAACGTGTTCGGCACCAGAATGCACGCCCGCCCGCCCGGCGCCATCACGCGGGCCATCTCGGCCGCGCCGCGCACCGGGTCGTCGTAGTGCTCGAGGCTGCCGATGTTCGTCACGATGTCGAAGCTCGCGTCGGGGTACGGCAACGCCTCGCCGTCGGCGACCGCCAGCGCACCGCCGGCGAGGCCCCGCCGGCCCAGCCGCAGCGCCACCGGCGAGAGGTCGACGCCGTGCGCGACGAGGCCCATGGCCGCGGCCGCGTGGACCAGCCCGGCCTCGCCGCATGCCACGTCCAGGAGCCGCGCCCCGGGCTGCGCGCCCGCCACGTCCAGGAGCCGCCGGAAGTGCCGCACCAGGTTCCCGATGTCGTGTCCGGCGTACAGGTCGTCGTAGCGTGCCCGCGCCCCGGTCCGGTCCGCCACATGCCGGATCTCGACCATCCCGCGCGTGAGGGCGACGCCGCCGGTGGCGTCCGGGTCGTCGGCACGCCGCGCGACGTCCGGTTCCGTCGCGGTCCCGGTGCTATCGGGTGCGACCATGCGCTTGCTCATCGACCTCCACCTCCGTGTTCGTGGGCCGATCGTCGCCAGCCCCGGCGCCCCCCTGCCCGGTGGAGACCCGCGGTCCCGCGCGGCCGTCGCTGCCCACGCCCGCCGGCGCGACAGACCGCGCCCATGCCACCGCCAGCCCCGCCCACGACAGCTGCACGGCCAGGAGCCACAGGCGCCACATCACCGTCACCCCGAGCGCCACGACCGCCGCCTGGCTCGTATCCGCCACGGCCGTGCGGTACAGCGGCGTGAGCAGCACGACCATCCCGCCGTCCTTGAGCAGCGCGGTCGCCGGCAGCCACGCCAGCAAGCACGCCAGCGCCACCGTCAGCCCCGCCACGCTCATCGCGTCGGCCAGCCGCGCCACCGGGCCGACGGCGCGCATCACGAGGAAGAGGGCCAGGCCGGAGAGCGAGAGGACCACGACCTCGCGCAGCAGCCACACGCCCACGTCGCGCCCGGCGATGGCCGGCGCCGGCACGGCGCGCCCCAGCCAGTGCGCCGTCCGTTCGACGATCCGGCGCAGCGCGGCCGGGTGCAGCAGCACCAGCGCCAGCGCCGCCACCGGCAGCAAGAGGGGCGCCCACGCCGGCGGCAGGCCGTACGCCAGCGGCGTCCATGCACCGTAGAGGACGAGCCCCGCCAGACCCAGGACCACCAGCTCGACGACGAGCGCTGTGCTCACCGCCAGGCCCGGCACGCCTTCCTGGCGGTACAGCGCGACGCGGCTGGCCGGGGCCCACACGCTGCCCGGCAGCACCTGTGCCAGGCTGGAGAGGGCATACGCCCGGCTGTGGCGGGCCAACGGCAGGTCGCCGCCGGCCGGCCACAGCATGCGCCGCCAGGTGTCGACCACGAGCAGCCAGCCGGCGGTCTGCACCAGCCACGCCGCCGCGAGCGGCCGTGGGTCGAAACGGAACACGCCAAGCGCGGCCAGCGGCAGCGCTCGCCAATCCGCGGCCGCGCGATGCGCGACGAAGGCGGCCACGGCCACGCCGAACGCCGCCGCGACGGCGCGTCCCCAGCGCCGGCGCCGTGCGGGGATGGGGACGTCGCCGCCATCCGCGCCGCCCCGGTTCACCCGTCCAGCACTTTGGGGATGCCGTGCGGCGGCAGGGGATAGAGGTGGCGATGGGCGTACAGCCATTCGGGATACGCCGCCACCGCCTGGCCGTGCGGGTGCGCCGCGCACAGGATGTACTCGCGCTTGGCGGCCAGCCAGCCCACGGGCAGGCTGGACACGGCGTTGAGCACGGCGTTGCCGACGCCCTTGAACCAGTGGTCCCGGAACGTCGGCCACACGTTGGCGGTCTGCAGCTCCGCCACATGGTAGTGGCACGCCTCGAACAGCCGGGCGACCTCGAACGGCGCGAACTCGCGCGCGTGCCGGCCGTAGACGCCGTAGCCCGAGTACGGGTACTCGGTCGGGCGGTTCAGCAGCATGTTGACGGTGCGCTTGATGTTGATGAAGTTCGGCACCGTCAGGAAGAACAGGCCGCCGGGCCGCAGCACGCGATGGCTCTCGGCCAGCATGTGGCTGGGCGAGTAGGCCAGGTGCTCGAGCACCTCCATGCACAGGACGACGTCGAACGCGCCGTCGTCGAACGGGAAGGGATCCTTCTCGATGTTGAACACCCGCACGTCGATCGCCAGCCGCCCGCCCGGCACGGCCAGCACGACCTCGCCGCCCTCGACCGTCCCGGCCTCGCCCGGCCAGGCCGCCGCCTGGACGTTGGCGGCGGTCAGATCGACGTCGAACGCCCGGCACATCAGCGCGCTGAAGAAGTACGGCGCGCCGCCCAGCTCCAGCACCCGCAGCCGGCGGCCGGCGGGCAGGTGCCGGGCGAGCATTCGCAGCGACAGCTCGGCCGAGCGCGCGTGCAGCCACACGTACTCCTCGATCTCCTTGGTCGCGTCGAGCAACGCCCGACCGTCGATGGGGTCCTCGAGGATCCGAACCTGCCGCAGATACGCCAACAGGTCGGCGCGCGACAGCGGCGCGCCGGGGCGAACCGGGCTGGACGCGGCGAGCGAGGGGCCGGGCGGCGCCAGTGCCAGCGGGGGCGCTGTCGCGGGCGCGGTCGGCGTCCCAGGCGTCGACCCGAGCGGCGCGCCCGGCGTCTCGGCGGGCGCCCTGGTCGTCGTGGTCATGGCATCCTCCGTGCGGCTGAGGCCCGCGCGCCGGACGTCGGCCAGGCCGTCGCGCAGGCCGTCGAGATACGCGAGCGCCACGTCGCGGCGGCCGGCGGCGAGCTGGGTCGCCAGCGTGCGGGCCAGGCTCCCCAGCCGGTAGGCGATGATGAGCGCGCGCCACGCGGCGCCTCGGGTGTGCTTGAGGTAGTACGGCACGCTGCTGCGGGCCATGAGGTACATCTGCCGCGGGCTCCCGGCGCCGGTCGAGCGGGCCACGCGGTGGTTGATGCGGGCGCGCGGCACGTGCAGGATGCGCCATCCCGCGGCCTTGGCGCGCAGGCAGAAGTCGTGATCCTCGAAGTACACCGCGAAACGCTCGTCCAGCGGCCCGACCGACGCCCACACGGCGCGCCGCACCAAGAGGCAGCAGCCGGTGGCCCAGTCGACGTCGTAGGGCGCCTCGGACGGCGGATGGGCGGTGGTGTCGAACGCCGCCAGCGTCAAACGGCGGCGCCACCCGGCCGACGGCCACACGCTGTCCGGGTCGTCGTGATAGTACACCGTCGGGGCGACGAGCCCGACGCGTGGGTCGCCCGTCGCTTCGATCAGGCGTGCCGCGAGGCCGGGCGCCGCGACGGTATCGTTGTTGACCAGGAGCGTCCAATCGGCGCCCCCGGCCAGCACGCGCCGCACGCCGGCGTTGACGCCGGCGGCGTAGCCGACGTTGCGCGGGAGCGCCAGCACGTCGACGTCCGGGAACACCGACCGGATGGCCGCGACCGACCCGTCGGTGGAGCCGTTGTCGACGACGAGCAGGCGCTGCGCCGCGCCGGGCGGGAGATGCTGGGCCGCCAGCGACTTCAGGCAGGCCAGCGTGTCGTCGCGCCGGTTCCAGTTCAGGACGATGGTGGCGAGGATCACGGCCGCTCCCGCGCCGGCCGGCCCGCTCGGCGCCGGCTCATCCGAACCCTTGCCGTGACGCGAACAGGCGGAAGAGCCCGACCTGCTCGACCAGCGACCGCCCGCGGTAGCAGTTCAGGAGGCACGGCGCCTTGCAGCCCTTCATCTTGTCGCGGATCTGCTGGGCCTGGGCGGACTCCCAGATGTCGCGCGGGTGCTGCCGGCGCAGGTTCCCGGCGCGGTCGTCGACCGTCCAGCAGAACATCACGTCGCCGCGCGGGTCGATGTTGAAGGCGTTGTAGCGGACCATGCACTCGTCCGGCCGGGGATGGCTGGCGGGGTCGCGGAAGTAGTGCTGCATCGCCACGAGGTGCTCGTCGGGGTTCCACACGGGGCGCCCGGCGCGCTTCATCTCGCGGAGCCGCTCGATCTCGGCCCGCAGGGCGTCGGGATCGCGCGGCCAGTGGGGGTTGCGCTCGAACCACTGGGGGTCCATGCTCTCGTCGGTGGCGAAGGTGGGGTAGAGGGGCTGGTAGAGGACGCGGTCGACGCCCAACGTGTCCAGCGCCCACTGACCCGTGGCCACGAGGTCGTGGCACGTCTCCTCCATGATGACGGTGGCGACGCCCAGGACGATGCCGCGGTCGTTGCCGCGCAGGAACGCGATGGCTTCGACGCAGCGGTCGAAGAGCGGCACGCCGCGGATCCGGTCGTGCACCTCGCGGGTGTGGTGGTCAATCGACAGGCTGAGGAAGTCCGGCCCGACCTCGAGGATGCGCTCGCACGCCTTGCGGGTGAGGAACATGCCGTTGGACGACACCTTGGTCTTGATGCCGATCTGGCGGCAGTGGGCCAGGAAGTCGAAGAAGCCACGCTTCTGGAAGGGCTCGCCGCCGCTGACGACCAGGAAGAACGGCCCCAGCCACCCGCGGAGGTCGTCGAGCACGCGCTTCCACTCGTCGATGGTGAGCTCGTCGTTCTCCTGCAGCTTCCACATCTCGCACATCGTGCAGCGCGCGGCGCAGACATCGGTGATGAGCAGCGACACCTGGCTGGGCTTGTTGAGCCGCCGGTCCAGGGCATAGCTGGCCTGCTGGGCCACGTGGTTGGCGCCGTGGTAGACGGCGAACTGGATGTCCTTGAGCAAGGTGGTCATGCCATCGGCCTCTTGTGCTCGGCGCCCGTAGATGGCGGCGATCTCCCGCCGGCGGGCGCGGCGCCCGGCGGCGCATGTCGTGACGGTCTCGACGGAACCGTCTCGCTGTCGGACGAAACGGCGAGCGAATTGCTTGCACGGCCGTTCCGATCACACCCGCGGGCGCGTCGGGCGCGCCCGGTGACGGGTGCCGCAATGATAGGCGAGGTGGAGGCTTGGGGGCGGATTCGGCATCGGGGGTTGACGCGCCCATGCACACGGCCTATATGTAATGCGGTAATGCGATCCTTACAGGGAGCCGTGCGATGACCAACTCCGTGCAAGCGCGACGCAAGGGCCTTCGAGGCATCGGCAAGCTCACGGCCAAGGGGCAGACGACCGTGCCTCGGGATATCCGTGTCGCCCTCGGAGCTCAATCCGGAGATCTGTTGGTTTGGGAGATCGACCAGGACGGGGTCGCTCGCGTAAGGCGCATGCAGCCCCTGGATCTCGAATACTTGCGCGCCGTCGAGGCAACCCTGACCGAGTGGGCTTGCCCAGAGGACGAGGCAGCCTACCGTGACCTATGAGCGTTTTAAAGTGGTGCGAGTGCCGTTTCCCTTTTCGGACCGGGATGCCCACAAGAACCGGCCCGCGTTGATCCTGTCGGACGACACGGTCTTCAACAGCGCTTCCGGGCACTCAGTGATGGCCATGATCACCTCGGCGGAGCATTCGCCCTGGCCCCTGGACGTTGTCATCGACGACTTGGAGGCAGTGGGCCTGTCTGCCCCATCGCGTGTGCGATTTAAGCTCTTCACCCTCGATCACCGGTTGGTGCGCGGCGTTCTGGGCGAGCTCGGAGTCCCCGATCGAGAGCGCGTCGTCGATGCGCTCAGCCAGCTGTTGGGGGCGTGATCGGGCCGCGGCGCGGCGCCGGCCGCAGCGCCGGCCGCGCCGCGCCCCAGCACCACGCGAGCTTGGTGGCGTAGACGGCCGGCAGCGTGCGAGGGTGGCGCGCTCCAGGGCGGCCGGGCAGGTACAGGCGTAACGTAGCCACGGCGGCGATGGCGGGGGAGAGGAGCCGGAGGAGCCATGGGTGGTAGACCCACGCCCGCCCGCCGAAGACCTCCGGGTGGCGCTGGCGAACACCCGTCATCCATCGTCCGCTCTCGTACCAGTGGTCCCACATCGCGCGCGCCGTCGCCCGCACCGGCCGGTGCCACAGCCGGGCGGCCGGGTCGAAGTATGGCCTGTGGCCGGTGCGGGCGAGCCGGATGGTCCAGTCCAGGTCCTCGCCGCGCGGCAGCTCCGGGTCGATCGGCCCGGCGGCGTCCCACGCCGCGCGCCGCACGCTGAGGTTGAGCGTCGGCAGGAAGTCCCGCGGGCCGGCGGGCAGCGCGGCGTCGCACGCGTGGAACATCGACAGGTTGTCGGCGAGCATCCAATAATTGTCGGCGTCGTACAGCACGGCGCCGCCGACGACGGTCTCGCCGGCGGCCTGGCGGCGCAGGTGGGCCGCCAGCCAGGCCGGCTCGGGCACGCAGTCGGCATCGACGAACACGAAGACGTCCGCCTCGGGCGGGGCGTGCGCCACGCCGATGTTGCGCGCGGCGCCCGGCAGCCGCGGCCCGTCGGTCTCGACGAGCCGCACGCGGCCGTCGCCGCGCAGTCGGCCCGGCCGGTCCAAGCCGACGACGAGGATCGCCAGGGGCACGGCCCCGACCTGCGCGCAGACGGCGTCCACGGCGCGGTCGACGACGGGCGAGTCCAGGTTGGGGATGATGACGGCGGCGCGGGGGAGCTGGCCCATGGGCGGGCATTATAGGGCACGCCGCCGCGGGTCAAGCGGTCAGGGCTCCGCGACCTCCAAGTCGCCCTGGGACTCCCGTGCATCGTTCGGCATCGTCGACCTGGCTGATCAGGTGCCGCAATCAGCCCGCCGTGATAGCGTCGACGGCGGAGCTGACCGCCTCGAACCCCATCCGTTCGCGGCAGAACGCGGCCATGTCCGCCGCCACCGGCGCCGTGAACGCGGCCGCGACGGCGCCCCCGTCGTCCTCGGCCGGCATCTCGAACCGCAGCGCCGCCGCGTGCAGCAGATGCCGGTGGTGCGGCAGCGCGGCGCGCAGCTCCGGGGACCAGCCGTCGCGGATGAACGCGAGGTACAGCCGCGGGTCCGGGCCGTAGATCTTGTCGGCCGCCACCGGGTGCCCCAGCCACGCGGCATGGGCGCGGATCTGGTGCATCCGACCCGTCAGCGGAATGGCCCGCGCCAGCGTGTAGCCGCCGCCGGCCGCCAGCGGCGTGAAGACCGTGCGGGCGGGCTTGGCGTCCGCGGCGTCCGGGTCGACCACCATGCGGATCCCGACCGGCCCCGCTCGGTCGCGCGCGAGGGGCTGGTCGACCGTGACCGCGCCGTCGAGCGTCCCTTCGAGGACCGCGAAGTAGGTCTTGGCCACCTGGCGGCGCTGGAACGCCATCTGATACCTCCGCGCCGCCGCCGCGTGCCGCGCGACGAGCACGACCCCGCTGGTCTCGCGGTCCAGCCGGCTGACCAGGTGCAGCGTTTCCAGCCCGGTGGCCAGCCGGACCGCGCCGACGAGGCTCGAGCGCGGCCCGCGCTTCGACGGGTGGCAGACCACCCCGCCGGGCTTGGCGTACGCCAGCACGTCGTCGTCGGCGTGGACGAGCCACGTCGCGAGGTCGGCCAGGTCGATGAGCTCGGGGATGGGGCCGAAGCGCGAGACAGCGGCGTCCGGCGCGGTCACACCGCGGCCAGGCCGCGCGCGAGGTCGGCCACGATGTCGTCGGCCGCCTCGATGCCGCACGACAGCCGGACCAACCCCTCGCCGATGCCCAATGCCGCGCGCTCCGCGGCCAGGAGGTCGCGGTGCGACGTCGTCGCCGGGTGCGACAGCATCGTGCCGACGTCGGCCAGGCTGGCGGCGAACGGGATCATCGTCAGGCCGCCCAGGAAGCGCTCGAACGCGGCGCGGCCATCGGCCTCGCCCGTGGCCAGATCGAACGCCACCATCCCGCCGAAGCCGCGCTCCAGGATGCGGCGGGCGGTGGCGTGCGTCGGGTGGTCGGGCAGCCCGGGGTAGTGCACCGCGCGCACCTTGGGATGGTCGGCCAGGAAGGCCGCCACGCGGGCGGCGTTGTCGGCGTGGCGGGCCATGCGCAGGTGCAGGGTCCGCAAGCCGCGCAGCGCCAGCCACGCCTCCAACGGCGCGCCATTGACGCCCAGCACGCGCGCCGCGCGCCGGACGGGCTCGATCAGCGCCGCCGGCCCGGCCGCGACGCCGGCGATGAGGTCGCCGTGACCGCCAAGGTACTTCGTGGCGCTGTGGACGACGATGTCGGCCCCCAGCGCGAGCGGCCGGCAGTGGTAAGGGGTGGCGAACGTGTTGTCGACGACCAGGCGCGCGCCGACGGCGTGGGCCGTCTCGGCGAGGCGTGGGATGTCGGCGACGACGAGCAGCGGGTTGGAGATGGGCTCGGTGAACACGATGCGCGTGCCGGGCGGCACGCCGTCCGCGACGATCGCGTCGGCGGCGAGGTGATGGACCGTGACCCCCAGCGGGGCGAGATACGCGTCCAGGAGCTGCCGGGTGTTGCCGTAGAGGGCAGAGGTCGTCACGACGCCGTCGCCGGTCTTGAGGCGGCTGAGCAGCGCCGCCGTGATCGCGCCCATGCCGGAGGCCGTCGCCACGGCCGCCTCGGCGTCCTCGAGAGCGCCGACAGCGGCCTCGAAGGCCGCCACCGTCGGGTTGGCGTGGCGCGAGTAGACGTAGGCGCCCGCCTCTCCGCTCATCGCCCGGTCGAGCACCGCCAGGTCGGGGGTTTCGAACACCGATGCCTGGAAGATCGGCGGCGTGACCGGCGGGGTCGCCATCTCGAGGCCGGGCGCTCTGGCACCGGCGCGGACGCACAGGGTGTCGAAGGGGGAAGGGGGAGCGTCGGTCATGGTCCCGGAAGCATAGACGGGGTATGGGGACGGGTCAATCGAGGTCGGCCACCCGTATGCGTGGTGCGGGCATCACCTCAGCCGTGGCTCAGGTCGGGCTCAGGCTGCCCGCTGGCGACCGACATATGCTCCTCGCGATCGAGTCACTATCCGGTGGTACAATGGCCCACATACCGCGGGGGATTGCCGCGCGAGGAGGCGACCAAGCATGCAGACGGCATTTCATGACCGCACCCGCCGGGCGGGCTACCAACCGACCTACCGCGCCCGGGAGGTGCGCTCCGTGGCGCGCTGGATGCTGGAGGGGACGAGCGGCGCCGTCATCGGCATGGGCGGCGCCGGCAAGTCGAACTTCCTGCGCTTCCTCTGCACGCAGCCCGACGCCCTGCGCGCGCACTGGCCGGCGGACGCCGATCTCCCGGTCATCGTCATGGTCGACCTCAACGACCTGCCAGCGGGCGACCTCGCCACGTTCTATCGGGTGCTGCTCCGGGCGTTCTACGAGGCGCGCGGCCGGCTCGACCCGCGGCTCGAGGCCGAGATCACGGCGCTCTTCCGCGATGCCCGTGCCACCACCGACGCCTTCGTGGCGCAGACCGCGCTGCGGGAGCTGCTGTTCGCGCTGGTGGCGGGCGACGGACGGGTCGTGATGGTGCTGGACCGGTTCGACCGTTTCTGCGAGACGGCCACGCCCGAGCTGACCGACACGCTGCGCGGCCTGCGCGACGCGTGCAAGGGGCGCCTGTCGTACCTCATGGGCATGCGCCAGGAGGTGGCCTTTGTCGACGACCCCGGCGTCCTGGGCGAGCTGTACGAGATCCTCGACACCCACGTTTGCTGGATCGGCCCGATGGCTCCGGACGACGCGCGCCAGGTGCTCGCCGAGGAGACATCCCGAGCAGCCGTGATGCCCTCCGACGACGACGTGTCCCGGCTGCTGGCGCTCACCGGCGGCTATCCCGCGCTGATGAAGGCCGCCTGCCACTGGTGGTTGGATCGCGGCCCGGTCGCCGCGGGGCGGGTCGGCGCGGCCGCGGGCGGCGCCGGCGACGGCCAGGCGCCCGCCGGGGCCGAGGACGCCTGGCGCGCTGATCTCCTGGCCGACCCCGGCATCGGGTTCCGGCTGGTCGAGATCCTCGACGGGCTCACCCAGGCGGAGCTTCTGGCGCTGGCCGAGGTGCAGCGGCTTGTCGCGCGGGCCGAGCGCCTGCAGGCACAGGGCACGGTCGACCCCGCGCAGGTCGAGCGGCTGGTCGGAAAGGCGCGCCACGACGTCGCCGAGCAGCACGCGCCGGCGCTGGCACGGCTGGTCGGTCGCGGCCTCATCGCGCGCGACGAAGGGACCGGCGCGTGGCGCGTGGTCGGTGGGCTCCTGGCGGCGCACGTCGCGGGCACGGCCGTGCAGGGCCGCGGCAAGCTGTGGCGCGACGCGGCGACGGGCGAGGTGCACCAGGGCCCGGCGCCGCTGGTCGGCCTGGCGAACCTCGAGCGCCGGCTGTTGGAGTTCCTGCTCGAGCATCCCCGCGTCCGCCATACCAAGACCGCGGTCATCGAGGCGGTCTGGCCCGACGAGGCGGTCGGCGAGGGGGTGATGGACGACGCGCTGTACCAGGTGGTGAAGGAGCTGCGGCGCAAGATCGAGCCGCAGCCGTCGGTGCCGTGCTACCTGCTCACGTGGCGCGGGCGGCCGGAGGGCGGCTATCAGCTGTTCCCGGAGGGGCGGCCGGGAGGGTGACGCCGGCCGCGCTGCACGCGACGCGAAAGCCGGTGGTGTTGATCTGGAACTCGGGCTCCATGTTGCCGCGGAACGCGCACCGGGCCCACGCGGCGGGCAGCGAGTACGCGCCGCCGCGGGCGACGCGAATCACGTCGGGGCCGGCTTCGGGGTCTTCGCGCCCATCGAGCGGGTCGTAGGGGTACGCGAAGGGAGGCGCCGCGCCAACGCCTTCTGCGCCCCACAGCGTCGACGTCCACTCACTGATGTTGCCGCCGAGGTCGGCCACCCCTTCCGGGGTGTCGCCCTCGGCGAGCACCCCGACCGGCGTGGTCACCCAGAGCCGTGTCTCGTGGGTGTTGGCGCGCAACGCGTCTTCGTCCGCGCCCCAAGGGAACGCACGGCCGGTCGGACCGGCGGCGGCGGCCTCCCACTCGACCTCGGTCGGCAGGCGGAACGGCAGGCCCGTCTGCGCCGTCAGCCAACGGCAGTAGGCCCGCGCCTCGTACCACGTGACGCCGACGACGGGCTGGTTGGGCCGATTCCAGCGGGCATTGCGCCAGTACTCCGGCGCCGCGACACGCTTGGCGGGCCACTGGGTCTCCATCTCCGCGGCGAACGCCGCGTCGTCGTACGTCATCCATACCCGCCACTGCGCCAGGGCCGTCTCGGATCCGAACTGCCCTTCGTCCGCCATCTGGTCGAACAGGCCAGGCGTCTCCTGAAAGCGCCGGCGCCACTGCCAGTTGTTGGTCTTGGCCGCCGTGTTGGCGAGATCGCCGCGCCGCCACCGCCGGCCGTCCACGGTATCCCACCAGCGATCGTGCTCGTAACCCCCCGCCGCCATGAAGCAGGCGTACTCGGCATTGGTCACGGGATACTGGCCGATTCGGAACGCGGCGATGGGGACGAAGTGTCGCGGCATGTGGTCGGTCTCGGCGCCGGACGTCCCGCGATGACGCCACGCGATGGGCTCATCGGTGCCGATGGGGTACGCGCCCGCGGGGATCTCGATCAGCGGGGGCATGAGGCAGTCCCCAAACGGCCCCGTTTGTCGCGCGAACCGCGGGTCGCCGAGATCGCCGGCCGCCAGGGCGCACGCGATCCGGTCCCGCAGATCGGCCTGGGGGTCGCGGCTGCGCGCGACGAGGGCGGCGCGGAGATCGCGCTCGAGGGGCGAACCATCGCTGGCGCTTCCGTGTGGCGCCTCCGATCCGGGTGCTACCGGCTCGCGCGCGCCCGCGACCTGCGCCGCGCAGCGTCCCGCGAGTGCCAGGTGGGTGGCCATCACACCGCGGATGAACGCCGCGGGATCGGGGGCCATCACCGTCGCCAGGAGCACGGTCTCCTCCCAGCCGGTCTGCGGCAGCGGCGGCAGCATCTCGGCTGGTGGGAGGGTCGCGAGCAGGGTGCGCACCGGGGGCTCGGCATCCGCCGCGCGCCACGGCCGCGCCACCAGCTCGGGCCGCGGCGTGCGCGCCAGGATGCGCGACGCGAAGTACTCCTGGATCAGCTGGTGCGCGAACAACACTTCGTCCAGCCCCAAGTCCTCGTCCAACACCCCCAGCGCCGTCCCGGCGGCGACGATGTCGGCGTCTCTGGGATGGTCGAGGAGGTCCAGCGCCGTGTCGAAGTTCACGCGCACCTGCGCCGCCTCGCCGGCCACCTCGCTCCGCCCTTGCATCCGGAACGCGAGCTCCCCGAGCTTGGGCACCAGGACACCGTGCTCCGGCAGATCGTAAGGGGTCGGCCAACCGCGTGCCGCGGTCAGGCGCCGCACGTCGCTCGCGGTGAGCAAGGTGTCGGGCCGCAGAAGCGGGTGATCGCGCTCGAGCTCGCGCGTGAGCGCTTGCCGCACGAAGCCAGTGAACAACGCGGCCCGGCCGAAGGGCATGTGGCCGGTCGCCTCGACCTGCTCCACCAGCAGGCGCAGGAAGTACGGCGAGCGCACGACGTCGAGATGACCCGACCGGGCCAGCGCCGCCCACAGCGCGTCGGTCCGCTGCGGCAGGTATTGCGCCAGGAACGCCTGGACCTGGGCGTCGGAGAGCGGCTCGATGCGCACCTGAGGAACCCGCAGCTGCGACGTCGAGAGCGGCGTCGAGTAGTCCAGGCTCCGGCAGCTGAACACGATCCGCGAGCCCGTGGCCGTCGCGGCGATCTCCTGCGCGAGGTCCCGCCACAGCCCGACGCGCTGGCGGGCTTCGGCGGCGCTCGCGGCGGGGATCTCGTTGAGCGCGTCGAGCAGCAGGATCATCCGGCCCTCGCGGAGGAGGTTGCCCAGCGGCGGGAGATCTGGGAAGCGGGCCGCCCACTGGGCGGCGAGCCAGGCGAGGGGCGGCGGGGGCGCGCCGCCGGGGTCGGCGGGCCTGTAGAGGTTGAGCGGCAGGAAGAAGGTAAGACGACCGGGGTCGCCGGTCGCGTCCCGCTCGAGCCCCGCCAGCGCGAGCTCCAGCTCCAGGCGTTGGAGCAACGTGCTCTTGCCGCACCCCGGGCTGCCGAGCACGACCAGCGCGGGATCCGCGACGCTGTCGAGCAACTGCCGCAAGGACGCGTGCGCGACTTCGCGGGTCTGCCAGCGGCCGCTGGCGGACTCCTCGCCCTGGTCCACCAGCAAGGTGAGCTCGACGAACCGCTCGTCGAGCTCGTGGCGCGGGCCGGTCCACTCTGCGATTCGGCCGCGGCGATAGGCGTCGAGCACCGGGTCGCGGCTCAGGAGCGTGGGGATCGCGCGGGCCAGGGCGGCGACATCGACCGCGGGCCGGGAGGCGGCCAGATCGAGCGCCGCGGCGGCGGCCCAAAAGGCGGTGGCCTTGGCAGTGGCGTCGAGGTTGTGATCCGTGCCGGCCCCGACGAGGCAGGCGGCGAGGCCGACGAGGTACTCGCGCCAGTCGGCGGGGTCCGCCAGGAGCGGGATCGCCGACTGGCGGATCGCCGCGAGGCCGATGTACACGGCTTGCAGCGTGGGCACAGGCGTCCCCGCCGCGACGGCCGTGTGCAGCCGGCGGTACAGGTCGACCGCGTCGGGCGGATGGAGCCCGGCCTCGGCGAGGCTGCCCGGGAGGAGCCGTGTGACCAGACCGGTCTCGAGCTGCAGGAGGTCGTACAGGACGTGGTCCTCGCGGCTGTGCGAGAAGTCGATCAGGCGAACGGTACGGGCGTCGGGGTCGACGAGCACGTTTTCGAGGTTGAGGTCGCCGTGGATGGTGGCGACCCGGTGGGGCATCGGCGCGGCGAGAAGGACGGGCAGGGCGGCGAGGGGGTTGGGGAGCACGGCGCCGGACAGCGCCGCACCGGTCGGCACCGCGACGGTGGGCGCGGAAAGGTCCGGCGGATGCTCGTTCGCGGGTGAAGATCCGCCCGCCGCCCGGGTTGGATCGACCGCTCGCGATCGAGCCAACCCGGTGCCCGCCAGGGCGGACGCGAAGCGGGCTGTCCGATCGGGAGCGAGGAAGCCCATGTAGGTCTCGCCCAGCGGCGCGTCGGCGACCACGCGCGACTGCCGCCAGATCGTCGAGAGGTGAACGAACAGACGGCTGGCGAGGACGTGCGCGAGGTCCGCCGGCGACGCCGTCTGGGCATAGCGCGCCAGGCTGACGAACTCGAACAGGCCCGCGCCGACCAGGTCGTACCGCAGCCCGCCGACCGTGCCGTCCACGCTGTAGGCCGGATCGCCCCACACCTCGGGAATGCCCGAGAGCCGGCCGCGGATGTGGCGGCGGTACGCGTCGAACTCCTGGCGGACGAGGTCGGACGCACCGATCTTGACCACGGTCGGCAGCTCGGGTGTGCCGGTGTCGCGGTAAGGGGTGAGCCTCAGAACGCGCGCGCCGCTGAACCCGCGGCCGAGCTCGCCGTCGATCACCACCCGTGCGTTGGCGGCGAAGAGCACGGCCATCACGGATGCTTCGGCCGCGGACAGGTCGATCGATCCCCCGACGCTGGTTGGCACGTCGACTCCCGTACGCGTGGCAGCGGATGTTCACGCCCGGCGCCGGCCTCCAGGCTGGGCCCGACGCGGCTGGGCTCGGTCGAGGGCGGCCGCACCGCCGGCGCGCCGGGCGATTGTATCACCAGCACCACCCCCTGCGTCGCCACCCCGTACCGACTGGCCGGACCCATGCCGCCGTCCACGACTCGATCGCGGAGCACAACCCGGCGCATCTGGGCCGGCTCGAGCGATGTCAGGCGGCGCCATCATCCGCGCTGGTGCCCGTGCCCGGCGCGCCGCCGCGCCGCGCGACGCGGAAGCCGAGCGTCCACATCACGTCGTCGGGAAAGGCGCCGAAGCTGTTGCAGGCGGCGTGCGCGATGAACGCAAAGCAATCCGCCGCGGCACCGCGGATCACGCGCCGCACCTCCGGTCCGACGTCAGCGTCCTCACGACCGTCGTGCGGGTCGTACGGGTAGCGGTAGTCGCGGGCGGGCACGGCGCTGAGGAAGTCGCCTTCGTAGCGGCGGCTGACCGCCGTGCTCGTGAATTCCCAGCAGTTGCCGCTGAGGTCGATCACGCCTTCCGGCGTGTCGCCGGCCGGGAAGACGCCGACGGGCGCCAGATCGCGGACGTGGGTGGCGAGCGTGTTGCCGGCGAACCGGTCGAACGTGTCGCCGTAGGGGAAGCGGCGCCCCTCTGGTCCCCGCGCCGCCGCCTCCCACTCGACCTCCGTCGGCAGCCGGTATGGCCGGCCGGTCTGCGCCGACAGCCACCGGCAATAGGCCCGGGCCTCGTACCAGGTGATGCCCACGACGGGCTGGCTCGGGTGCGCCAGACCGCCGGGCCCCAGCATTGCCGGGCCCGTGCGGGGCGCGCCGGACGCCGCGAGGCGCTCGTCGAGCACGGCGCTGAACTCGGGCTCCGGCAGCTCGAAGGCCTGCGCCCATTCCGCCCAGCCGTCGGCGCTCCACACGCCCTCGGCGATCAGGTGTGCGGCCAGCTCGGGGTGCCGGCGCAGGGTGTGGTAGCGCTGGACGAGCTTCAGCCTGAGCCCGAAGTGCAGCCGTTCGCCGCTGCGCCAGGCGCGCGCCGCGGGAGTATCCCACCAGCGCGCGTCGGCGTAGCCGCCGGCCTCGACGAAGCAGGCGTACTCGGCGTGTGTGACCGGGTATCGGCCGATCGCGAACGGCGCGATGACCACCCGATGGCTCGGCTGATGGGCGCTGAAGCGCATTCCGGCGAACGTTGCGTCCTCGTCGGTGCCGATCGGGTAGTCCCCTCCGCGGATGTCGACCATGCCGGGCTCGACATAAGGTCCGTGCGGCCCGGCCTGCCGCCGGAAGCGCGAGTCGCCCAGATCCCCAACGGCCTGGCCGCACGCGATCCGATCGCGGGGGTCCGCGGCGGGATCCCGGCTGCGCCGGACGAGCTCCCCACGGAGCTCGTCGAGGAAGTCGGCGGGGAGGCCGGGCGGGGCGTCGGGGACCCGCCGGCGATCGCCGGCGCCGGCCGCGCCGGTCCCGTTCGGCCCATCGGCGGCCGAGGGCCCCACGATCCGCGCCGCGCAGCGGCCGGCCACGGCGAGGTTCGCGGCCATGAGGTCGCGGACGTAGGCCACGGGATCCGCCGCCATCTCTGAGGCGAGGAGCGTCGTCTCTTCCCAACCGGTCTGCGGCAGCGGCGGCAGGGCGTCGGCGGGCGCCAGCGTGTCGATGACCGTCTCGAGGCTGGGGTGGATGTCGGCGCCCCGCCACGGGCGCCGGACGAGCGTTGCGTCTGGCGCCTTGGCCAGCTCACGGGCGGCGAAGTACTCCTGGACCAGCTGATGGACGTAGAGGACTTCGTCGTTCCCGGGGTCTTCGTCCAGCACCCCGAGGGCGGCGCCGGCGGCCACGATGTCGGCGCTCCGGTTGTGGGCCAGCAGGTCGAGCGCGGTGTCGAAGTCCACCCGCACCTGCCCGGCCTCGCCGGTCGCCTCGCTCTGAACCTGCATCCGGTAGGCCAGCTGGCCGAGCTTCGGCACCAGCGCGCCGCGCTCGGGCAGCTCGTGGGGGGTGCGCCAGGCGCGCGCCGCGGTCAGGCGGTGGACGTCGCGCGTGGTCAGGAGCGTGTCGGGCCGGAAGAGGGGATGATCGCGCTCGACCTCGCGCACCAGTGCCTGCCGCACGAAGCCGGTGAACAGCGCGGCTCGTCCCAGCGGGACGTCGCCGGTGGCGCCCACCTGGTCGACGAGGAGCTTGAGGAAGTACGGCGACCGCACGAGGTCGAGGTGGCCTGAGGCCACCACGGTTGCCCAGAGGCCGTCGGCGTGATCCGGCACGTGGTGCGCGATGAACCAGCGCACCTGGTCGTCGCTGAGCGGCTCGATGCGCACCTGGGGGACGCGCAGGTCGGGGGTGGACAGCGGCGTCGAGTAGTCGAGGCTCCGGCAGGTGAAGACGACCCGGGCCGGTGTCGCCATGCCGGCCAGCTCGTGGGCGAAGTCCTTCCACGTCCCGACGCGCTCCCCGGCCTCGGCCGGGCTCACCACCGGCATCTCGTTCAAGGCGTCGAGCAGGAGGATCATGCGACCCTCGGCGAGGAGATCGTCGAGCGGCGGAAGCTTCGGGAAGCGGGCGGACCATAGGGCGCCGAGCCACGCGCGCGGCGATGGCGGCGGCGCGCCGGTCGGCGGCGGCTTGTACTGGTTCAGGGCGACGAAGAAGGTGAGCGGGGCGTCCGGGTCGTCGAGTCCCGCCAGGGCAAGCTCGAGCTCGAAGTGCCTCAACAGCGTGCTCTTGCCGGAGCCGGGTGCCCCGAGGATCACGAGAGCGGGCTCGGCGATGTCGGCCATGAGGTCGCGCAGCGAGGCGTAGCGCTTGTCCCGGGCCTGCCAGCGTCCGCTGGTCGCGGCCTCCCCCTGATCGACCAGCAGCGAGAGCGTGACGAAGCGCTCGTCGAGATCGTGGCGCGGACCCGCCCATTCGGCGATCCGGCCGCGGCGGTGGGCTTCCAGGGCCGGGTTGCGCTCGAGCATCGTCGGGATCGCCCGTTCGAGCGCGCCGAGATCGGCTTCGGGGTGGCGCGCCGCCAGGTCGAGCGCGGCGGCGGCGGCCCAGAAGGCGGTGACCTTGGCCAGGGGATCGAGGTTGCGGTACTTGCCGGCGCCGATCAGGTACGCGGCGAGCGCCAGCTGATACTCGCGCCAGTCGTCGGTGTCGGTCAGGAGCGGGATGGCTGCGTGGCGGATCGCGGCGAGGGCGATGAACGGGGGTCGCAGCGCCGGCTCGGCCGGGGCGTCTTCGTCGGCCGCGCTGTGCAGCTGGCGGTACATCTCGATGATGGCGGACGGCGCCTGCCCGGTTGCGGCGAGCTGCGGCGCCAACGTGCGCGTGACGATGCCGGTCTCGAGCCGCAGAAGGTCGTGCAGGACGTGGTCCTCGCGGCTGTGCGAGAAGTCGATGAGGCGGATCGTGCGGGCGGCCGGATCGACGAGGACGTTCTCGAGGTTGAGGTCGCCGTGGATGGTGGCGACGCGGTGGGGGATGGGCTGGGCAAGGAGGCCGGGCAGGGCGGCGAGCGGGTTGGGCAATGCCATGTACGGTTGGTCGGGCGGCGCGATGGTCGGCGCGCCGAGGTCTGGCGCCGTGCCGCCGGGGTCCAGGGCGGCGAGCGCTGAGGCGAAGAACGGCGTGCGATCCGGCACGAGGAACGCCGTGTACGCCTCGCCGAGCGGGGCGCCGCTGACCAGCCGCGAATGCCGCCAGATGGTGGCCATGTGGACGAACAGCCGGCTCTCGAGGACGTGCGCGAGGTCGGCCGGCGTGGCCGTCTCGGTGTAGCGCGCCAGGCTGACGAACTCGAACAGGCCCGCGCCGACGAGGCCATAGCGCAGCCCGCCGACGGCGCCGTCCGCGCTGAACACCGGCTCGCCCCACACCTCGGGGATGCCCGAGAGCCGGCCGCGGATGTGGCGGCGGTAGGCGGCGTGCTCCTGGTGGATCAGGTCGGCGGGTCCGAGCTTGACCACGGTCGGCAGCTCGGGCGTGTTGGCGTCGCGGTAGGGCGTGACCTTGAGCACGCGGGCCCCGCTGAAGCCGCCGGAGAGCTCGCCGTCGACCGCCACCCGCGCGTAATCGGCGAAGAGGGCGGCCAGGACGGCGCGTTCGGCGGGGGGGAGCTGGGCGCGGGCGTCGACTTCCATGGGCGTCTCGACTTGATCGGGTGAGGCGTGAGTGGGAGCCTTCGGCGTCAGCGTCGCGTGTGCCGGGAGTGTGTCTCGGACCTTGCTCATTGCAGGCCGCAGCCAAGGGTCGGATCGCACGCATGCCGCGATGGGGCACCACCTATTCTAGCGTCCTATTCTAGCGTCTGGCCGTTGCATCAATGTCTTGCCGCCGTCTCCCTTCGCGTCCAAGTCGAAGGGCGAAGATCCGACATGGACCCACGGCACTTCGCGGCCGATCTTGAGGTGACCAGCAGGCGCGCCGTCAGAGGGTTGGCCAAATGTCACTGCCACACACGAGCCCGGCGGGGATGGGACTCCCCGCCGGGCTCGATGCCTGGTCGGATGCTATCGGCATTGCCGCGGCACTTGCCACCAGCGGTCGAGCGGCCGCGACGCTGCAGGGGCCGGTTCTCAGCGCGGATTCAGGCGCCAAGCCTGCGGAGGCGCGTCGACCCCGTCGAGGAACAGTGAGCTCGCGACATCATCGACGGCGAGCGGGCGTTGGTCGCTGGCGCGAATGACGTAGTCGTCATCGTCCAGGAGCGTGATGGTGATCGACTGCTGGCTCAGCTCCTGACAATCGCGGGCCGTGATCGATCCGCCCCCGCCGGCATTCGGCACGAAGCCGAGGGTCATGCACTTGCCGCCCGACGCGGACTTCACGCGGAAGGTCTCGGTCGCCGCACGGTCCAGGATCCACTCCTGCTCGGGCCGTCCGTCGCACGCCTGGATTCGCACGCCATCGATGCCGAAGATGTTCGATCGCTTCTCATAGGTGAGGCACGTGTCGTTCAACTGCGCGATGGCGAAGAGGCCAAGCTCGGTGCCAGAAGCCTTGCCCGGCTCACCCGGCGTGCCCGGCTCACCCGGCGTGCCGGGATCAGGCGGCGTGCCCGGCTCACCCGGCGTGCCCGGCTCACCCGGCGTGCCGGGATCACCCGGCGTGCCGGGATCAGGCGGCGTACCGGGATTGCTCCCGAAGGGCACGACGTTGATCGGGCAATCCACCTGGGTGAAGATGCTCCGCACACGGATGATGTGTGTGCCAGACATGGACCGGCTGGTCGACAGTCGGAAGTCGAACGTCTTGCCGCCCGAGAGGTACTTGCGCTGCTCGCGGCCCGCCAGGCCGGGCACGGGCGTGCCGGCGCCGTCCACGAGCTGCAGCGTGTACAAGGTGGAGTAGCCCGCCGTCAGCGTACCGTACACGTCCACGCCGGCGGGGACCGACGCCCCGCAGCCGCCTTCGATGTCGATGGTGGCCGATTCGAGCGAATCCGCCACCTGGGCCAGCGTCACGGTGGCGCCCAGCGTCAGCTGAACCGCGAGCGCCGCGGCGAGCACGACGATTGTCCGAGGTCGAACGATGCGCGAGGATTCCATCTTCGTCATTCCTTTCAGGGCTGGCGGGGCATCCGCCCCATCGATAAGATGGCCCCAGCATAAGCCCCGCGGACGACCTATACCTACGCCGAACCTGAGATCCCGCTGAGGGCTCAACCGGTCATCGTTGGCATCGCGGCGATGCGGAGCGGCGGTGGTGCCCAGCCCCAGCCCGACCTGGCGGCAGCGTGCTCGGTGGCGGTGCGGGTGGTAACGCTCAGTGAAGGACCGTCGTGCGCGCTGGGGGAGCTGAGCCGCCGTGTTCGCTACCCAGAGGCCAATCCACCTGTCTCGCGCGGAGGCGGGACACTGGCCGAACCGGAAGGGTGGCCGAGACCACCGCCATGGCCGACCAGGACCTGGCGCCGTCGGCATGTAGCACCACTGCACCGGCCTGCACCACGTTCAGCGCGGCTCCATGGCCAGCAGCAGCTTCGTTCGGGGTGCGTAGTAGAGGCGGTACGCTTGGGTTGTGTCCACCGCGTGATACGCGGCTTTCGACACGCGAAACGTGTGACGCTTCGTGTGTACCACGTAGGCTGATGAGCCTGCGTCCCTGATTTCACGCTGAAGACTCCCATCATCCAGTTCCACGCGGCCATCACGTGCGTCCCGGACAAACATCAGCGCCTCCCAGCCGGCGTGCATGCCGATAAGCGCAAACAGCCCCTCGAGCAACAGAAGCAGCTTGGCCAGGCTTGAATCGTAGTCGCCCATCAACCCTGACGAATCCACCGCCGCCGCGAAGACCACGGATGCCGTCAACATCAGACCCATCCGTACGAGCCGCCAACTGGCCTTCCGCCGCAGGCGCTCCGCCTGTCTTGGCGACATGATGCCCGTTTCGTTGAGCGAGAGATCCGCGTGGTCGAACCCGATGATCGCCTTCAGATCGCCGTGGACCCTGCCTTTGTGTTGGAGCATGCTGGCCATCTCGATCGATCCTGTCATTCGTGGGAGGCGATCGCCACCGAGGTTGCCCGAGCCCATTACGGGTCAGCCAGGGGCGCGGTTGCTGTGGCGGAGCGGAGCATGTCCTGAGCTGGCACTGCGATCCACCTGCATCCCCTCACGGCGCTGAGCTCGGATCCGCGATCCTGTTGCCAGCCGCATCGGCGCGATCAGCATGCCCATCATCCTGGGCAGCGGCCCAATTCACGCTCGTCGCACGGCTCGCGGTGCGGCGGGACCGGTTCGCGTGAACCCATTGCTCCGCTCGCAAGCCCCACGCGTCGACGTCGCGATCCGTGCCCAAGCGCCCGGTCGGCTACAATTGCGGAACCGGAGCACGCCATGTCCGTTCATTCCCGCCGTCGCTTTCTGCACCTCGCCGGTCTGTCCGCCGGCGCCCTCGCCGCCGGCCCGGCACTGACCAGGGCCGGCTCCGTGCCGGCGCGCCCGCTTCAGGATCCGTCGGAGCCCGACCTCGAGATCCGGCTCGAAGCCGTGGTCGAGCAGGCGCAGCTCCGGCCCGGGGCAACCACCGAGATCTGGCGCTACCGGGCGGCGGTGACGTCCGGCGATCCCGCGGCGGTGGCCGACCTGCCGGGCCCCTTCCCGGGCCCCGTCATCCGCGTCCGGCGCGGCGATGCGGTGCGCGTCCAATTCGTCAACCGCCTGCCCGAGCGCACCACCGTCCACTGGCATGGCCTGAACGTGCCCGAGGATGCCGACGGTCACCCCCGCTTCGCCGTCGAACCCGGCGCCAGCTACACCTACGCGTTCACGGTGCGCAACGCCCCCGGTCCGTACTGGTTCCACCCCCATCCCGACATGCGCACCGGCCTTCATACCTACATGGGCCAGGCCGGCCTGCTGTGGGTTGAGGACGCGGCGCCGAGCGAGCTCGTCGACCTGCCGCTCGTCGTGCAGGACAGGACACTGGGAGCCGACAACCGGCTGGTGTATCGGGCGGACATGATGGGCATGCTCGGCGACGAGATCTGGGTCAACGGCCACACCGATGCCGTCCTCGACGTCTCCCCCGCGCGGCATCGCCTGCGCGTGCTGAACGGGTCCAACAGCCGGATCTACAAGCTGGCATGGCAGACGGGCGCCCCACTCACCGTGTCGGGCACCGATGGCGGCGACCTCGATGTTCCGTCGCGGCGGCCGTACGCGATGCTCGCCCCCGGGCAGCGCCTCGACCTGGTCGCCGACTTCGGCGACCCTGCGCTCGGCCGCCGCCCGGTGCTCGAGAGCCTGCCTTTCAGCGGCACGACCATGATGGATCCGGGCGCCACGGCGCTGCCGATGGGCAGCCGCTTCCCGCTCGTCGCATTCCGCGTGGCGGGCGACGCGCCACGGATCTACCTGCCGGCCCTCGCCAACGGCATCCCGGCCGCCGACGGCCGAGCGGCCGTTGCCTCGGCGCGCCGGCCCATCCGACCGCCCGCCGCTCGCCGCCTGCGCGCCGCGCAGGACCGTGCTCCGGACCGGACCTTCAACCTCGGCATGCTGATGGGCGGCTGGACCATCAACGGCCGCACGTTCGAGCTCGAAGGCGTGGCGGCCGACGAGATCGTGCGCCTTGGCGCGGACGAAGTGTGGGCGTTCGCCAACCAGGGCGCCGGCATGGGCGGCATGGGCCGCATGGCCATGGCGCATGCGATGCACCTCCACCTCGTCCGGTTCCGCGTCGTCGGGCGGGATCCCGATCCGCGCTTCGCCGCCGACGACGCCACGGTGCGCGAAGGCCTCGTCGACGACGGGTGGCTGGACACCGTGCTGGTGATGCCGTTCGAACGCGTCCGGATCCGCGCGACGTTCGGCGACTTCACCGGGCTCTACCTCTACCACTGCCACATGCTCGAGCACGAGGACATGGGCATGATGCGCAATTTCCGCGTGGTGCCGTGAGGACAGTGGGCCGGAACGATTGGCGACTCCCGCCCCGCGGCATAGAATGGCCTTGGGAGGCCCGCCATCAGCCCGTACCCCCGCCGCCGATCCGTTGGACCGGCAGCGCCCTCCGCCCACGCGACCCGTGACGCGCCGCCGCCACGGGCGCCGCGCGGCGGCCCCGCATTGATCTCAAGCGCCTACCAGTTCTTCGGCCGGCGCGTGCGCGTCGACTGCGACGAACCGTCCGTGGCCGAGCTGCTGGATGCCATCTACGATCGGCAGCGCATCGCCGAGCCGACTCGCGCCGCGCCCGATGGCACGGCCCAGCCTCATCCCGCCGCCGCTGCGGGCCCCGCGACTCGCCCGAATCCCGCAACCGCCGCTGCCCCGCATCGCCCGGATCCCGCCTTCCTCGATCCCGAACCCGCTCCCGACCTCGTCGTCGCGGTTCATGCCAAGGGTCCCGGCGGCCCGCGCGTCGTGGTCGGGGGGCGTACGGTCCGGGCGCCTTCAGCAGGTGAGCTGGCGCACCACGCCCACCTCGTGCTGATCAACGCCGCGGCGGCGCTCGCCGACGGCCGGCGGGTGCTGCATGCCGGCGCCGTGGCGCGCGACGGCCGGGCCGTGCTCGTCGTCGGCCGATCCGGCTGGGGCAAGACCACGCAGACACTCGCGCTGGTGCAGCGCGGCTGGCGGCTGCTCAGCGACGACTTCGCGGTCGTGCTGCCCGACGGCACGGTCGAGCCGTTCGCGCGCCGCGTCAACCTCACTGCGGCCAGCCTCCGCCTGTTGGATCTCGCCGCTCCCTCCGGCACGCCGGTCGTGGCCGGCTTCGGCGGGCGCGGCAAGTGGATGATAGACGCCGAGCGGCTCTGGCCGGGCTGCCTCGGCGGGCCCGCGCGGCTCGCCGCGATCTGCGTGCTCGCGCCGGTGGATGCCGCGCCGGCGCCGGACGCGGTGTCAGCACCGGCCGCCGCGCCGGACGAGGCCCAAACGCCGCGCGGAGGGCCGTGGCACCTCGAGGTCGACCATCTGCCGGCGGGCCTCTTGGCGGACCTGGCCGCGATCCCGGGCGTCGAGTCGGTCGATCTGGCCGCGACGGATGGCGGATCGGCACGGCGGATCCTCGTCCACACCGCCGGCAGGGCGCGGGTCGTCGCGGCTCTGGATGCCGCGTGCGCCGCCCGCGACGTCGCGATCCTGTCCGCCCAGGCCGGCCCGGCCGCGCGGCCGGACTATGGGGCGGCGCCGGTGCTCGCGCCGGCAGATCCCGCGCAAGCCGTCAACGAGATCCTCGTCCACGACCTCTCGCTGGCCGGGCGCCGGTTCCTCTTCGAGACGCACCCGGCCGACGTGCTCGGCGCGCGGGCCGCGCTGCGCGCGGTGCTGGCCGCCGCCGGCGCGCGGGTGTATCGGCTGTCGCCGGGCCCGGTCGCGGCCACCGCCGCGCTGATCGCGGGCCTCCTCGACGATGCGGACAGCCAGCCGTGACCCCGCCCGATCCCGAGCCGCCTCCGCCGCCCCGCCCGCCAGGAGCCGGTCGCGTGCCGATCACCGGCGGCAGCATGCGGCCACTGCTGAACGACGGCGACGTCGTCCGCGTCATTCCCGCCCCGGCGCCGCGCACCGGCGACGTCCTCTGCGCGATCACCCCCACGGGGCCGGTTGCCCACCGCCTCGTGACCCGCGCCGCGGACGGGCGGCTTGTCTTGCGCGGCGACGACACCGCGCGCTGCGACCCCCCGTTGGATCCGCGCCACGTGCTCGGGCGCGTGACGGCGGTCGAGGGGCTGGCCGGATGGCGGGCCGATGATCCCGGACAGCATGGGCTGGCCCTGGCGACCGCCGCCGTCGCGCGCTGGCAGCATGCCGTGGGCTGGCCGGCCCGCCCGCGCCCGCGGGCCGTGCAGCGCGCTGGCCGTGCGCTCGGGCGCCGGGTGCTGCCCCCGATGCCGGCGGACGAGGCCCTGCTGCTCACGACGCTGTGTCCCGATGTCGACAACGCCGCGGCCAGGGCGACGCGGATCCCGGCACCCGGACCCGCAGCCTGGGACGGCTTGCCCGCCCGGGCCTTGGAAGGGCAAGTCGGACCGCTCGCATGGCAGGGCCTGTGCAGGCTGCGGGACCGCGGGGCGCTCGAGGTGCCCGAGGCGACCTTGACCCGGCTGCGCCGCCAGCACATCGCCAACGCCCTGCGCTGGCGCGAGACAGCGGCCATCCGCGACGCGATCCTCGTGCGGCTCGCCGACGCCGGCATCGCCGTGCTGGCGCACAAGGAGGCGGCGCTGACCCTGACGGTGTACCCCGACCCGGCCTTGCGCATCGCCGCCGACCTCGACCTGTCGGTCCGCGATGCCGACCGTCCGCTTGCCGAGGCGGCCGTGGCCGATCTCCGCGACGCGCTGGTGCGCGCCAACCCCGACCGGCGCGACCCGGCCGGCCACCACGTCGAGCTCGACGGCACCGCCCACCACGACCTCGAGCCGTCGCTCTTCGGCAGCGGGCGTTGGTCGGCCGGACGGCTGGACTGGGAGGGCATCTGGGACCGCGCCGAGCTCGTGGCCGCCGGCGGGGCGGGCGCGGCGGGCGTCCACCTGCACGTGCCTGCGCCGACCGACCTCGTGCTGACGCTGGTCGCCAACGCCGTGCGGCGCGGCTTCTCGCCGCTGCGCGTCGTGGCCGACATCGCCTACGCCTGCGCCGCCCTCGGCGATCGCATCGACTGGGGCGCGCTCGCCGCCGAGCTGGCGCGTTCCCGGCTGGACCGCCGTGCGTGGATCGCGCTCGGCCTGGCGCGGGACTGGCTCGGCGCCGACATCCCGCCGGCGCTGCTGGAGCCGCCCGGCGACCTGTGCATGGCGGGCTGGGAGCGCTGGCTGTTGTGGGTCAAACGCCGTCGGCCGTTCTTCCGCCTGCCGACGCGCGCGCTGTGGGCCGGCTCCACCGGGGCGGCCCTCGGCGTGGCGTGGGGGGTGGCCGCGGGCGAGGCCCGCCGATGACCGGACGCGGCGACCGACGGCACCTCCCCGCCCCACCGCCACGGGCGACCGCCGGACGGGATGCCGCCCGCGTGTTAATGGTCCCCGCCGCTCCGGTGTCAATCTTCATGAAACACGGCGACCGCCCGCCCGCCCGGCGCGGCGGCCGCGGCCCGGGGCCGCGGGTCCACGCACCCGCCGTGCAGAGGAGACACACGTGCAACTGCTCACGGGGCGCCTCGGGGCGCCCGCTGCCAGGCCCGCCAGGCCCATGATCGCGCCCGCCTCCCGGCCCTTCGACGTGGCCGCGCTGTACGCGGCCCACCACGGCATGGTGTACCGCACGGCCTACCGCATCGTCGGGCAAGCCGAGGACGCCGAGGACGTGCTGCAGTCGGTCTTCCTGCAGCTCGTGCGCCAGACGGGCGGCGCCGAGATCGCCAACCCCGGCGGATACCTGCATCGGCTGACGGTGAACGCGGCGTTGAACGTCCTGCGCCAGCGCCGCCGCCGGCCCGCCGCGGCGTTGGCGCAGGACGACGGCGCGGCGTCGATGGGTCCGGCCGGCGGGCCCGCGGCGAGCAGGGCGCCGGCGACGATCGAAGCATCGGCCGACCTCGCCGATCCCGCCGCCGCCGAGCTGCGGGCGCGGCTGCGCGGCGCGCTCGGTGATCTGCCCCCGCGCACCGCCGAGATCTTCGCGCTGCGCTACGTCGAGGGGCTCACCAACCGGCAGATCGCGGCCATGCTCGGCACGAGCGACGCCAGCATCGGCGTGACGCTCCACCGGGCGCGCCAGCGCATCCGCGCGGCGCTGGCCCCGTTGACCGGGGGGACGGACACCGAGGCGCCGCTATGATCGCCGCACCCGGCACCGACTCGACCGCGACCAGCTCCGCCGCCACATCCGGCGCCGTGGCCGCCACTTCGATCACCGCGCTGGATGACCATCTTGCGAACGACACCGACACCGCGACTGCCGTCGCGACCGTTGGACTGGAGGATGCCATGAACGACGACCTCACCCCCATCTCGGCGCCTGTGCCGCCAACCGCCGCCGACGCGCACCTCGACACGCTCGTCGACCGCGCCGCCGCGGCGCTGCGGGCCGACACGCCGCCCGACGCCGACGTCGCGGCGGCGGGCGCCCGCGCGTGGGCGCGGAT
>CAYQBA010000037.1:0-28927 GCA_964415605.1 uncultured Anaerolineales bacterium | reverse complement strand
GTCCAGCCGGCGCCCAACGCGCCGTGCACCAGCGCCAGCCCGCCGGCGCCGGGCGGCTCGGCCAGGTGCGCGACCGGCGCCGCGTGCAGCCCGACGTGATCGAGCAGCTCGGCCAGCCGCGGCGCCTGGCGGCTGACGACGACCACGGCGCGGCCTTCGTCCAGCATCCCGGCGATGCCGACCGCGGCCTCCTCGATGTTGCCGCCGTAGGGCAGCGGCGCCCCGAACCGCTCGGCGAGCGGGCTCGTCGAATCGGGGTCGGCGCCCATGCGCCCCAGATGGAGCTGGGGGCTGGCGCGCAGGGCGGCCGCCATCGCGTCCCAGCTCGCGAGCGGCGTCCCGGGCCAGTGGTCGGGCAGCTCGCCGGCATCGGCCTGCTCGGCCCGCACGAGCCTGGCCTGGTCATGGCAGTCGTGGGCGGTGGTCTGCGCGCGGAGCGGGTCGTCGAACACGACCCAGCTCCCGGCGGGCAGATGGTCGATCACCGTGGCGCCTTCGGGGTGCAAGAGCGGGGCAAAGAACTCGAGGCCGTCGAACGGCTCGCCGCGCGCGAGGTGGTCGCGCTGGCGGCGCAGCTCGCTCTCGGCCAGGGGGTGCATCCGGCCGGGCTGCAGCGCCTCGAGCTCGGCGGCGACCGCGGGGCCCCGGTCGAGGAGCGCCTCCGAGGCGGGCACGATCAGGAGCTCCGCCAGACCCTCGCTCGAGCGCTGCGTCGTGCGGTCGAACCGGCGCAGCGCGTCGATCTCGTCGCCGAACCACTCGATGCGCACTGGCCGTGGCTCCGAGGGCGGGAAGATGTCGACGATCCCGCCGCGCCGCGCGACCTGTCCCGGCTCCGTGACGGCCGAGGTCGTGCGGTAGCCCATGCGCTGGGCCTGGCGCATGAACGCCGTCACCTGGACGGTCTGGCCGACGCGGACCATCTGGGCGTCGGCGGCGAAGGCGGCGGGGGGCACGGTGTGGATGAGCACGCCGCGGACGGGCGCGACGATCAGGGGGGCCAGGCCGGGCCGCGGGGCCGTCGTCCAGCGGTACAGCGCCCCCAGGGCCGCGAGGCGCTGCTCGCGGGTGCTGGGGTCCCACGGGGTCCGCTCATATGGCAGGGCGTCCGGGGCCGGAAGCACGTACACGCGCTCGGGTTGGGCGAGGTAGGCCTGCAGCGACTCGGCCGTGGCCCGGGCCTCGTCGGGTTGGGCGGTGATCCACAGGCAGGGGCGGTCGATCCGGTCGGCCAGCGCGGCAACCACGGCCGCCTGGGCGGGGGCGCCCAAGCCCAGCGGGCCGAGGACGTCGCCGGCGGCAGCGGTTCGTGCGCGGGTCAGAAGGTCCCGGAAGTCGGGCTCGTCCGCGATTCGTTGCAGCAGGCCTGAAACGGAGAAGTCGCGCATGGCGGCGTGTGGTTACCTCGATCCTGCCAGCGCGGGCCGGTGGGCGGCGGCGAGTGCGTGCGCGGATGGGCGCGCCTCTCCTCGCGTCCGTCGATCCGGACCCCACCATGTCACTTCGCGCGCTGGCGTCGGAACGCACAACCATAGCATGCGGCCAGGGGACGGGGCAACGTCCGCGGACGAGGGGGGCGGACGGCGTCGTCGGCCTGGCCGAGGCCGGCGATTTCCAGCGTCCGAGTACGAGAGGGCGGACGGCCGCGTGATCGATCGCCGCGCCTCGCGCCCTGGTCGCGCAAGGGCCGCGGCCGGGTCGACGGCTAGCGCTGAGGGCTCTTCCCCAGCCACGGCAATCGGATCCGCCAGCGCGGCGGGCGCGTCGCGGCCCCCGTCGGCGTCGGCTCCGTCCGCGCGGCCGTTGCGGTGGCCGTGGTGGTGGGGGGCGACACCGTCGGGGTGGCCGTCGGCGGTGTCGTCGGGCCCGGCGGGGTCGTGGGCGATGGCGCCGACACGCCCGGCCCGCTGACGACCGTGAAGGCCGGCAGTCCCGGCCGCGGCAGCATCCCGGCGGCGGCGATCGAATAGTCCCAGTTGACGATCATCAGGTCCGGGCGGGGCGACGGGCCGGTCTTCTCCGCGATCCAGGCCGCGAACGCCGCCGGCCGCGCGAAGAGGCTCAAGGCTCCCGGCGCCCCACACCCGTCGGCCGATCCGCGCGACACGACGCCGGCAAGGACGAAGCCGCCGCCGCGCGGGACGACGAACGGCCCGCCGCTGTCGCCAAAGCACGCGCTCTTGCCACCCGCCTCGGGCCCGGCGCACAGCGTCGTCTCGGAATCGGCGTGCTGGCCGCACGCCACCGCGTCGGCGATGGGGAGGTCGACCTCGTGGAGGGGGTCCGGGTAGTCTCCGTCGCCGCTCCGGTCGCCCCAGCCCGTGACCGTCCCGACCTGGCCGGCGGCCCACAGGGCGGCGTCGGCGTCGGTGCCGATGGCGACGGGCTGCACGCGAGCGGACAGGGCGGCCGGGCGTTCGAGGTCGACGATGGCGATATCGGCTTCCTCGTCGATCAGGTACCGCAGGTTGTCCCAGACCCGGGCCACGCCGATCCGCTCGCCCTGGCCGTCGGAGAGCACGTTCGATCCGACCTTGACCTCGAGCAGGAACGCGGGCAGGGGGGCGCCGGACTCGGGGTCGAGCACGCAGTGCGCCGCGGTGAGCACCTTGTCGGCGGCGATCAGCGATCCCCCGCAGATCAGGCCCTCGCGCGGGTTCGGCGCCCGGCGGTCGATCAGCGCGACCTGCCACGGCCAGGCGCCCTCGGCGGCCACGCGGCCGCCCACGATGTCCACGGAGATGGCGGGTTCGGCGCCGGGACGGGGCGCCGTGCCGTGCCGGTGCCCCGGTCGTCGGGACGGGATCCGGGTCCTCCATCCGTCGGTGTTGTCGAAGGCTCTGGCGTCACCGCCGAAGCCCGCGGTGTGCCGCACCGTGAGCCCGAGCTGGACGGCCGACTCGCCCGCCAGCGACCCGAGCCGCCACGTCACCAGCCGCCCATTGCGCGACCCGCCGTTGTCGGCGGCCACGAACGTCACGCCGTCCGGCAGCGCGTCGCGGATCACGATGTCGGTGGCCGGCTCGCGCCCGACGTTGCGGACGACGAGCGCGTAGTCGATGACCTCGCCGTACCCGACGACCGTTGGCGCCAGCTTCTCGACCTCGAGCGCCGCCGCCGTGTCCTGCAAGGTGGCGGCGATCCAGTCCGCGTAGTAGGCCGTGCTGGTGTACAGCGTGTGATTGCCGGGGCCGCCGCAGGTGTCGGTCGTGCCGCTGCTGACCACCCCGGCGAGCCGCCAGGGCCCGCCGCCGGGAGGGGCCACCATCAACGGGCCGCCGCTGTCGCCGTAGCAGGCGTCGCGGTCGCGCGCCCCGGCGCACACGATGCTCGCGTTCAGCTCGCAGGCGGCGGGGTCGACGATCGGGACCTCGACCTGGCGCAGGCGTGTCGTCGCGCCGGTCTCGGTCATGCCCCAGCCGATGACGGTCGCCGCCCCCCCGGGCGCGATGGCCGCGTCGGCGGGGTCGGCGACGAGGGCGATGGGCTGCACGGCCGGGCCGAGCGTGGCCGGCCGCCCCAGGCGCAGGAGCGCGATGTCGCCCCAGTCGTCGGTGGTCTCGTCGAAGTAGTCCGGGTTGGTGAAGATCTGCGCCACGGGCACCACCTGCGCCCGGTCGGTCTTGAGGTCGTGCACGCCAAGACCGACGACGATGTCGTTGGCGTAGATCGGGATCTCGGCGTCGCCGGCCACCTCGGTGACGCAGTGCACCGCCGTGACGACCCAGCCGGGGTCGATGAGCGCGCCGGCGCAGAATTGGCCGTCGACCGGGTTGCGCGCGCCGGCGTCGAGGATCGCCACCTGCCACGGCCACGCGCCGGGGGTCGCTTCGCGGCCGCCGACGATGTCAGCCGCGATCGGCCCGGCGGGCATGGCCGCGGCAGGCGGCGGCTGCGCCGGGCCTGGCACGGCCATGCCGGCCAGGCCGGCAGCCACGGCGACGGCGATCGAGCGCGCCGACGGGCGGTCGGCGAAGCAGCGCGTGCGCATGGGCGGGATCCTGTTGGGGGGAGTGGGCGTCTGGCGCGTGCGGCGCGTCAGCATACGCCCGCGATCGCCGGGCGGCAAGTCGATGGGCGCGCCAGGACCGCTCTGGACGCGACCTTTGGTATGATAGCGCCCGGCCCCCGCAGTCACCCGATTCGCCCGCCGCACGGCTGACCGCCGTCTGGCGGCCCCACCCAGGAGCCCGCCGAACGATGGACGTCACCGCCCCCGCCGAGATGGACCTCGCCGCCGCCGAGGCGGCCTACGGCCAGTCGATCCGCGACGGCGATCGCATGCCGCCGGCGGCGCTGCGCGCGCTGCTTGCGGCCTGTCGCCGGTTCGCGGCGGCGGGCGACCCCGCCCGCGTGCCGCCGCCGACGTTCATCTGGGTCGACCACGGGGGGCCGGAGGAGGCCCGGCGCAACCTCGAGCGCCGCTTTCGCCGCCAGGCGGTGCGCGCGGCCGCCCAGACTGCCCACTATGCCGACGTCTTCGCCCGGCTCGGGCTCGATCCGGCGGCGTTGACGCTGGGCGACGTCGACCGCATCCCGGTGCTGAAGAAGGAGGCCGTGCTTGCCCGTCCCTATGACTTCGTGTGCCGCGACGCCGCGATCGCCTGCCGGACGCACACCGGCGGGACGGGCGGGGCGCCGCCGCTCGGGCTGTGCTTCTCGGCGTACGAGATCGACTTCGCCGCGCACGAGTCGGCGTTCGGGGTGATGCTCAACGGCTCGACGACGCCCGCGGACATCATGCACATCTCGGCCAACAGCCGGCAGGTCCTCTCGAGCATCACGGCGGCCGCGGCGATGCACCTGATCGGCGCGGCGATCGTGTGGGGCTGGCTGTCGCGGCCGGAGATCACGCTGGCGCAGCTGGCGGAGCCGCACGGGATCCCGGGCAAGCATCCGAAGGTGACGCGGGCGACGGCCTACCCGTCGCTCCTCGGCGAGATGGTGTCGCTCGGGCTCGCGCAAGGCTACGGCCCGCGCGACTTCGGGCTGCGGCAGGTCGACGTCGGGGGCGAGATCGTCACGGAGGGGCTGCGGCGCCGCGTGCGCGACCTCTTGGGCGACGGGGTAGCGCTGTGGGAAGGGTATGGGATGAGCGAGACGTGGGGCACGGGCGGCTGGGTGTGCCCGGCCGGCAGCCTGCACTTCGAGTACACCGGCCTGTGGGAGTTCCTCGACCCCGACACGTACGCGCCGGCCGCGGACGGCGAGGTGGCGACGTGCGTGGCCACGCCGCTGCCGCCGTTCCGCGAGGCGATGCTGCTCTTGCGCTACGACACCGAGGATCTGGTCCGCCCGCTGGCGGCCTGCCCGTGCGGGTTCGCGAGCCAGGTGACGACGAAGCTGCTCGGCAAGCGCCATCGGGCGGTGCGCCACGCCGACGGTTGGACGACGCCGCGCGACGTGCTCGAGGCGCTTGAAGGTGTGGACGCGGTGCGCCTGCCGGCGCGCTGCGGCTTCTGGGCGGAGGACGGCGGCGTGGCGGTGGAGGTCGTGGCGCCGGCGGGCGCGCGCGCGGCCATCGGCGACGCGCTGGCGGCCCACGGCGTACCGCTCCGGCGGCTGATCCTGCGTGACTCGCGCGACGCGCTGGAGCGGGCGTATCCGCTGCGGGTGGACATGTTGTAATGGGGGAGGGAGGGGCGCAGGGCTGCCCTCTGGGCCGTGTCGCTCTGGGACCGACGGTGCGTGTCACCGAGAACGCTGCGATCCCTCCGATGAATCGAGCCCTTCGCGATGGTCTACCCAACACGGCGAGGTCTGGATCGCCGACACCGCCGCCGCGATGGATTTGGATTGATGGCCGTCCGCCGCCGTGAACCACCTCGATGTGCGGACCACAGCCGCGAGCGCGTAGCCAGGCCTGCGCCGGTCAAGCCTGCCCCCGAAATCCTGATCGCGTGGCGCCGCAAAGAACGGACCGCGTACCAAGGAGAAGCTCACCCCCAACTCACTCCCCGCCAGCCACCACGCTTCGATACACGTGAAGCGTCTGCCGGGCCGTCGCCGCCCACGTGAAGATCGCGGCCCGCGCCAGCCCGCGAGCCCGCAGATCGGCCGCCACCTCCGGCCGCCCGAGGATCTCGCCCAGCGCGTCGGCCCAGCCCCGCACGTCGTCCGCCGGCACCAACCGCCCGGCGTCCCCGACCACCTCGGGCAGGCTCGACGCGTTCGCCACCACCACCGGCGCCCCGCACGCCATCGCCTCCAGCGGCGGCAGCCCGAACCCCTCGTAGCGCGACGGGAACGCGAACACCGCCGCGCCGCTGTAGAGCGCCGGCAGGTCGGCGTCGGCGACCGGGCCGAGGAAGCGCACCCGCGCGCCGGCCGGCAGCACCGCCGCGCGGGCCCGCACGTCGTCGTAGCGCGGATCCCAGCGCCCCGCGATCACCAGCTCCACGCCCGTCGCGTCCGGACCGTCCGCCGCGAGGCGTCCCCACGCGTCGATCAGCGTCGCCAGGTTCTTGTGCGGCTTGTTGATCCCGAGGTACAGCACGTAGCGCCCGGCGAGTCCCAACCGTTCCCGCAGCGCCGCCACGTCGGCCGCGGCGGCTGGCCGGAAGCGCCCGTCGGCCGCCAGCGGCGTGGCCGTCACCCGGTCCGGCGCCAGCCCGTAGGCCGCAATGAGGTCGCGCCGCGACGCCTCCGAGATCGTCAGGACCCGCCGCGCGCCGCGCAGCGACAACCGCACCGCCAGGTCCAACAGCACCGCGCGCGCCCGCGGCACCCCGCCCGGCGCGTGCCGCGGGATCAGGTCGTAGACCGTGGTCACCGCCGGCACGCCCGGCCAGTACGGGCCCGCCCAATAGGTCGCGTGGAACACGTCCGCGCCCGCCGCCGCGATCGCCCGCCGCATCCGCCACTGCGACGCCAGCGCGAAGACCGGCGCGTCCACGCGCCGCAGCCTGACGTTCGCGTGCCGCGCCAGCGCCGCGACGTCGAACCGGCTGTCGCGCGCGCCGGCGTTCAAGAGCACCGTGAACGCGTCGCCAGGCGCCTCGGACGCCAGCGCCCGCGCCAGCTCGAACACATAGCGGCCGATCCCCGGGAAGTGATCGTCGATCACCCGGCCGTCGATGACGACGTGCATGGACCGGCGGCGGGTGGGGCGCGCCTGCCCGTCAGCCGGCCCGCCGGCCGATGGCGCCCATCGCGTTGGTCAGCAGCGGCCCCCCCAGCGCGGCCGATGCCAGGCCGACCGCGTTGACGGCGCGCATGGCCAGCCGCTTCCACGCCTCGCGGTAGTGCATCGTGCCCGCGAAGAACACCGCTTCCGGCGCCAGCCCCGCCCGGTGCAGCGCCGCCTCCGCCGTGCGCGGGCTGAAGTGCGACACGTGCTGGTAGGGGATGAGATAGGGACCCTCGCCGGGCCGAAGGCGGTACAGCCAGCGGGCCTTCGGGATCTGGAACCAGGCGTTGCCGGTGTGGAAGAAGACCAGCCCCCCCGGCCGGACGACGTCGCGGCAGGCCGCCAGCACCGCCACCGGGTCGTCGACGTGCTCAATCACGTCCCACAGCGTCACCGCGTCGAACCCCCGGCCGACCTCGCTTGCGACGGCCCGCAGGTCGCCGGTCACCACCGCGAAGCCGCGCGCCCGCGCCGCGTCGGCGAGGGCCGGATTGAGGTCGACACCGGTGACCGCGAAGCCCCGCTCCGCCGCGAACGCCAGGAAGTCGCCCCGGGCGCACCCCAAATCCAGGATCCGCCCGCCATCCGGCAGCCCCGCCGCGCGCAGCCGCGCGACGCCGGTGCGGTAGAACGGCGCGTTGGCCACCGCCGCGTCGCGCCGCGCCGCGCCGCCGGCCAGGTTGCCGAAGACCGCGCCGCTGCCGCGCGGCGTGACGTACTCGAAGCCGCAGGCCCGGCACTGGACCACGTTGAACCGGTACACGGCGCTGCCCGCCCGCACCGTGTCCACCACGCGCGGCCGCGGGTCGTCGGCGCCGCACAACATGCACGGCACGGGGGTCCAGGTCACCGGGTTCGGGTCGGGCGTCATGTCAGACAATCATACACGGCCTCGATGGCCCGGGCATGCGCCGCCGGGTCGAACCGCGCCCGGGCGATCGTCTGGCCCGTCGATCCCATCCGCGCGCGCAGCTCAGGCTCGCCCAGCAGCCGGTCGATCGCGGCCGCCACGCCCGCCACGTCGCCGGGCGCCGCCAGCACGCCGCTGACGCCGTCGTCGACGATCTCCGGGACGCCACCGTCGCCGAACGCGACCACCGGCACCCCCGCCACGAGCGCCTCGGCGACGACCCGCCCGAACGGCTCGGCGACGGCCGTGTGGATGAGGAGGCTGATGTGCGGCCAGAGATCCGGGACGTCGTCGCGATGGCCGAGCCACGCGACGCGTTCGCCGATGCCGAGCTCCACCGCCCGCGCCCGCAGCCGATCCAGCAGGTCGAGGTCCGCCGCGTCCTCGCCGAAGAGCCGCCCGCCGACGACCACGAACCGGGCGTCTTCGTTCTGCACCCGGGCGGCGGCGTCGAGGAACGCCGCGTGCCCCTTCCACGCCCGGAGGCGCCCGACAGCCGCCACGAGCGGGCCGTCCACCGGCAGCCCGAGGTCCGCCCGCGACCGCGGGCGGGGCGGCCGGACCGCCACCGGGTTGTAGATCACCCGCGCCCGATCGGCGCACGGGAGATCACGGGCCACGGCGCGCGAGATCGCCACGACCGCCGCCGCCGACCGGCACAGCCGGGTCGTCGCCGCGTCCCGCGCGTGGATGTCGCGGACGTGCCACACCAGCGGGCGGCGGCACAGCCGGGCCGCCGGCGCGGCGTAGACCGCGGCGCGCAGGACGTTGGCGTGGACGACGTCCGCCTGGGCGCGGCGCGCGAGATTCGCGAGGGCGAGGCCCCCGCGCGCCAGGCGCCACAGCGCCGTCGCGTGGCCCTTCAGCCGCGGCAGCGGCAGCGCGTGGACGGCGACGCCGGCGGCGCGCGCCGCGTCGGCCAGCGGCCCGGGCGCCGCCGCCAGGACCGGGCGGACCCGCGATCGGTCGAGGTGCGCCAGGAGCGCCAGCAGGCTGTGCTCGGCGCCGCCCATCCCCGCCGCGTGGTCGACGAAGAGGACGGTGATGGGCGAGCGGGCCGGGTTGAGGGCGTGGGGCCCGCGTTGTGCGGCCGGCGCGTCGGACCGGTCGCCGGCCGGCGTGTCAGCCACCCGGCTCCCCCGCCAGCGCCGCGTCGAGGATGCCGAAGACGTCGATCGTCCGCGCCGCCCCCGTCGCCGGCGGGTGGGCGCCGCGGTGCAGCAGCACCGCATGCTGGCTCGCCACGTCGGGATGGTACCCGTGCATCGCGGCGGGGATGTTGCGTGCAAACGTGCTCGGGCGGAAGCACAGGCCCTCGTCGAGCACGGCGACGAAGTCCCCGAAGCGCGGGTCGGTCAGGCCGTAGGCCATGCGCTCGGCGTGCGTCACCAGCGACGCCACCTCCGAGCGTTGGATGTGATCCGCGATCGCCGGGCCGAGATCGGGGTCGTGGACCCACACCCGCAGAAGCGTGCTGTCGGTGAAGTAGTGGTAGCGCTTCCAGCCGGGCGGCCCGACATCGGCCTCGATCCCGAACGCCACGCCGGCCCGCACGTCGGCCATGCCGTGGTCGCTGACGACGAACACGTCGCCATCCGGGTGGCGGGCCAGGAACGCCCCGGCCAGCCCATCCACCCAGGCGTCCAGCGCGACCAGGTGGGCGCCCCAGCGCGGCCCGGAGCGCCGGTCGGCGTGCCCGATGCCGTCGAGGTCGGGTAGCGGCAGGTAGACCTGCCGCGTGCCACCCGCCACCAGCGCCGCCGCCCGCTCGACGAGCAGCCGGTCCCGTCGCCCCTTGGCCAGCCCCTCGATCTCGACGGTCACCAGGCCGGGGTGGCGCGTGAAGAGCGTCGGCCGGCCGAAGGCCGGGTCGGTGACCTTCTCGCCGTGGATCGCGAAGTCGCCCAGCCAGCCGAGCGGCAGGTTCGGCATGATCCGGTCCGGCCGGTAGCGGCGCGTGAGGAGCGTCTGCAGCCCGCGGTTGAGCACGTACGGGCGGCACACGCGGTCCAGGAGCGGCAGCAGCCGCCGGTAGCGCCGCCCCGGCGCCCGCTCGCGGTCGAGCGCCCACTCGCCGAAGAACCCGGCCGCGTCGGGGTCGAGCCCGGCGAACAGCTCCGGGTGCAGGTTGATCGAGTAGCCGAACCCCGGCCGCAGGCGCGCCTGCCACGGCCACGCGGCGAGCCGGGGCATCCGGGCGAGGTCGTCGAAGGGGAGCGCGTCGACGAAGACGATCAGCTGGGGCATGGTCACGCTCTCCCGGGTGAAGTGGGGCGGCGGTCGTGCGGGCCGCGGGCCGAACCGATCGGGGCGTGCGCCGCGCCGGCTCCGGCGTGCTCCGGATCGACGGCGGCGGCGAGCCGCCGCCACGCGGCGGGGTCGGCCAGGCGCACCGTGCGCCAGAACGCACGCGCCGCCAGGCTCCGCGTCAGGCACCACGCGTCCGCGAAGTCCCTGGCGCCGTCGATGGCGGCCCGGGCGTCGCCGGCCGTGGCCGCGACCGGGGCCAGCCAGTCCGCGGCTTCGGCGAGCGCGCCACGCGCCCCGACGGCATCGGGCTCGGCCGCGTGGTGGGCGACGAGCGCGCGGTGCAGCTCGAGGAGTCCCGCGCACAGGTGGCCCTTCCGCGGCAGCCGGAGCCACTGCACGGCTGGAGGTGCCCCCGTGCTGTTCGCAATCCGGACAGCCTGCCGGGCAACTGACAGCCACTCGGCGGGCGTGACGGGGTGCTCGTTGAACAGCTGGCGCGACCGGCGGGGGACGGCGCGGATCGCATCGGCGATGATGTCCGGCGTCGGGTGCGGCGGCCTCGCTCCGGCGGGCGTCGGATCAGATGGCTTCGACCCGGCGGCTGCCGGCCCGGCCCGCGCCAACCGGCGGCCGGCCCCGCGGTCCAGCGGTCGATCCGGCGGGGCGCCGCTGTCGGCCGCGTTCGCGGCCCACACCAGGCCGGCGGCGATCAGGCGCGTGACCCGGGCGTGGTCGGCGCTCGGATCGGCCGACGGCGCGGCCCGCGCCCGCGCGGCGCGGCAGGCGGCGAGGAACGCGCCGCTGTCCAGGCCGAGCGCCGCGTCGATGGCCGCGCGACACGCGGGCGCCGGGTCTTCCCGCCAGCGCGCCACGCGCGCGCTGTAGGTCGACAACAGGATCCCGGCGTCCGGCAGCAGCGCGGTCGGGACGTCGAGCGCGTTGCGCCAGAGCGTCACGCCCAGCGCGCGCGCGGCGAGGTCATCCAGCGCGGCACCCGCGAGCCAGGCCGCGGGCAGGGCCTCCGCCATCGCCCACAGGCGCTTCATCAAGATCTCGTGGGTGTTGCGGCGGTCGAGATCGGCCAGCGTCACCGGCCGGATCTCGGTGCGCACATCCGGTCCGTAGAGCACCCGGCCGTTGGCGCGCAGCTCGTGTGTGAACACAAACGGCGGCAGACTGCCGAGCCGCGCCCGCTCGCGGAAGACGAGGTCGACGTGGAACAGCGGGCTGCGATAGCCCCAGCCGCTCGCCAACCCGTCGACCTCGGCCGCGAGGGCGCGCCGGATCGCGCCTGGCAGCCGGCGGCGGGTGACGACGAGCAGCTCGAGGTCGCTGAAGAGCTCCAGGCGGCCACCGGCGGACGCGGCCGAGAGCTCGCCCCGCGCGGCGCTGCCGAGAAGCACCACCGACACGACCCCCGGCGCCCCGGAGAGCCGCGCCGTCACCGCGCCGAGCTGCTCGGAGACGCCGTCGGGCAACGCCGGCATCGGCGGCGCGGCCGAGTCCCGCACCCCGGCGCCGGCGAGGTCGTCAGCCCGCATGTCTGGCACCCACCGCTCGATTCTACCACCGCGAGCGCCGGCCGGGCGGCGCCGTGATCGACAGCGGCGCGGGCTGCTCCACACGGAGGAATCCGCGCGGATCCCGCCACATGGCACGCTTTCTGCTATGCGGCCATCCAACGCGACGTCGCAAGGGAGAAGGATCCGCTCCCGCCATGAGATCTGAACGGGGTGTTGAACGTGCGGCGCATTGGGTGCGGCGGTCGGGCCGGGCCCCGACGGGGGCCCGGACGCCGCGCCCGCGACGGCCGCGAACGGTCTTGGACGGCGTTGAACGGCCTGATGAAGCCGCCCCGAGTGGTTCGGCGGCGGCGTTGGTGAACGGTGACGACGTTGAAGGGGAGCATGGACATGAACGGCCGACCCTTGATGCTGCTCGGCGCCCTCGGCCTGCTGGGCGCCGGCGTGATCGTCCTCGCGCAGGGTTTCCTGTCCGCGCCGCCCGCGGTGGCGCGCATGCCGGTAGCAGTCGCGATCCGACCCATCCGGCCCTACACCATCATCTCGCAGGACATGGTCACCGCCGGAGACCCCCTGCCCGTCCAGGACGCCGTGGCCCGCGGCGCCTATCCGCCGCACGCGGTGGTCGGCCTGATGACCACCGCCCAGATCGCGCCGGGGACGCTGCTCACCGGCGTCAATGCCAAACCGGTCGAAGCGGTCCGCTTCGCGACGGATCCCGGCCTCGAGATCGTGACGTTCGCCGCCGGCGTCGACCGCACAGTCGGCGGCCAGATTCGGCCTGGCCACATCATCAACCTGTACGGCTACGGCCGCGACCGCGAGACCAACGCACCGTTCACGGATCTCATCGAGCCGCGGCTGTGGGTGGTGAAGGTCAGCGCCGGCGCGTCGGCGCTGTCCAACGCCACACCGCAACCCGACCCGGTGACCGGGGCGTATCGGGTCGAGGGCGGTGACCGCGAGGGCCAGGCGACGCTGATCACGGTCGCCGTGGCGCCGCAGCAGGCCTACCACATCATCGACGCCCTCGGCGCCGACGGGCTCAGTGCCTGGGCGACCCTGGCTTCGAACCAGACGTTCGACCCCCGCTCGCTGGCGACGCCGCTCTCCCCGGGAGCCGCGATCGCCCAACGCGGCGTGGCCACGGCGCCTTGGCCGGCGTTCGTCGCGACGCCGACCCCGCTGCCGACGCTGGGACCGCTGGGGTTCGGCGGCGCGAGCCGCTGAGCCCGCCGACCACGGGTTGTCGCCCGCCGGATCGTGCCAGCAACCGCACGATCCGGCGGGCGAGTGGGCCGCGGGACCGCGCCCAGTCGAGATGGGGCTCTGGCCGCGGCGCGGCGCCTCGACGTGGCCCCGCGATGGCCAAGTGGCCATAACCGCGCGGCCATCCCGTGCGTCTTACCCGCGCGTGCTTTGCGCGTCGGTGTTCGCCGGGCTGGCCGGCCCGATCCGCCAGTCAAGCGTGGGGCGAGCGCGGGGCGGCCATTGTTGACGCCGGCGGAATTGTCGGGTATATTAACACTGTTGTAACGACGTGCATGCAATTTCAACGCACCCCGCACGGAATGACATCATGATGAATCGCAGTTTGCTCGCCGCGGCGTGTTTCGCGGTCCTCGTGCCGGGCCTCACCGGCTGCAGCGGCGACTACCACGTCTACCAGCGCGCCTCCGCCTCGGGCTTCGCCCAGAACGATCGGCCGGCGCCGCCGTCCGGCGACGCCGCCGGTGGCGTGGCGCCCCAGGCCGACGCGTCGACCGTCGGCGAGGGCGGCTCCGTCCTGGCCGCCCCGGCCGACACCGCCGGCGGGCCAGGCGTGGACGCCGCGGCGGGCTACGGCGCCGCCGTGGATCAGGCCGGTGTGGTGACCGATGGCGCCGTGCCCGGCCCGGCGGCCGAGATGGCCTCCGAGGCCGCATCGCCGCCGGTCGTGCCGCCAGTCGGCGGCATCGCGTCAGGCGACCCTCCAGCGGCGTCGGGTGCGGCACCGCAGCGTGATGCGAGCCTCACGCGCCTTGCCAACGCGGGCGGCCCCGTGCGCCTCGAGATCCCGTCGATCGGCGTCGACGCGCCGATCGAGCACGTCGGCTTGACCGACGAGCAGGAACGGGCGATGGACGCGCCGGCCGGCTTCATGAACGTGGGCTGGTACGACAAGGGCTTCCAGCCGGGCGAGACCGGGAACGCCGTGATCGCCGGGCACCTCGACACCAGCACCGGCGGCCCCGCCGTGTTCTGGGACCTCGACAAGGTCAACGCCGGCGACGAGGTGATGGTGACGTACGCCAACGGCGACCGCTATACGTTCATGGTCGAGGACTGGGAGATCTACGACCACAACGCCCAGGGCCCGATCATCGACGCCATCTTCGGCAAGTCCCAGACCGCGGACCTCAACCTCGTGACGTGTGACGGCGCGTGGGACCACGGGGCCGCCACGTACTCCAAGCGCTTGGTGGTCTTCACGACGCTTGTGCCCGAGGCGACGGTCTGGGCGGGCGGCGACGCCGCGCCCTGAGGTCGCCCGGCACGACCTGGCGACGCCCCGTGCCGATGCGTTGATGCGATTCGGATGACCGATGGGGGCCGGCGCCGATCCGGGCCACCCTCACCCCCATCCCAGCGCTTCGCGCCACCCGGCCCCCCATGAGGGCAGGGAAACGATGAGATCTGCGGGGGTGCCGCGTTCGTCGTCGCGCCCGCGGTCGCACGCTTGCACGCCGCTCGCCCGCGGGCCGATAATGCGCCCGTGACCGACCACCCGACGACCACGAGCGCGCCCGGCCCGGCGGCGTCCCCCACCGGCCCGAGCCTGCGCATCCAGACCCTCGGCAGCTTCCGGGTCTGGCGCGGGGACGACGAGCTGCCGCCCGGGGCGTGGGGCCGCGACAAGGCGGTCCAGCTGTTCCAGTTCCTCGTGACCTTGCGCCGCCGGCGCCGGACGCGCGAGCAGATCGTCGACGCGCTGTGGCCCGGGGTCGACGCGGATGCCGGCGACCGCGACTTCAAGGTGGCGCTCAACGCCATCCAGCGCGCCCTCGAGCCCGACCGTCTCCCCAGGGCCGAGCCCCGCTTCGTCCGGCGGTTCGGCCACGCCTACGGCCTGGACGTCGACGCCGTGTGGATCGACGCCATCGAGATGGAGGCGCATATCGCCGCCGCGCACGCCGCCTGGCCGGGCGATCCCGACGCCGCCCGGGGCCACCTGCGGGCGGCCGCGGCGCTGTACGCTGGCGACTACCTGCCCGAGCGCCGCTACGAGGACTGGGCCAGCCTCGAGACCGAGCGCCTCCAGACCCTCGCCCTCGGCGCGATGGTGCGGCTGGCCGAGCTGTCGGTGGACGTCAACCCCCTGGAGAGCATCCACCTGACGCAGCGCGTGCTCCAGGTCGATCCGGTGTGGGAGGACGCGTGGCGCGTCCAGATGACCGCGTACGTGGCCAGCGGCAACCGCGCGCTGGCCGTCCGGGCCTGGCGGCGGTGCGAGGAGACCATGCGCCGCGAGCTCGGCCTCGACCCGTTGCCGGCCACGCGCGCCGTCTACGAAGCCATCGGCCTGGGGCACGTCGCCCGACCGGCACTGGAAGGAGAACCCGCATGAGCCGATCCCCGTCGCCCTCCCACCCGGCGCCCGACATCGCGTCGTTCGTCCTCCGCTTCACCCAGGACGTGTGGCGCGCGTCCTCGGGCGATCCCCAGGTGCGCTGGCGGGGCCACATCCGGCACGTCCAGAGCGACGACGAGGCGCGCTTCACCGATTTCGCCGACGCCGTGGCGTTCATCCAGCGCCAGCTCGCGCAGCTCACCCTCGCGTCGGTCGCCGATGCCAGCGCCTCGGACCAGGCGATGGCAGTGACCGAGAGCTTCCGGCTGTGGGAGCGCTTCGCCACCGGCTACACCGATCTGATGCGGCGATCGGTCGAGCAGACCATCGAACAGACCGAGGCCTACGGCCGGCAGGTCGGCGAGACGCTGGAGCGCTCGATCCAGGCCTGGAGCCCATTCTTGCCCGTGGCGAAGCCGGCGCCGGCGGGCGAGGCCGCCGGCCCCGCCGCCGACGCGGTCCTCTTCGCCCTGGCCGAGCTGCGGGCCGAGGTCAGGGCCGTGCGCGAGCAGGTCGAGCGCCTCGAGCGCGCGATCGCGCCGGATTGACGGCGGTTGTAACTCGCGCGTAACTGGCGCGCGGTATCCTCCCGGCGTACCACCACTACCCAACACAGGAGAACGTCGATGAACGATACCCACAAGCTTTACGCGACCGCCCACGAGAGCCTCCAGACCGGCCTGCGGCAGTGGCAGGACGCCGCCCAGGCGTGGAACGACCTGTGGGTCGAGGCCACGCAGGCGAGCCTCGAGACTTGGCTGAAGACGCGCGAGCAAGCCGGCCAGGCGTGGTTCCAGGCCGCTGGCCGCACCCAGGAGATGCTCCAGCGCGAGCAGGCGCTGTGGCTGCAGGCCGGCGAGCAGCTGCGGGCGCACGCCAAGGCAAACGCCGAGATCGCCGGCCGCTGGACCGAGACATGGAACGAGGCCGGCCGCACGTGGACGGCCGAGACCGGCCGCGCCGTGCGGGAGCAGACGACCGCCGCGCAGGCCCAGGTGGGGCAGATGTGGCAGCAGGCGACCGACGTGCAGACGCAGGTCGGCGCCATGTTGAACGAGGCCGCCGAGACGATGCAGGCCGCGATGCCGGCCAACGGCGCCCGGGCGCGGACGAAGGGCAACTGAATCGGGACGACGACGGAAGGGCACGCCGCGGGCGCGCCCTTCCGTCGTTTCGGGCCCCGGATCGGGCCAGCGTCCGCCCGGCGGGTCATCCGCACGGGCGGAGGAGGCCGAGCCTGACCGGTGGCCCAAGAAACTGAAGGAGATCGGCATGGATTGGACCAAGCAGCTCGAGGACATGACCAAAGCCTGGGCCGAGGCGCAGTCTCAGCTGATCGAGGGTTGGTCCGCGGCCACCGCGGGCGCCAGGCTCGGCGGCGGCGTGTGGCAGCAGACGATCGACGCGTGGCGCGCCGCCGTCGACGGCTGGCTCGACGCGCAGGCGGCGTGGACGGCGCGGTGGGCGGAGGCCCAGCCGGCGGGCACCTCGGCCGACGTCGAGGCGTGGGCACGCCAGGCCCGGACGATGATCGAGGCGTCCATCGCGTCGCAGCGCCAGCTGTGGGGCGTGTGGTTCGATACCGCGCGGCGGATGGACCCGTCCCGCGGTGGGGTGTGGAGTGCCGCCGATCGCGACATGCTGAGCGGTTGGCAGGCGCTGGCCCGGCAGATGGCCGACATGCAGGCGGATTGGATGCGCAAGTGGACGACCCCATGAACGGCCAGCCGGCCTGGCAGGCTCAGGCGCAGGCCATGGCGGATGCCTGGCGCGAGGCGCAGCGTGGGTACTGGCAGGCCTGGATCGACCTGACCGCCGCCCCCGCGGGCGCCGCGTCGCCGACCGGTGCCGCGCAAGTCCCCGCGAGCCTCGGCGAGATGTGGCGGCGGATGGCCGAGTCGACCGCCGCGGCGTGGACGGCCGGGGCGGCGCCGGTGGCCAAGGACGCGGCCGCCGGCGTCATGAGCAGCCAGTCGGCCATCTGGCGGTTCACCGATCTCGTCGCACAGGCGTGGCAGGCTGTGGCGGCGCAAGCCGCGTCCGGCCAATCGTGGAACGAGGCGGTGGACGCCTACCTGGCGCGGATGCGCGCCGGCTGGGCCGCTACCCCGGAAGCGCTGGACGCCGCCGGGCGCGACTTGACCGAGATGTGGCGGTTGTACCTCGATGTCGTGCAGCGGACCGTCGGACCGTGGGGCGCGTCGCTGCGGCAGGCGCCGGGGCATGTCGGCGCCGCGGTCACCGGCAACCCATCGGCGTTCGCGGACCTGTCACGGCTGTACTGGGATGCCTGGGAGCACACCGGCGGACGGCTCCTCGAGAGCCCGAGCCTGGGCGCCACGCGTGAGTTCGACGAGAAGCTGCTGCGCGGCTTCGACGCCTGGATGGACCACCGGCGCGCCGTGGCCGAATATCAGCTCGTCGTCGCCGACGCGTGGTCGGATGCCCTCGGGGCGGTGCTGCGCGAGATCGGCGCGCGGGCCGAGCGCGGGCAACCCGTGGCATCGCTGCGCGAGCTGACCGAGCTGTGGACGTCCGTGACCGACGCCCACATGGACCAGGTCTTCCGGTCGGATCAGTACGCCGCCGCCCAAGGCCAGATGCTCAACACGGCCATGATCCACCGCCAACGCGAACGCGCCATCGCCGAGACGTGGCTCAAGACCACCGACATCCCGGCGCGCTCCGAGCTCGACGAGGCGTTCAAGGAGATCTACGGCTTGCGGCGGGAGCTCAAGGCCTTGCGCCGCGAGCTCCAGGCGCTGCGCGCGCAGCCGCCCGTCGAGCCGGCCGTCAGGCTCCGCCCGCGCGGCACGCCGGCGTCTGGCGGAGCGTCGTCCGGCGCGGAGGCGCCCGCCGCGGCGAAGCGCGCGCGGCGGGGAGGAGGTGCCGCATGATGCCGCCGTTCATCGGGCTCACGCCCGACACCTTGGCGCGCGAGCTGGCCGAATGGGGCCGCCGCACCGTCGCGGGCATCGACGCGCTGGCGCGCATCGACAGCGATGACATCCGCGTCGGCTTCACACCGCGCGAGGCTGTGTATCGTGAGGGCAAGCTGACGCTGTACCGCTATGTGCCGGAGATCGAGCGGCCGGGCGCCCAGCCGCTCCTCATCAGCTACGCGCTTGTCAACCGCCCGGACATGGTCGACCTCGAGGACGGCCGGTCGCTGGTCCAGAGCCTGTTGCGCCAGGGGTTGGACGTCTACCTCATCGATTGGGGCTATCCCACGCGGGCCGATCGCTGGCTGACGCTCGACGACTACATCAACGGCTACCTCGACGCGTGCGTCGACGTGGTCCGCGCGCGGACCGGGCGCGACGCGATCAACCTGCTCGGGATCTGTCAGGGCGGCACGTTCAGCATGTGCTACGCGGCGCTCCAACCTGACAAGGTCAAGAACTTGATCACGATGGTGGCACCGGTGGACTTCCACGCCGGCGAGGGCGCGAGCTGCGGGCTGCTCAACGTATGGGCCCGGCACATGGACATCGACGCCATGGTCGACGCGTTCGGCAACATCCCGGGCGACTTCATGAACTTCGGCTTCCTCTTGCTCAAGCCCTTCCAGCTCAACGTCGCCAAGTACGCCGCGCTGCTGGACGTGGTCGACGACGACAAGAAGCTGATGAACTTCCTGCGCATGGAGAAGTGGATCTTCGACAGCCCGGATCAGGCCGGCGAGGCGTATCGGCAGTTCCTCAAGGACTTCTACCAGGCCAACAAGCTGATCCGGGGCGAGGTCGTGATCGGGGACCGGCGGGTGGACCTCAAGCAGATCCGGATGCCGGTGCTCAACGTCTACGCCGAGTACGACCACCTCGTCCCACCCGTCTCGTCGCTTGCGTTGGGCGACTTCGTCGGGACGAGCGACTACCGGGCCGTCGGCTACCCGACCGGCCACATCGGGATGTACGTGAGCGGCAAGGTGCAACAAGCCCTGCCCAAGACCATCGTGGAGTGGCTCGATGAGCGGACATGACAAGCGCGCGGCCGGCAAGGGCGATGCCCCCGCCGCGGAGAGCGATGCCGGCGGCACGCCCATGGCAGCGGGGAGCGCCGCGGCCGTGATCGGCCGGGCCGGCGCGACCGCCGCCAACCTGCGCCCGATGTTCGGCCTGGAGGACAAGGTCATCCTCGTCACCGGCGGCAACCGGGGCATCGGCAAGCAGATCGTGGTGCTGCTGGAGGCGCTCGGCGCGCGGGTGGCGTACACCGATCGCAGCGATCGTCCCAGCGAGCACGGCTCCCTTGCCTTGCACGCCGACGTGACGTATCCCGCCGAGATGGAGCAGGCCCTCGAGCGGGTGGAGAGCGAGCTCGGCCCGCTGTTCGGCATCGTCGTCAACGCGGGCATCACGCGCGACGCAATGTTCCACAAGATGACGCACCGCGACTGGGACAACGCGATGAGCGTGAACCTCACCGGCGCCTACAACACCGTGCGCCCGGTGTTCCCGCTCATGCGCGACCGCGGCGAAGGGTCGATCGTCTTCATCAGCTCGATCGTCGGCGAGCGCGGCGGCGTCGGGCAGGTCAACTACGCCGTGTCGAAGGCGGGGTTGATCGGCATGGCGCGGTCGCTGGCCCGCGAGGGCGCGCGCCGCAACATCCGCGTCAACGTCGTGGCGCCGGGGTTCGTCGAGTCCGACATGACCGACAAGATCCCGGCCGAAATCCGCGACCAGATCACGGCCGAGATCCCGATGCAGCGGTTCGCCCGCCCCATCGAGATCGCCTGGCCGGTGGCGTTTCTGTTGTCGCCGGTGGCGGGTGCCTTCATCACGGGGGCGATCGTGGACGTCAACGGCGGCCATCGGATGTGATTGAACCGCGAGGGGTGCGGTAGAACGGCCGCGCCCCGTAATCGCGTGGGTTGGGGGAGACATGAAAGACGCCTTTATCGTGTCTGCGGCGCGCACGCCGCTGGGGAAGTTCGGCGGCGGGCTCAAGGACTGGTCGCCGTCAGACCTGGGCGCGCACGCGATGCGCGCGGCCATGGAGCGCGCCGGCGTCGCCGGCGGCGACCTCGACGGCTACATCTTCGGCAACGTCGTCAGCGGCGGGCACGGCCAGCACATCGCCCGGCAGGCGGCGTTCAAGGCCGGCATCCCCGACACCATCGACGGCTACCACGTCAACATGGTGTGCTCGTCCGGGATGCTGTCGGTCATGAACGCCGCCACGCACATCCGGGCCGGCGAGGGGCACCTCTACCTCTCGGGGGGGACCGAGAGCATGTCGCAGGCCGGCTTCGTGCTCAGCTACCGGGCCCGCTGGGGCTACAAGCTGGTCATGGGGCACGACGCCCACATCCGCGACCTCCTGGTGCTCGACGGGTTGAAGGATCCGTCCACCGGCGAGGGCATGGGCGAGCAGACCGAGCGGCTGATCAAGGAGTACGGCGTCACTCGCGAGTCGGTCGACGCGGTCGCGGCGGCCTCGCACCAGCGCGCCGCGGCGGCGACGGCGTCCGGCGCGTTCGCCAAGGAGATCGCGCCAATCTCGATCGCCTCGCGCAAGGGGACCATTGTCATCGACGCCGACGAGGGGATTCGCAGCGACACCACCGTCGAGGGGCTGGCGCGGCTGCCGGCGGCGTTCACCGAGGATGGGATCCTGACGGCCGGCAACAGCAGCCAGATCACCGACGGGGCGGCCGCGATGGTCGTGGCGTCGCGCGATGCGCTCGCCATGTACGGCCTGCGGCCAATCGCGCGCATCCTCGGCTACACGTGGTCCGCCGGCCCGAGCTGGCGCTTCGCCGAGGCCCCGGTACCGGGCGTGCGCAAGCTGCTCGACAGCCTCGGCATGACGGTGGCCGACATCGACCTGTTCGAGAACAACGAGGCCTTCGCCGTCAACAGCGTGCTGTTAGAGCGCTGCCTCGAGGTTCCCGCCGACAAGCTCAACGTGCACGGAGGCGCCGTGGCCCTTGGGCACCCGATCGGCGCGACCGGCGCGCGCATCATCGTCACCCTCATCGGCGCGCTGCAGGCGCGCGACAAGACGATCGGGGTGGCGACGCTGTGCCACGGCATGGGGGGGAGCACGGCGATCGCGATCGAGCGGATGGCGTAGCCGCGACCACGTGCTTGGCGCGGCCCGGGACGTCGGCAGAGGGGGCTTCGGCCGCCCAGGATCCGGCGCCCGGGCCGCGTCCGACGTTGAGACGGCCCGCGCGCGGACCGCGGCCGGCAATGGCTCAGTGGGCTGCCCTGCGTCGGATCGCCGTCAGAGACGGCCGGAGGCGTGGCAGGCCGCCTGGTTCATCCTCCCGTCGGCAGCGCGCCATATGGCTCTCCGGCCAGCGCCGCCTGGACGGCGTCGCGATCGTCCCACGGGTACTCGATCGTGCCGAAGCACATGCTCTGCTCGTGTCCCTTGCCGCACACGATCACGACGTCCGGCGGCTCGGCGGCGGCGCACGCGCGGCGGATCGCCGTGCCACGGTCTGGCTCGCGCCAGAACGTCTCGCCTTCGATGCCGCCGCCGTCGACGAGCCCCCGCGCGATCTGATCGATGATCGCGGCCGGATCCTCGGTCCGGGGATCCTCGGCCGTCACGAAGGTCAGGTCGGCCATGGCGGCCGCCACGTGGCCCATGTCGCCGCGCTTGGCGGGATCGCGCAGCCCCGCGCACCCGAAGACGGCGATCACGCGGCCCATCGGACCGACGAGCTCGCGCGCCGTGGCCAGCGCGGCCCGCAGCGCGTTGGGGGTGTGGGCGAAGTCCACCAGGGCCAGGAACGGCTGGCCGCCATCGATCGGCTGCATCCGTCCCGGGATGCCGGCGACCGCCGCCACGCCCGCCCGCCATGCGTCGGGGTCGAGGCCAAGAGCGTGGGCGGCCGCCATGGCGGCCAGGATGTTGGCCGCGTTGTAGTGCCCCACGAGGGGTGACCGCACCTCGACCGGCCCGACCGGCGTGTCGGCCGTGAGCTCGAGGCCGCGGGCCGAGTGCCGCAGGTCGCGCGCCCGGAAGTCCGCCGGACCGGTCAGGCTGTACGTGAGCTGGCGGGCGACCGGGATCATGCGGAAGCGGGGGAATGCCGGATCGCCGGCGTTGAGCACGGCCGTCTTCTCCACGCCCGGGAATGGCGGCGTCTCGGCCAGCATGTGGAACAGCATGGCCTTGGCTTCGGTGTAGGCCTCGAACGTGCCGTGATACTCCAGCGACTCGTGGGTGACGTTGGTGATCACCGCGATGTCGAACTTCACCCCCGTGACGCGGTGCTGGGCGAGCCCATGCGAGGTCACCTCGAGCACCGCCACCTCGGCGCCATGGTCGTGCATGGCGGCGAGGAACGCCTGCAGGTCTTCGGGGTCCGGCGTCGTGACGTGCAGCCCGGTGTCCACCGCGGCGTCGCCGATGTGCGCCGCCACGGTGCTGACGAGGCCCGCCCGCCGCCCGGCGGCGCGCAGCATGGCGTGGATCAGCGTGCTGGTGGTGGTCTTGCCGTCGGTGCCGGTGACCCCGACGACCGCCAGGTGGCGTGACGGGTGCCGATACAGCGCGGCCGCCACGAGGGCGCGCGCGCGCCGGGCGTCCGTGACCTGTACCAGCGGCATGGGTGCCGTCAGCCCCAGCTCCGCGCGCAGCGCGCCGGGCGCCCGCTCGACGATCGCCGCGGCGGCGCCGCGCGCCATGGCGTCCGGCAGGTAGCGATGGACATCCTCGTACACGCCCGCGTACGCCACGAACAGCGTGCCGGGCGTGACGAGCCGCGAATCATAGGTCAAGCGGCTGATGACGACGTCGAGATCGCCGTCGGTGGCGACGACGTCGACGTCGGACAGGAGGCTGCGCAAGGAGGCGGGGGGTCGAGTCATGGCGGTGGATTCGTGCCGACGGGTCGGGCGCCATCGATGGCGCCCGGTAGCCGCCACAGCGGTCCTCATGATAACGCCCCATCGTGGCGATGGCCAGCCGGGGTGACCCGGTCGCCCGGGGTGGCCGTGTACATGGTCCGATTCGTGTCCGAAAGCCGGGGGAGCCCTGTCGGGGAATCGCTTAGGCTGCGGGTGAGGCGGCGGATGGTTGATCGCGCGCCGCTGAGCCAACCCGGCGCCGGCCGACGCGAGCTGGCCGGAGGCCCACACGCATCAGGAGACGCCCACCATGTTCACGTCCATGCACCATCAGGCTCGGCACGACCTGTCGGCACCGACCCGTGCGTCCGCGACCACGGCGGTCCCTGCGGCATCGTCGCGCGCGTTCCGACTGCGGGCGGCTGCTTTGGCCGCCGCCACCCTTGCGCTCAGCCATCTGCTCGGCCGGGAGCCGGTCCGGACGGCGGCTGCTCCGAACGAGACGCCGCCCGCGGCGTTCGTGCATGTCGGCGACGTGCGCCAGCCGCGCCCGTTGATGACCGGCCGGGTCGGGCAGGGGTCCGCGCCATGCACCGCCGTGCCGGCTGACGCGGCCACGATGACCGTCGTGCTGATCCAGGACAACGGCGACGCGGTGTGCGACGCCTTCGATGTCGACGCCGTGATCTCGGCCGGGGTGAACGCCGGCACGGGCTGGTATGTCTTCGCCGCGGACGATGCGGCGACGATGACCGAACCGAACCCTGCCTACTGCGTCGTGGTCGACCGCGCGTCGGTGCCCGATCCGGCGCCCATGGGGCCGATCTATCCGGGTGTGGATCCCGAGGCCGAGGTCACGCTCGACCCGACTTGCGTGCAGTAGTCTGGCGCGCCGCGCTCCGCTGCACCTCGGCGACAGGAGCCCGGGGATACGGGGCATCAGCGGGCGGCGCGGCCGGGGGCGCGCCGGGCTCGGCGATCGACGGGTCGCCGAGCCCGGCGTGCGCGCGGGCCGCGGCTTCGAGCAAGGGCAGCGTGCTGCCCATCGCCCGCGCGGCGGCGGCGGCTTCGTCGCCGAGCGCCGCGCACGCCGCCGCGATCGCCAGGTCCACCTGGCGCTGGACGCGTGGCGAGCACGGCGGCCGCACCACGCCGTCGGACGCGGCGGCCAACTGCACGGCCAGCGCATGCTGCCCGACGGCCGCGGCGAGGGCGGCGAGCCGCGTGAGGTCCGCGCCGACCTGCGGGCGCATGTTGCGCGCCGCATGGAGGCCCAACGCCGTGAGCAGGTGGCGCCGCGCGCGTGGCAGGTCGCCCTCGATCAAGGCCAGGGTTCCGCTGGTCTGCTCCACGGTGCCGGTGCCAATCGGATTGGCGATGCGCTCGAGGATCGCCGAGGCTTCGGCCAGCGCGTCGCGGGTTCCCGCGCGGTCGTCGCGCTCGAGCAGCACATGGGCCACGTGAATACAGGCCTCTGCAATCGCCCAGGGGTTGTCGTGCTGTCGGCAGATCGCAAGGCTGCGCCGTGCGAGCTCCTCGGCGTGGTCCAACCGGCCCTCGCGGATCGCTACCTGCACGAGGTCGCGCAGCGTCTGCGCCAACGACCATTGCTCCCCCAGGCGGGTCTGGATGGCCAGCGCGAGCTCGAGGTGGTAACGGGCCTCGGAGGTGTCGGGCCGATACAGGCTCAGGGCGCCGAGGAGACCAATGGCCTCGGCCACGAGCGACTCGTCGCCGGTCGACTCGGCCAGGGCCAAGCTCTCGCTCACGTGGCGGCGCGCCGCTTCGACGTCGCCTTCTTCGGCCTCGGCTATCGACAAGCTGCTGAGCACGATCGCCGTGGTACGATCCCGCCGCAGCGTGCGCGATAGATCCAGGCACGCCTCGTAGAGCCGGCGCGCGTCGGCGTAGTCACCCTGCAACAGAGTCGGATGTGCGAGGTTGTGGAGCGCGGCCAGCGTCAGCCGATCGTGACCAGCCGCGCGGCTGAGGTCGAGGCTGTGCTCGAGGAGCCGGCGGGCCGCGACGTAGTCGGCCTGGTAGATCGCCAGGGTTCCCGCCGCGTGCAAGAGCATGGCTGCGCTGGGTGGCGGGTGCTCGAAGTCGGTCCGTGCCAGCACCGCGTCGAGCCAGGCGCGACCTTCGGACAGGAGACCGAGCTCGTGCCAGAGCATCCAGATCGCCGCCACCATCCGCTGCGCCCATTCGACCGCATCATGGTCGAGACACCAGCGCAAGGCGGCCCGGATATTGTCGTGGTCGACCTCGAGCCGGTGCATCCAGGTGGCGGCGTCGACATCCGCGCGGCGCGGTCCGGCGGCCTCGGCGAGCGCGAGGTAGTACGCCGCGTGCTGCCGGCGCTGGTGCGCGGCGTGCGGTGTCCGGTGCCACGCCTCCGCCGCGAACTGCCGGACGGGCTCGTAGAACCGGTAACGCGGCGGGCCATTCGCGCCGTCGGCGTCCACGGCCACGAGTGACCGCGCGACAAGGTCGGCATGGCGCGCGGCGATCAAGTCGGGCGGCCGGTCGTCGGTAGCACACACCGCCTGGACGGCCTCGATCGTCCAGCCGCCGTGGAACACCGCCAGCGCGCCGAATACCTGGCGCTCCCCGGGGGTGATGAGGTCGTAGCTCCATTGGATGGCGGCACGCAGCGTCTGCTGGCGGTCGGGCGCCGACCGCGATCCGCGTGTCAGGGAGCGCAGCGGATCGTCGATCTGCTCGACGATCACGCTGAGCGGCAACGCGAACGCCCAGGCGGCCGCCAGCTCGATGGCCAGTGGGATGCCTTCGAGCCGCTGGACGAGGTAGACCACGTCCGCGACGTTGGCGGCGGTGAGCTCGAACTCCGGTTGGACGGCTGTGACGCGGTCCACCAGGAGCGATACCGCGTCGCTCGCCGCCGCGGCGGCGACGGATGGCGCGGCTTCGGCGGGCGGGAGGCGCAGCGGATGGACCAGCCACCGCACCTCGCCGGCGATGCCGAGGGCCTCACGCGTCGTCGCCAGCACATGCAGGTTCGGGAGGGCCCGTGTCAGGTGGTCGACGAGCGCAGCGCACGCCCCCACGACCTGCTCGCAGTTGTCGAGGATGACCAGCAGATGGCGTTCCTTGAGGGTGGCCGTCAGGGCGTCGGCGAGCGATGCCGCGTTCCGGGCGCGGACGTCAAACACCCGTGCCATCGTCTCGGCCACGCCGGGCCCGCTGGCGACGGCGCCGAGATCGACGAACCAGACGCCGTCGGAGAAAGTGTCCATGGCCGCCTGCGCGACCCGGATGGCCAGGCGTGTCTTGCCGATGCCGCCGAGGCCGATCAGGCTGACGACGGGGTGGTCCGCCACAAGCTGGCGGAGCTCGCCCACGGCGTGCTCGCGACCGATGAACCGGCTTGGCCGGTGCGGCAGATTGTGCCGGGCCGGTCGCCTCGTTGGCGCGCCGGCGCCGCCCTCGGCGGCGAGCCGCGCGCGCGCCTCGGACTCGGCCGCGCGCAGCGCATGGGTGAGCAGGTCCAGGCCGCGCTGCATCCGGCGGGCGATCTGGCGCGTGCCATGCCGCAGGCCGGGCTGCGAGATGGCGGCCATGTCCTGCACCGCCATGGGGAACGGCGCGCAGTAGCGGTAGAACAACGCGCTCCATGCCTCGCGCGGCGTGTCGTTGGCGGTGAAGTCGGCGGCCAGGTCATGTTCAGCACCAGCGCCTGCGCCGGTGGTCGTGCGCGGGATCTCGCGCCTGGAACGACCACGCGCAAGGGTGAGGTGATGCCACACCAGCTCGCTCAACAGGCCGACGACCGCCCATTCCCGATTCGCCGGCGAGTCCTGCAGGCCGAGGTCCTTGAGGCGGGCGTCGACGACGGCCAGATCTGTGAGCGGGTTGGCCTGCAAGCCGGTGGCGGTGCGCAGCGCGCGCAGGGCCGCCTGGACCGCGGCACGGTCGATGGTGAGCGTCTGCATGGACGAAACGGTTGTCACGTGAGTGGTATGGGTGCCACCGGCGCGGCGGCGAACGGAGCGGCAAGCGATCGCGCGGCGCGCATGCCCGCAGTATATCACCGTGGAGCAGGGGCGCAAGGGCGGCCGCCGCAAGGGTCGACGATCGAAGTCGCGCGGCGGATTCCACGATGCGTACCGCATGCCGAGTCCACCGTGTATCATCCACGGTCGGATCGATTCTGAGGAGGTCGTCATGTGCATGCCCGATCGCAACGCGGCACCTGCCGCTCGAAGCCCAGGCTGGTCATCCCAACGGCACTCGAAAGCCGCGGCCGCGGTCGCCGCCGTTGCCTGCATGGCGCTGTCGACTGGCTGCCGGGAGTGGCCAACGGGCGGGCGCGTGGACGAGACGCCGCCACCTGCCGAGGCCCCCGCCACGCCTATTGGATCCGCCGGCGCGGTGGCAACCGCGTCAGCCACGCCGCCCCCCGCGCCATACCCCCCGCCCGAGCCCCGCCTGCACGACGCCATCGAGGGCTTGCCGGGCGGCGCGTTCGCCGAGCCGGGCGCCGGCTGGTCGTGGGGCGCGCCGGGCGAGCCGTTCCGGGTCGACGTCGTCGGGCTGCGCGACGCTGACGGGACGCTCGACCTCGGCGTCGTGACCAGCGACGCCGCGACCAGCCGGCTCGTGTGGTCGCTGCGCCGCGACGGCGGCGAGGCTTTGGCGGCCAATCAGATCATCCGCCAAGCGGTGATCGTCGAGGCGGCAGCGGCCGAGCCCGCCGGCGATGGGGCGGACGCCGTCAGCGCGGACACGGCGGCGCTTGCCACGGCCGGCGACGGCCGCTGGCTCGTGGTGCTCCGCCGGTCCGTGGTCGCCGGGTCCGGAGACGACCGATCCCTTGCCGAACCACCGTGGACGGATGCCCTCGCGGTGCGGGTGCTCGGCGTGCTGGCCGTGGACGGCATGGCCTTCGTCCCGGCCAGCACGGCCGTCGACCTCCGCCTTGCCGATTGGACGGGCGGCGGGCGGGCGGGCGCCGTGCTCTCGGCCCCGGACGATCGGACCGCGGTGCTGTACGCCGACGCGCAGGTGCGCCGGGCCGAGCCGGCCGCCCGAATCGACTGGCCGAGCCAGCTCGTCGACATCGAGGGCGACGGACGCCACGAGATCGTCACGCCCGCCGGCGACCAGTGGCGGGTCGAGGCGTGGGACGGCCAGGCCTTCGTCGCGGCCGCGCCGCTCCCCGCCGCGCTGCCCGCTCCCGCCGCCGCGGCCGACGGCGCCCTGCCGCCGCTGCCGCGCGACCTCTTGTTCTTCCGCGGACACGAGATCTGGCGCTGGCCGCGGGCCGGCGGGGCGCTCCAGCGGGTCATGGGCGATCCTGGTGCCGGGCGCACGGACGGCTGGCAGGGCGGCCCGCCCCGCTTGAACCGCTTCCAGGCGGCGCCGGCAAGCGGACGCATCGCCTATCCCCTGGGGCGGTTCGAGAAGGCCGGCCCCGAACCATACGACGTCGAGGTCACCGAGCTGTTCGTCTTCGACCCGGCGTCGGGCGCGACCACGCGCGTGGCCCCCGACATCCCGGACCACCTTCCGGGCGACGACGGACCTGACGTCGACGTCTTCGCAATCACGCCGGACGGCGGCACGGTCGTCTTCGTCGGACCGCCCCGCGACGCGGATCGGTTCGCCGGTGCGATCTACGCGGCGCCGGTCGCGGACCCCGCTGCCGCTCGCATCCTCGCCGATTGCGGGCCG
>CAYQBA010000036.1:19422-28948 GCA_964415605.1 uncultured Anaerolineales bacterium | reverse complement strand
GCCACCCCCGCCCCCAAAGGGGCCAGGGGAACGGCGGGGCCTTCGGGGTGGGGGGCGTGGCGGCGACAACCGCATCGGTCACGCCATCCGGTGCGACGTGGCCGATCCTCGAAGCGTCGGCCAAGCCTTTTCGGGCGCTCTTGGACCGCTCCCACCCCCACCCCGCCGCAACGCCCGCGCGGCACGGTGCGTTATACCGCTTACCGGCGGGTGCCGCGTTCCCTTCGCCCGCCGGCAAGCGAGGTGTTGAATGAGCCGCTTTGAACGGACGATGTGGGTGCTGGGGCTGGTCGTCATCGTGGTCGTGGCCACCACGGTCGCCGCCGCGCTGGCGCGGCCGCTGGTCGACCAGCTCGTCGCCGTGTGGCCCTGGTAGTCCCGGGTCTGGTCACGCATCTCCCTAGCGATTCGGCGACCTCGGCGCCGTCGGATCGTTCTCGCGCGCCTCGAAGTCGTCGAAGCGCGTCGTGAACGGCACCGCCTGGCCGCTCGTGGCGGCCAGGCCGAGGAAGCCGACGTTGGCCAGGCCTGGCACGTCGAGCTCGGTCAGCTTGACGTCGTTGGCGTAGAACGCCAGTCGCCCGGACGCGCGCACGGCGCGCAGGCGGTTGGGTGCATCGGTCCGGACGGCCGCCGAGCGGGTGGCGGGCACGAGCGTGGACCACGTGGTCCCGTCGAGCTGCTCCACCGTGTAGCGCCCGTCGCTGGTGATGAAGCACGCCACCAGCTTCGTGCCGTCGGCGTTTTGCGCCAGGATGATCCCCGTCAGGCCGAGCGTGGTCGTCAGCAGGCGCACCGTGACCTCGGCGGTGCAGTCGGCGCAGCGCACCCGCGGCGCCGGCGAGCCCCCGAAGCGCCCGCCGACCTGGAACGAGATCTCGTACTCGCCGTCGATATAGCGAAGCGCGCCGTTTGGGCTGTCGCTCGTGGCCCAGCCGGTGCGCGGGTCGCTGAAGTCGTCGCGGAAGATGACCCGCGGCCCCGTCGTCGGTGTCGGCGGCGGCTCGTCCGTCGCGGTCGGGCGGGGGGCGGCGGTGGGCGGCGGGCGGTCGGCCGCCCAGCGGGTCTGCATGACGTTGTCGACGCGCACCGTGCCGCCGGTGCTGTCGGCCTGCAGAAGGAACGCCACCGGGCCGGGCTCGCCGAGCAGCGGGTCGTCGGCCTCGAGGATGAGGTGCGTGTTGGCGTACACGAGCAGGCGCGTGCCGTAGCGCTCGACGCGGAACCGGTTGGTCCCCTTGCCGAGGTTGAGCTGCGGCGGCGCCTGCACCACCTTGATCGGCCGCACGTCGCTGCCGAAGCGGTGGACGAGCAACAGCCGCCCGTCGGGGAACACCCAGAAGAAGTACCCGGCGCTCTTGGGCCCGAGATGGAACCCGTACCACACGTCGCCCGCGTCGAGGCGCTCGATGTCAACGGTCAGGGCGCCGTCGCCGGTGCGCGGCAGCGGTCCGAACGAATGCACGAACCGATCGGCGTCGCTGGTCAGGAGCTCGAGGGTCTCGTCGACGTACGCGACGTGGTCGCCGTCGGCGTCGAGCGTGTCCCAGCCGCTGTTCGGGTCGCTGAAGTCGTCGAAGAAGACCAGCTCCTCGCCGGGCGGGACGGGCGGGGCCTTCGTCGGCTGGCGGGTGGGCAGCGCGGTCGGCCCCGGGGTGCGCGTGGCGACGGGCACGGCGGTGCGGGTCGCGGTGACCGGGAACGCGGTCGGCGCCGGCCGATCGGCGACGGCGGCGGACTGGCCGGTCCACGGGATGACGGCCACGCCGGCGGGCGGCGGCCGCCACACGACCTTGGCGCCGAAGGCGTCGCCCTCGGCGCGCGGGACGCCAAAGTGGTTGAAGCCGGCGATGCCCTGGCCTTGGGGGAAGGTGTCGGCCCCGGACACGGTGTCGCCGGCGACGTAGGCGGCGCCGTCGGCGGCCACGTCCAGCCAGTAGGCGGCGTCGCCGTGGGCGCCGCCGATATAGCCCAGGAAGTCCCAGTTCCGGCGCGGCTCGGCGGCATCCGGGAGCGGCTTCAAGCGACCGACGAAGGCGTCGGGCCGATAGCCGTAGGAGTCCTCGCGCTCGGACGTGTTGTAGGTCGTGTCGGGACCGGCCACCACGGGGAACGTGGCCTCGTCCGAGTTGGTCCAGCCGGCGACGTACAGGCTGTCGGCAGGCCCGACCTGCACGGCTTGGCCGCTGTCGTCGCCGTCGCCGCCGAGGTAGCCGGCGTACGCGAGGGCGGTGCCGTCGGGGCGGATCTTGGCGACGAACGCGTCCTGCCGCCCGCCGTAAGTGAGGTCGGGGCCGACGCGTGCGGGGAAGGTGTCGGGCGCCGAGAAGGTGTTGCCGGTCAGGTAGGCGGCGCCGTGACGGTCGATGGCCATGCCCTTGCCCTCGTCGATGTCGTCGCCGCCGACGTAGCCGGCGTACGCGAAGCCGGTGCCGTCGGCCATGATCTTGGCGGCGAAGGCGTCCCACCCGCCGCCGTTGTACGTGCGGTCGAAGGACGGCAGGTCGCCGAACCCATCGCCGTCGGGGAACGTCTGCTCGGTGGAGTCGGTCTGGCCGCTGATGTACAGGTTGTGCTGGTCGTCGATGCCGATGTGGCCGGAGCTCCACCCGGAGGCGTCGACGAGCACGTCGTAGCCGGCGCCGCCGACGAAGCCGACGTAGGCGTAGTTGTCTTCGGGGTTGGGAGCGGTCGGCGCGGGCTTCAGCTTCGCGACGAAGGCGTCCCAGAGGCCGTTCTGGGTGAGGTCGGGGCCGACGACGGTGGGGAAGGAGGCTTCGGTGGACTCGACGGGCCCGGAGACGTAGGCGTGCCCCTCGGCGTCGACGACGAGGCCTTCGCCGAAGTCGGCACCGGCGCCGCCGAGGTAGCCGGCGTAGACGAGGTCGTCGCCGGCGGGGGCGAGCTTGGCGATGTAGGCGTCGGCCTGGCCGCCGTTGAAGGTAAGGTCGGGCCCGCCGACGACGGGGAAGCTGTCGCCGGGCGAGGTGGTGGCGCCGGTGACGTAGGCGGCGCCGGTGGGGTCGACGTCGATGTCGAAGGCGGTGTCGCGGCCCTCGCCGTCGAGGACGGCGAGGTAGTCGAGGCGGGTGCCGTCGGGGTGGATCTTGGCGACGTACGCGGACTCACCGTTGGTTCCGCACAGGTAGGCGGCGCCGGCGGCGTCGACGGCGATCCCGAGCCCGCGGTCGTAGTCGGCGGTGGCGACGAAGCCGGCGTACACGAGGACGGCGGGATCGATGACGAGGGGGCGGCTGGGGTCGTACGGACCGAGGTCGAAGCCGTAGGGCGTGGGTGCCGTGGACGCGAGGTCAGGTGCGGCGGGGGCGGCCGATGGCTTCGACCGGGGCCAGCCAACACCGCCGCCGCCCGTGCCATCGGCGCCTGACGCCGGCGCCGACGGCGCCGGCGCGAGCCGATACGCGACGGTCACGGGCGTGCGGTCGTCGCCGTCGCCCTGCCAGGCCACGGGGGCCTCGTCGACGAGGGGCCCGGCGGCGGTGTCGACGACGAGGCGCCCGGCGGCGTCGACGCGCAGCCCGCGGGCACCATCCCAGGCGAGGCGGATGACGGCGGGGTCGGCGCCGGGGTGGACGAGGAAGGTCTGCTTGAGGTGGGTCTGGGTGCCGTCGAACGCGACGTCGATGCCGGGCCAGACGGACGGGTAGACGACGCGGCCGTGGGCCGGCATCCCCCGCAGCCACTGGGCGGGCGGGCCGCGGAAGATGCTCACGCGCGCGCCGCTCGGCGCTTCGGCTTGGGGCCGGGCATCGGGCCGGGCGCCGACGAAGCGGAGCGCGACGGCGTGGACGGTCCCGCGCGCGGGATCGCCGGCGGAAGCGCCGGGGGCGAGGGCGGCGAGCGGGTCTGGGGCGGGCGGGCGGACGAGGTCGTCGGGGCACAGGCCGCGGCTGGGAAGGCGGCGGCAGGGGGAATCGGCGGCGGCCGACGGTGGGCTGGAAAGCCGGAAGGACGGGCCGCCCTCGCCGAAGAGGACGCTGGTGCGCTGGCCGGCGGCGATGTACCGGGCCCACGGGTCGGCCTGGCCGCGGTTCTCGACGAAGGTGAGCGGGAGCTGGGCGAGGGGGGCGGCGTGGGCGACGCCGGGGGCGGCGATGGCGCCGGGGAGGCTGGCGGGCTGGGGTGTCGGCCGGGAGAGGCGGACGGCTGCCGGGGCGCCGGCGAGCGTGGCGAGCACGGCGCTGGCGAACAAGATTCGGCGTGAGGCATGCATGGTGCGCGCTCCTTGGGGGCCGGAGGGGGTGGCTATGGGGGATGTAGGGTCGTGTTGGGCTGGCCGGGCAGGCGGCGAGCCGGGCGGGGTTGGGATTGGCCGGGGGCGATTATATCATGGCGGAGGGAGGGCGCTATCCGCCGGCCCACCGGCCAGGGTCCGCCCCCGAATGTCCGCGGCGATCGCCGCCCAGAGCGTCGCGAGCGCCGTCGCCGGGGCTCGGCGCGTCGTGGCGTTCATGGCGCGGAAGGGCGGCGGGGAGGGGCGGTGACTGTAGAGGCCCCAGGGGGATATTGGCCCTCCGCCCAGGGCAGGACGATCGCCCACGCGGGAGACGTCGAGGGCGGCGAGGGTGAAGGCGCAGGTAGCGAGGGCGAAGCCGACGGCGGCGCAGTCGGCGTTGCCGTCGGCGGGACCAGGCCGTCGAGCGGCACCGCGTTGTCGAGCGGGCCCTCGTAGATCAGGATCCGGCTGCGGTTGTGGTCCAGCACGTAAAGGTTGCCGTGACGGTCGAAGCGGGCGGTGGTGGGCATCGAGTGGAAGTCCCCCAGCGCGGCGTACGGCAGGGACTCGGCGGCCGGATCGCGGTAGAGCTGCGGGAAGCCCAGCGCCTTGTAGCGGTTCAGTCCCACCACCATCCGCCCCGCCGCGTCGAAGGCGGGCTCGAACGGCCCGCACAGCGGATCGACCAGGTAGGACAGGCAGTCCCGCCGGGTGAAGTCGCCGCCCCGGCCCAGCACCCGGCGCGCGGCCAGGCCGAAGACGGCCCGCTCGAACCGCCCCTCGACCTGCGCCCGCTCGAACATCAGCAGCCGGTGGTTGCCGGCAACCTCCAGGTTGTGATCGGCGACGTAGAGGTCCCCGCTCGGGCTGAACGCCAGACCGCCGGGCGCGCACAAGCTGTCCGCCGCCGGCGCGTTCCGGCCTCGATTGCAGGCCTGCCCGTCCGCATCCGCCTGGCCCAGCACGAGGTCCACCACCGGCCGCGTATGGGCGTCGCGCACCCGAAACACGCGGTTGGCGCCGGCATCCGAGAACCAGACGCAGTCGCAGCCTGGCTGAACCGCCAGACCGCTCAGGCCCAGCGCCGGCGTCCACGCCAGATCGCCCCCGCCCGCCAGCGGCAACGGCGACGCCAGCACCCGTATCGGCAGCGCTCCCGGCCGCAGCGGCAGCGTGTAGGCCTCGATTCGGCTGACGTTGCTCGACCGGACCACCCACAGCCAGCCGGCTGCGTCCGCGCGCAGGCGCAGGAAGCCCATCGCGTCGGGCATGGGCTCGGGCGCGCTTGTGCCGGTGACCACCCCGTCGACCGGCTGGTGGGTGGTCAGCGCCGTGGGATTGTTCCAGAAGCGCAGCCGGACGTTGTCGCCGACGATCAGCTGCGCGTCGGTCACCTCGATGCCATAGCCCCAGCGCATGCCACGCGGGCCGACGAGATTGTGCGAGGCAGCGCGATAGCCGCGGCCCATGAACGGCGTGTCGCGCGCGTACTCCGGCGCCGCGAACCGCACCGCCGACTGGCCGAGCCAGCCTGCCGCGAAGAGGTTGGCTCCGTCGTCGACGCCCAGGCCGCCCCACAGGTAGCCATACACCGACTTGTCCAGCCGATCATCGACAAAGCGCAAGTAGCGCTCGTCGCCGGCGCTGTTCACCCACAGCGCGCCGTCCGGGCCGATCTCCAGGCCGGTGGGGTAGCGCAGCGACGTGTCGAGGACCCGGGAGACCGGCATGCCGTCGCGCAAGGGCGGGTCGAAGGCCACCAGTCGTCCGCTGCCCCACGTGACCACGTACACCGTGCCGTCGGCCGCCACACGCACCGCCGAGGGACGGTCGAGGCCCCGGTCCGGGGTCGGCGGCTGCCAGGCGCCGAAGTCCGGCTGCCCCAACACCAGGTCCGGCAGGTCGGCGGGCCGGTCGAGCTCGGTGGCGTGCGGGTAGCGCAGCACACGGTTGTTGACCATGTCGGTCACCCACAGGCCGCCCGCCGGATCGATGGCGACCCCGGCCATGGCGTTGCCCAGGCCCGGCTCGGGGCCGAGGCACAGGCTCCGTGCATCGGGCTTGCCGGTGCCGCGGCCGCGATTGCACGTCAGCCCGTGGAAGTCCGCCTGGCCCCAGACCGCGTCGGCGACGCCATCCGTGTCGAAGGGCCGATCGTAGCGCAGCACGCGGTTGTTGAAGAGGTCCGGCACGTACAGGTTCCCGGCGCCGTCGACGGCCATCGTCACCGCCGAGCCGCCCTCGCTGATGCTGAGCTGCTCCTCGCGCAAGCCGCACAGCGTGTCGGCGCCGGCCATCGGGATGTCCGGATAGGCCTGCCACCCGCTGTCGCCGTTGCAGGCCGACCGTTCGAAGCCGGGCTGGCCCAGCACGATGTCGGCCGGGCGGTCGGGGTCGATGACGCACGTCGAGGTCCCGCAGTCGGCATCCGTGCTGCAGGCCGCGCCCTGGCGACCGCCCGCGGCGCAGAGCCCGAGCGCGCGCAGGCCGACCACGCGGTTGTTGCCGCCATCGTAGATGTAGACCCGATTGGGCCGGCTGCCGCGGTCGACCAGGACGCCGCCGGGGTTGAACAACCGGTGCGCCGCGGTCTCGTTGGGCGCGATCTCGCTGAAGTCGCGCTGGCCCAGGACCACGTCGGCCCAGCCGTCGCCGGCCACGCCGCGGGCGAAGGGCCATCCCGGCATGACGGGCACATGGACCGTGTCGCCCTGTGGGGTGACCCAGGCCAGCTCGGCGAGCACGCCCGGGATCACCCGCACGTCCGGGCCGAAGGCGCCGCTGAAGGCGCCGCTGGCGTCGGTGTGCAGCGGCATGCGGGCCGCCTGGTAGCGCAGCGCCAGCGTGTTGGGGTCGCCCGACGGTCCCGCGGCCAGACCGGGCGGCCCGCGGCCCGCCACGCGGCCGGTCGCCGGGTCGAGCAGCGCCTGCATTTGCGGAACCACGATCTCGCGCGTCTCCCGGCCGTCGCCGACACGGATCTCGTCGCCGGCGGCGATCAGCCGGTCCATCGAGACCGTGAACGCGCCGCTCTCCCTTTCGGCGATCGCCTGGCGCCGCACCCACTCGCCCGCCTCTGTCCGCAGATCGACGGTGAGCTCGGCGCCCGGCCGTGCCTGCCCCCAGACGATCTGCGAGATGCCGGCGTGGTGGGCGGTGCCGTCCGGCTGGCCAAAGTCGGTGCCGCGGCGCACGTGAACCCGCAGCGGGTTGGTCTGCGCCGCGGCTGCGGCGGGGAGCAGGGCCAGGGCGGCGAGTACGGCCGGGCGGCGCGGAAGGCTTCGGCGGAGGGGAAGGCGTCTGAATCGCATGGCTGCCAGGATAGGCCCACACCCGTTCTCGCGTCAACCGGTCCCCGGGCGGTCTAGTTTTGGATGGCGGGTCGCTCCCTCCGTCCTCGCGAGTTGCGCCTGCATGGGCCGGCCCCCCGCCACCATTCGCGCGGTGGCGGGGGGCCGGTGCTGCGGATCCGACGATCCGGGGCGGCCGATCAGCGCCCGGGCACGTCATCCCCCTCCAACGACCTGCAGATGGGCAGGAACACCGTCCATCCCACCCTCGGCGTGGCCGTCGGCGCCGGCACCGTGGGCGGCAGCTCCGGCGTGGCCGTCGGCGCCGGCACCGTGGGCGGCAGCTCCGGCGTGGCCGTCGGCGTCGGCGGCGTCACCACCGGCTCCGTCGTCGCTGTCGGCGCCGGTGCGTCCGGCGGCGGGATCAGCGGGCCGAAGTGGAGGGTGATGAACCCATCCTCGGGGAGCTTGAACCGGCGCTCGGGCTGCATGTGCACGAGGTCGAGGTCGCGGGAGCCCGCGACGTTGGCGAAGCGGAGCGCGAAGCGCTCGAGGCGATGCGGCACGCTGAGGACGTAGTCGCCGCTGTCCGGGGCGTCGTCGACCTCCATCGCGGCGCCCGGCGGGATCGGGCCGAGGGCGATGCGCCAGACGTGCGGCTCGACGCCGCGCTGGTCCATCGGGAAGATGAAGTCCAGCTTGCCGTCGCCGTTGAGGTCGGCCGCCTCGTCCGGCCATTTGCCGGTGAAGCGCACGTCGCAGGCGGCGGTGGTCAGCTCGGCGGGCTGGCTGGCGCCGGATGCCCAGACGCACATGACGGCCTCGTCCCACTTGGGGGCCACGTAGCGGAAGGCGCGGCCGACGACGTCGCGCTTGCCATCGCCCGTCATGTCCTTGAGGCTGACGTCGACGTCGCCGTCGGGCAGGGCGCTGGTGTAGCGCGTGCTGACCAGCGCGGCGACCTCGTTGACGGGCTCCCAATTGGCCCGGCCGAGCACCAGGGCGCCGAAGTGATAGGCCTGACCGCGGCGGGTGTTCTTGCCGGTGAAGAGCAGGTCCGCCTTGCCGTCGCCGTCGACGTCGTTGGTCTGGGCCGTGCAGACGTCGATGCCGTCGCCGCTGTAGATCACGGCGTTGGGGGTGGTCGCGGCGACATCCAGCAGGCCGCCGGGGAAGGGCGCCAGGTAGATCGCCAGCTGGCCCTTGGACGCCTCGTTGCGCCCCGGGCCCCACACGCCGCACGAGCCCATGAGCAGGTCGATGGCGCCGTCACCGTCGACGTCGGCGGTGTTGAGCCGGTCCGGCATCGGCACGCGCCGCTCCTCGGCGCTGGTGCGCGGCGGCGCCGGCTGACGGATGCGCAGGTAGGGCGTGCCGTTGGCCACGTCGATGAACCTGGGCGGCTCGGCCTGGCCGAGGAACACCCGCAGCTCGACGGCCGACAGGGTGTCGCGCTGCGTCTCCTCCACGCGGATCACGACGTCGTCCTTCCTGTCGCCGTTGACGTCCTTGGTCATCGCAAGCCGGTAGACCGGGTCGCCCGGCAGCTGGTCGGCCGGCTCGGGGAACTGCAGCACCACCCGGCCGTCGAGGTCCGAGATCCGGCTCTCCGCCGGCCACGTGGCGCGCCCCAGCACGATGTCGGTGTGCTGGTGCCGCAGCGAGCTGTGGAACGACCGCGTCCAGTACTTCACGAAGAAGTCCTTGTGCCCGTCCCCGTTGAAGTCGAAGAAGGGCGTTCCTGCCACCACGAGGTCCAGGTTGCTCCCCGCCTCGTCTCCGTACACCATCGCCCCGTCCACCAGCGCCACGGGCTTCGGCCCCAGCCCCGGGGTCGGCGGCACGCTCGTGGGCACCACGCTCGTGGCCGTCGCGGTCGGCGGGATGCTCGTCGGCGGCGCCGGGGTGAGCGTCGGCCGCACCGCGCCAGGGTCGATCAGCGGCCCGAAGTGGAGGGTGATGAACCCATCCTCGGGGAGCTTGAACCGGCGCTCGGGCT
>CAYQBA010000036.1:0-19322 GCA_964415605.1 uncultured Anaerolineales bacterium | reverse complement strand
ACTTCACGAAGAAGTCCTTGTGCCCGTCCCCGTTGAAGTCGAAGAAGGGCGTTCCCGCCACCACAAGGTCCAGGTTGCTCCCCGCCTCGTCTCCGTACACCACCGCCCCGTCCACCAGCGCCACGGGATCGGGATCGAGCTGCGGCGCGGCGGAAGCGTGGGGCGATCCGATCGGCGCCAGGGCCAGCACGGCGGCGGTGAGGGCGATCCAGGCCGCCTGGGGTCGCGGGCGGGCGATGCGGCGAATCGAGCGATTCATGTTCGTCCTCTCCTTGTTCCTGGGTGCCGGGTTCGTGGATCGAGGCGATGCTCGTGGACCCGGCGATCCGGTCCGCCGGCCGCGCGGCACACCGGGCGTTGCTCGGCGTGCCGCATGGCCGGCGGGGCGGCGACGTCCGTCAGGCATGCCCGACCGCCGGCACGCGGGGCTCGACGGGCTCGCCTTCGGTCCATGGCGTGCCGATCAGCGGCAGCAGGTAGGAGTCCAGGCCGATGGCTCCGGCCACTCGCCAAGCCAGGATCAGGCCGATCGAGATGACGAACAGCATGGGGTTGGTGCTGGCGCTGCCTGCCATCATGAAGTTCCAGTTCATGAAGGCGCCGAAGAACGCGGCGATGCCGGTGAACGCGCCGAGCACGAGGGCGATCCCGACGACAAGCTCGCCGTAGACGACCAGCGGGGCGAACCACGTGTGCGCGTTCGAGTCCAACAGCGACTGGATGAAGGTGCGGTACCAATCGAACGAGATCGGCGCCCGGCCCGTGTCTGGGATGGCCACGGCCCGCTCCCAATACGACCTCAACGCCACACCCGTGGCCGTCCACTCCGGATCCTCAAGCTTGTGCTTCCCGGCCTCGTACCAGCTGTAGCCCACCCACAGACGCGGCAGCAGCCAAATCCACGCCGCCTGCCGCCCCGAGAGGAGCCACGTGACCAGCTTCGGCTCCTGGAAGGTGCGCTGCCGGCGCGAGATGAAGTTGACGCTCATTGTCCGTTCCTTTCTCGTGATCAAGCCTGACTTGTGACGACTGATTCCCTCGCTGACAGTGTAAGCGACGGGGCGTGCCGCGAACACGGCGCATCTGCCCCTTTTGGCTGGGCAGACCTTCGCAAATCGTCGGTCGCCATCGGGCGCCGGCCCCGGTGGCCCACGCCGGTCATCGGTCTGCGCCCTCGGCACCCGGCCGTCCCGCGCGGTCCGGCCCGCCGAGCAGGCCGCCGCCCCACGACATCTTGCGCGCCCGGTCGCCCCGCTGGTAACATCGCGTTTGACGTTGATCCAATGCGGGCGCTGATCGTCCCCGCCGGCCGGGTGCCGAGGGCGATGAGCGCCCGTGTGGGTTCGGCGGCCAGCGGACGGGGTGGTTGGACGGGGGCGGCGTGGGAGGAGGAAACCGGAGTCACCAATGGCCGAACGACTGGCGATGCTGTTCGCGCTCAACCGACCGATCGTCGTGTTCGCCTACGGCCTGGTGTTCTTCGTGCTGGGCCTGGCGATCGCGATGCAGTCCCGGCGCCACAGCCGCCTGGTGCTGGCGCGCCGGCTGACCTGGCTGTCGGCATTCGGGTTCCTGCACGCCCTGCACGAGTGGGGCGGCCTCTTCGTCCCGATCCAGGCAACCTACCTGCCGCTGGTGGCCACGCGGGGGCTCGTGGTGTTCCAGCTCGCCCTCCTGGCGGCCTCGTTTGCCTGCCTGCTGCAGTTCGGCGTCGACCTTTACCGGCCGCTGCCCGGCCGCTGGGCCCGCGTGCGCTGGCTGGCCCTCCTGGCGGCCGGAGCCTGGGCCCTGTCCGCGACGACCTGGCTGGCGTCCGCGGCCGTCAGCTTCGACGCCTGGACCCGCGACGCCGAGATCCTGGCGCGGCTGGTTCTCGGCCTGCCGGCCGCCGCCCTCGCCGCCGCCGGGCTGTGGCGCCGCGCGGCAGGGCTCGTGGCGCCGCTCAACGACGTGCGCACCCGGCGCTGGCTACGCACCGGCGCCGCCGCCCTCGCCGGGTACGCCGTGGCGACCGGGCTCCTGGCTCCGCGCGGCAACATCTGGCCGGCCACGTGGGTGAACGCCGAGGCGATCGAGGCCGCCTTCGGCGTGCCCGTCATGGTGTTCCGCGGCCTGCTCGGGCTGGCGTTGGTGGTCGCCGTCATCCGGACCGTCGACCTGTTCAACCTCGAGACCGAGCGTCGCCTCGACGCGCTCGAAGAGTCACGGATCGTCGCCGCCGAGCGCGAGCGCATCGCACGCGACCTGCATGATCGGACGCTCCAGGCGGTGTATGCCGCCGGGCTCACGGTGAGCGCCTGCTACGAGCAGGAGCACCGCGCCGGCCGCGTGGAAGCCGCGGAACGGCTCGATCAGACGATGCGCGCCCTCGACCACGCCCTCGACGAGCTGCGCCGCCACATCAAGGAGCTCCACGGCGACCCGCTGCATGTCAGCTTCGCGGACGGGCTGCGGGATGTCCTGCGGCAAAGCGCGCTGCCGTCCCTGGCCGATGTCGATGTCCACATCGACGTCCCGCCGAGCGTCGAGTTCCGCCCCCGCCCGGCCCGGCATGCGCTCGCCATCGCGGCCGAAGCGCTGAGCAACGTCGCCCGCCACGCCCACGCCCGCCGCGTCGAGCTGACGGCGCGGGTCGATGGCGATCATTTCGAGCTGGTGGTCGCCGACGACGGCAGGGGGTTCCCGCGCGACTTCGTCGCCGGTTATGGCGTCCACAACATGCACGAGCGCGCCGGCCTGCTGCACGGGGCCCTCGACATCCAGACCGAGCCCGGCCGCGGCACGCGCATGGCGCTGCACGTGCCCCTTGCGGAGATGCAGCGATGACGGCGGTGCGCATCCTGGTGGTGGACGATCACGAGGTCGTCCGCATGGGCCTCGTCAACCTCCTGGCCAGCCGAGACGACTTCGTGGTGGCGGGCCAGGCTGGCACGGCGGAGGCAGCCGCCGAGGCGGTGGCCAGCACCCGGCCAGACGTCGTGCTGATGGACGTCCGCCTGCCTGGCCGCAGCGGCATCGAGGCGTGCCGCGACATCGTGCGCCGGTGGCCGGCGACGCGCGTCATCATGCTGACGTCTTACGCCGACGACACGCTCGTGGCGGAGGCCATCGAGGCCGGGGCGTCGGGCTACCTGTTGAAGCGCGTCGCTGCCGCGGAGCTGTTAAGCGCGATCGAGGCCGTCGCCCGCGGCGGCGCCAGCCTCGACCCCAGCGTCGCGCGGAGCGTCGTCGACCGCCTACGGCACGCCGAGCAGTCGCGCGTGATGGCCGACTTCGGGGACCTGACCCGGCGTGAGCTGCAGGTCCTGGCGCTCGTGGCGGAGGGTCGCACCAACTCGGAGATTGCCGCCACATTGTTCCTGAGCGAGAAGACCGTGGCGCATCACATCACCGCGATCTTCGAGAAGGTCGGGGTGTCCAACCGCGTCGAGGCCGCGACCTACGCGGTCCGCCACCACATCGACCGCCTGGTCGACGGCGACAAGGGCGACGGCGAGCCTCGTTAGTGGCGGCCACGCCCGGATCGGGCGCATGGGCCCGGCGGGAACCATGCGTCGGGATCGACCAACCGGTCGCCGTCTGCCGGGGGCCGCGTCGAGCGCCGCCCCTACCGGTTCTTCACCACGCGCGGGACATAGATCTGTGACGGTTCGGTCGGCGGCCGCTCCTCCGTCGGCGTCGGCGTCCGCGTCGGCCCCGCGCCCTCCGTCGGCGTCGGCGTCCGCGTCGGCCCCGCGCCTTCCGTCGGCGTCGGCGTCCGCGTCGGCCCCGCGCCTTCCGTCGGCGTCGGCGTCCGCGTCGGCCCCGCGCCTTCCGTCGGCGTTGGCGTGCGCGTCGGCCCCGCGCCTTCCGTCGGCGTCGGCGTCCGCGACGGCGCCCCGCCCGGCGTCCGCGTCGGCACCGGCGTCCGCGTCGCCGCCCGCGTCCGCTCCGGCGTCGGCGTGCGCGTGGCCGGAGCCGTGCCCGTGACCGTCGGCGTCCGCGTCGGGATCACCGTCGGCGTCCGCGACGGCGCCGGCACCCCTGTCGCCGTCGCCGTGGCCGTCGCCGTCGCCGACGGCGGCACCACGAACGGCACCGGCATGATCGCCGCGAACACCAGCCGCTCCGGCGCCCCCTCCTGCCCCACCTGCTCGGGGAACACCTCGTGCTGCCGGATCACCAGCCGGTAGTCCATCGCCGGGTCCCCCCGCAGCGGGAACTCTCCGCTCGACGTCCCATCCCGCCCCCGCGCCAGCGCCACGCTCCCCACCGACGTCCACGCTTCGAACGCCTCCGCCCCCGCATCCTTGCGCCGCTGCTCCACCACCGCCTCCAGCCGCGTGTGCGCCGGCGGCGTGCCTGCCCCCGACTGCCCCGCGACCGGCACCTCGGGGCCCGCAACCGTCAGTCGGTAGGTTCCCTGCGCCACATCCGTCACGCTCGCCGAGATCGTCGGCGTGATCTGCATGAAGTCCGCCGCCGCCACCCGCGACAGATGGGCGTTCGCGATCGACTCCGGCTGGTAGCGCGCCAGTCCCAGCCGGATGAACGGGAAGTAGCTCTCGCCCGGGTCGACGTCGATGTCCGCGAACCACAGCCGCCGCACCGTGTCGTAGTGCACCGCGAAGCCCAGCGCGTGCACCCGGTTGCCCGTCCCATACGACCCATCCGGCCGCTCGAACTCCTCCAACGTGAGCCCGCTCCGCAGCGGCGCCGCCGCGTTGTCGAACTTGTCGCCCGTCAAGGCCGCCAGCGGCGCCGCGTCCCAGATCGGGTCCGCCCCCCACTGTGTCACGTACGGCCGCATCGCCTCGCTCGCCAGCGGCGGCTTCTGCCCCGGCAGCACGATGCCCCCGCCCCGGTCCTCCAACAGCACCCCCAAAAGCTCGCCCTCGCCCGACGAATACCACGGCCGATCGAGGTACACCCGCAGCCCCCCGCGCCGCGCCCAGCCCGTCGGGCCGCTCTCCCAGCGGAACGTCGGCACCACGTAGCGCACCCGCGGCGTCGCCGGCCGCGCCGAGTTCAGCACGCTCACCTCGATCGGCGCCCCCACCCGCGTGATGTTGGCCCGGTCCCCCGTGATCGTCCCCGGGAAGTGCGCCTTGAAACGCGTCGTCGCCACCCCCCGGTACGTCACCCGCCGGTGCTTCGTGTCGCCGAACATGTGGCGGTGGTCCGCCGGCGCCAGATCCACGCCCGTCGCGTCATACCCCACCGCCACGTCCAGCACGTGCGCCTCGCGCTCCGCCACCGTCGGCCCCGCCTTCGCCACGTCGTCGACCGGCTCCGCCCACGCCGCCTCGAGGTCCAGTTGCACCGTGCTCCGCCCGTCGACCTCGAACCGCCCCGTGAGGTCCGCCGGCGTCTGCCCGATCGCCGACCGCGCCGCCACCAGCGCCACCGGCTCCGGCGCCCGCAGCGGCTGCTGCACCGCGTGCGTCAGCTCCAGCGTCCGGTTCGGCGTCAGCGCCACGTGCCGCCCCTCCCGCGCCGCCTTGCGGAACGCCGGCGTCGCCACCCCGCCCGGCAGCCGCTCCAGCACCGCGTGCCACGCCTCCATCAGGTCGACGTCCGCGTCCTCCAGAAAGCTGCTCACCCGCACCCGTGCGATCGTCGCCTTCGTCAGGAACACCGTCAGCACCCGTGCCGCCGCGTCCCACGCCGGCGCCCGCTGCACCTCGCCGTCCTCCTCGACCACCCGCAGCCGGAACGCCCGTCGCGCCGGCCACGCCCCGTCGAACGGGATCAGCAGCGCCTCGTCGGCCCCCAGCCCCGGCAGCCCGCGCAGCGCCGCCCCCCGTGCCAGCGGGTCCGGCAGGTACGGGATCACCAGCTCCGCCTCCGGGTGCACCACGTACGGCGCCTTGTCGCCGACCGCCACTGCTTGCCCCACGTCCGCCAGCGACCGGTCGCGCGCCACGATCATGGCGTACGCCGCCGGGTCCAGCCCCGCCGGCACGTCGAACAGCCCGTGCTGCTCCGCCATCACCTGCGTCGCGCGCGCCGGGCCCACGTGCCGCTCGGCGTGGTGCGGCAGGCCCGCCGCCGCCGCGTAGGCGTCCGCCGCCACGTCGAAGTTGCTGCGGAGGAGCAGCGTCTCCAGCGCCTCGCCGACCGTCGTGTCCGGCGCCGCCCGCAGCGCCACCACCGGGTACGGCACCGGCTCGGCCCGCCAATACGTCTCCGCGGCGCTCGCGCGGCTGAAGTCCAGCGCCGCCGGGTCCCCGAACGGCAGGCTGTTGCCCGCCAGGTCCACCACCCGCGCCCGCAGCCGGTACGTCCGCCCGAAACGCAGCCGCGGCAGCGACCCCGGCCGCGCCGCGAGGTCCGCCCGCAGCCGGAAGTTGGGGTCGAGGTCATCCGACGGCGCCCCCGGCGCGTCGTCCGGCAGGATGGTGTCGCCCGGCCGCGCCGCCACCAGGCTCCAGCCCGCCCAGCGGAACAGCACCTCGTGCAGGTAGAGGTCCGGGTTCGGTCCGGCATCCGCCGCGTCCGCCGTCGCCCCCGTCTCGACGAACCCCTCGTCGTCGATGGCGTCGACCGTCAGCGGCGCCAGCGCCGCGTCCAGGATCACCGCCTGACCCTGGCGCGCGCACAGCGGGAACCAGCGCCCCGCCGCCGCGTCGAACACGTCGACCCGGAAGCCGCGCTTGAGGTCGTCGATGCCGTGCGTCTGGTGCGCCTGCGGGTTCGCCGCCAGGTCGACGTTGCGCTGCGCCATCCCGTCGAGCATCCGGGCCAGCGCGAACGCCCGCCCCGTCTTGTAGACCGCGATCCCCGCCGACGTCAGCGCCGGCAGGTGGTCCGCCTCGGGCGCGTCCGGCGCCTTGAAGGCCCCGATCTCGCGCTGGAAGCCGTGCGCCGTGTTGACCGTCTTGATGGCCGCCCCGTCGACGTCGGCCCGCAGGACGCCGTGCGGCTGCGCCGGGTGCGGGTGCAGGTCCAGCCAGCCGTCGACGATCTCCGGCGCCGCCGCCGCCGACGCCGGCACGAACAGCCCGCGCGCCGCGTCCAGCGCGAAGCGCGTGCGCGGCGTCGCATTCGTCGTCGGCACCCCCCCGGCCGGCGCCCACGCCGGGATCAGGCGCACCGTCTGGGCACCCGCGACCGCCCCGAGCTGCCCCGCCACGTCGACCTCGAGGTCGACGACGATCCCGAATGCCCGCAGGAGCGACGGGTAGCTCGCCAGCATCCCCAGCGCCTGGTGGAAGTCGATGGTTGGCGTCAGCACCAGCGCGAACTGTGGCGGCCCGGCCGCGGGCCGCTTGTGGAACCGCATCGCCTGCGCGAAGTCCAGCGTGGGGTTGGCCGCGGCCGGCGGCATCGCCCGCTGCTGTGGGTCCCGCAAGCTCGCCTCGATCTGCGTGGCGACCCGCGCCAGCCGGTCGGGCGTGAGGTCGTCCAGCCCGCCGGCCATCAGCCGGCCGATGCTCGGCGCGTCTTCGGGCGCGAGCTGGTAGGCCAGCTGGTGGAGCTGCCGCACGTGCGCCGCCACGTGGGCCAGCGGGTAGGAGCGGATGGCGCGCGCCGTGTGCCCCTCGTAGGCGTACGGCTTGACGGGTGCGTCGGCGCCGAACAGGGCGTCCCAGTGCGCCTGCGACGGCGTGCTCACGCGCTCGGCCGGCAGCGTCGGCCCGCCGGGCTCGAAGGCGACCTGGAACGTGGCGCCGGCCGCCCGCGACGGCCAGGCCATGAAGTCCGGGTAGTCCGCCAGGTCGTGCAGCGGCTGCTCGTCGCTGGCCAGGCGCACCGCCAGGAACGCCGAGAGGCGCAGGCGCGTCGGCGCCGCGGGCACGTCCATGCCGTTCGGCAGCGGGGTCCACAAGAGGGTCTGGTGTTTCATGCGAACGCTCCACAATAAGCCGCCCAGTCGGGTGCCGTATACAGGTCCGCGAACGCGATGCCGCCGGCAGGCGCCTCCAGGGCGCGGCCTTGGCCGTCGGTCAGCGACCGGCCGCCTGCCATCAGGAAGCCGCCGCCGCCCTGGTTGCGGAACTCGCGTTCGACGCTGAGGGTGAAGGTCTTCTCGAAGAACAGGATCTCGATCTTGACCGTGAGCTTGGCCTGCCCGCGGCAGCTGTTGCGCGCCGAGTCGTACGTGAAGGCCAGGTAAAACTCCGCCGAGATGCTGATCAGCCCCAGGATGTCGAGCTCCCCCCAGCAGCGCAGGTAGCCCGTCAGGAGGACGTCCGTCCCGCCCTCCTCGTTCTTGGTCAGCTCGAGGTAGATGCCGGCCATGATGCCGACGCTCCCGCTGGCGATGCCGATCGACATCGACAGCTGCGCGCCGAACTCCAGCGCCATCTCGAGCTTGGCCAGCCCGTCGGCCCCGAGGTGCACCGCGAAGTAGCCGCCGCCGCCGAACGCCGACACCGTCAGCACGAACGGGCTCTGGCGCTCGCAGAACGCGAACCGGAACCGCACCATCTCGCCCGTGAGCGGGATGTTCAGCGCGGCCGACAGCCGGATGTTCTCGAGGCTGAACACGCCCACCGCCACGCTCGGCAGCCCGACGCTGATGCCCGCCAGGATGCCGGTGGGCGTGACGTCGATCTTCGGTCCCACGCCCAGGACGTCCGAGCTCATGACCTCTTTGAGCTTCTCGATGAACTTCAGCGGCCCGCCGAAGTTGACGGCGGCGATCTCCGGCACCAGGCTCGTGGCCTTGCCGCTGCCGGCGGTGAACCGCAGCCGATCGAAGCTCAGCCGGATGGCGACCAGGTCGATGGCGAAGTACGTCAGCTCGCACAGGACGTCGAATTCCGCCGTGGCGCCGGCGCCCGCGTCGAGCCTAGCGCGCAGCGTGGCGTGGATCGTGAAGGCCGTCGTGCCGCCGGTGTTGAACTGGAACGGGATGAACTGGATCACCTTCGGCGACCAGTCGACCTCGGTGATCGCCGTCTGGCTCGGCACGTCGACGCGCGTGACCACCTTGGGCACCTTGGACCCGTCGCCGAACTCCGCCGGCGGGACGACGGCCAGGATCTTGTCGAGGATGTCGTAGCCGAGGATCTTGGCCTTGTTGCCCAGCGCCGCGACGTCGAGGAAGTCGGCCGGGTCGAACGTGCCGCCCGCCAGGCTCGCCAGGTCGCCGGCCACGGCGCCGAGCTTGCGCGACAGGCCCGCGACGTCGAAGTTGGGGGTCACCAGCCCGCCGCCGCGATCGCCCTTGCCGCCGCCGCCGAAGTCCAGCGGCAGCTTGTCCTCGAGCCGGGCGAACACCTCGCCCAGGTTGCCCGCCGCGTCGAAGCCGTGGGTCAGGTACGTGTCGTCGTAGAAGATGTCGACCGGTGTGCGGTCGCCGAGCAGGTTCTTGATGGGCTCGACGATGACGCCGGCGCGCTTCATGATCGGCGTCACGCCGGCCGCGTCCATCGCGAACGTCAGCGCCAGGGTCTCGAGCCGCGTGTCGGCGCCCTCGCCGGCACCCCCGCCGCCCTCTCCCCCGCCCCCGCCGGTGCCGGCGGCGAAGGCGATCTTCTGCCCGGCCATCGGGCGCTTGACGCGCGCGCCGGTCTCGGCGTTGTAGGCGGCGCGGGCGACGGCGAGGTCGGCGCCGTCCGCCAGCCACGCCATCGGCAGCGTGAGGTCGACCGTCTGGCCGTCCCAGTCGGTGGCCGTGACCTGGAACGGGAAGTCGCGGTCGGCGCCGTCGACGAGGATGATCGGCCAGAAGCCGCCGTTGCCGTCGGCCGCTAGCGTCCCCAGCTTGGCGGCGGGGCTGGTCAGCCGCAGGCTGGGCGTGCTCTCGGTGAGGATGCGCACGCGGCGGAACGGGAGCTTGCGGTTGTTGAAGGTCTTCTCGGGCTCGCGGACGATCAGGAGCTGGCGCTGCCAGAGGGCGGCCACCGTGTCGTCGCCGGCGTCGCGCGCGAACTTGCGCTCGGTGATCTTGATGAGGACGGCCCGGTGCCCGAACGGCAGGAGCGTCCCGCGGTACACCACCCGCACGAAGAAGTCGCGGCCCATCGCCGCCTTGTGGGTCCACGACTCCAGCGGGGTCGGGCAGTTGGCGTTGCCCGCGCTCCGGTTGAACGTGACGTCCAGCCATGCGCCGAAGGCAGAGAGGAACAAGCGCTGGGCGGCGATGCGATCGTCGCCGGTGCCGGTCAGCATCGTCACCGCCGCGCGGTCGGCCGGGGTCAGCGACATCGGCGCGAACGGGTCGCCGACGAGCGGGTGGTTGCAGCCGAGGAAGAGCGCCTGGTTGGGGTCGAACGACTCGGTCCACACGGCGCGCAGCCGGGCGGGGGTGCGCTCGTCGACCGCGTCGACGCCGGCCACCTCGCGCGAGCCGTCCGCGCCGTCGCGGCCCAGCCGCGTGTGCCACAGCTCGGTGCGCCCGTCGAACGTCACGGGCTGGCGCGCGTGCGCCCACGCCGGGTCGTCGTCGACCTCGGGGCTCAGGATCAGGCGATAGGGGACCACGAGCGCGGTCTCCGACAGCGTCGGCCGCCGCACCGTGCCCTGCGGGCCGGGCCGGGGCGTGAGCTTGCCCCAGTCCAGGAGGCTGTCGAGCGTGTAGGGGATGCCCGCGGTCTGAAGGGCGGCCGGCACGTCGAACGCCAGCCGGCTCGGGCTGGCGAGGGCCGCGGGAACGGGCGGCGTGGGCGCCACCAGCACGGGCTGGCCCTCGTCGAGCGCGGCCCGCTCGGTGATGTGCTGCGGGGGAAAGTGCACGATGACCCGCGACGGCCGGCCGGTCTCGGACGCCACGAGCCGCGCGGGATCGCCGGGGTTGGCGCCGGGGCGCAGGACGAGGTTGTCGAAGGCGAACCCGAGGACGAGGAGGTCGTCGGGCCGCAGGACCACGAGGTCGAGCGCGGCGGCCTGGGCCACGCTGTCGACGCCGTCGGCGGTGAAGTGGAGGTCAAGGATGGGCGTTCCGGGGGGGGCGCCGGCGCGGCCGGCGCGCGCGGAGATCCCGGCGGACGTCGCCGCGGCGGCGCGGGCGATGGCGGCGGAGGAGAACGGCCTGGCGGCGGCGGAGGACGTCCCGTGGGCAGCGCTGGCGTCGCCCACCGGCGCCTGGCCCGGCCACCCGAACCGTGCCCGCGCCCCGTCCGGCAGCCGCGCGTCGACCACCACGCCGGCGTCCGGTAGCGGCAGCGCGAGGTCGGCAATGGCTGGCGCCACGGCAAGCACGGGCGGCCGCCCCGGGGCGGCGATGATCTCCAGCGCCGGGCCCCCGGCCGGGTCGGCGAGGCGTGCAGCGATGCCTCCCGGCGCGCGCAGCCACGGCTCGGCGTCGCCCAGCCAGCCCATGAACGCGACCGCCGGCGCCGTGGTGGTCGCGTCGAGCGCCACCGCGTAGCGGGCGCGGGCGAGCGGGAGGGCGAACGGTCGGCCGGCGGCGTCGGCGGCGCCGGGCCCGGGGAAGAACGCGCCGCCGCCCCCGCGCGTCTCGAGCGTCAGGGCGTGGCGGGGCTCGGCGGCGGCGTCCTCGGCCGACTCGGCGTAGGCGACGTCGAACCTCTCGGCGGGCCAGTCCAGGCGCGCGGCGCCGGGCAGATCCCAGCGGGGCGTGAACCGCCAGGCCCGGTCGTCCCGCTCGAGCGCGACCAGCGTGCGGAGCGTGCCCGGCCGGCTGAGGAGGCTGGCGCCACCGGGCGGCGGGAGGCTGACGCGCACCCGGTCGGCGGCGACGTCGAAGGCGGCCGCGGCGCCGGCGCCGGTGCACACGGCGCGCCCGATCCGATCGCCGGCGAGGTGCACGGTCCAGTCGAGCCCGTACGTGGCGGTCGCCGCGCCGGCGAGGTCCACACGGTGTGCCGGGCCGAGCGGCCAGCCGGCGGCGAGGCGCGCGGGCCCGGTCGCGGTGGCCGCGCCGGCGAGCCAATCGACGAGCGGGACCTCGGCGGTGAACGCCAGCCCGGGCAGCGCGATGCCGAGCCGCCACCCATCCGGCGCCTGCCAGGCGCGCGCGTCGAGGTCGGCGGCGAGGGCGGTGCCGGGGAAGCGCGCGCCGCGCAGCATGACGGCGATCGCGGTGGGCTCGCGCCGCACCGTGAGGCGCGGCGCGCCGGCAAAGCGGGCAACGTCGACGACCCAGCGCGGCTGTCCGGCCAGCCCGAACGCGACCCGCCCGGGGCGGACGTCGAGCTCGAAGCCCGGGTACTCGGCGCCGGCCAACACCTGACCGATCGGGCCCGACGCCGCCACGCCAGCGGCACCCGCGGCCCCGGCGGCCAGGCCGAAGAGGTGGCGGCGGGAGATGGGGCTGGCGGCGAGGGCGGGGACGACGGTGCGGGCCTGGATGCCGGCGGGCGGCGGGGCGGCCCCCGGCGCGGGCATGGCCGGGCGGTCAAGAGCGGTGGGGGGCGGGTCGGCGTGGCGGCCGGGATCCGGGCCGCGCCATGGCACGCGATCGGCGCGGAGCGCGAGGAGGTTGAGCCGCGCGGGGGTCATGGAGCGCCTCCTGGGGGAGCAGTGGCGGATGAGGGGTACCGGGGCGTGGGCTCGGTTGGGGACAACGGCAAGCGTGGACGGGGCGTTAGGGCGGGTTCGGCGGCGGCGTGTCAGGCCGGCGATGGGCCGGGCACGCCAGGGAGCCGTGGACGTGGACGTTGCCCACGGCCTATCATTGTGGCATTCGCCGACCTGCCCGCCGCGACACACGCCAGGAGACCGCCATGTGCCGCAACATCAAGACGCTCTTCAACTTCGAGCCGCCGGCCACCGACGACGAGGTCCGCGCCGCGGCGCTGCAGTTCGTGCGCAAGCTCAGCGGGACGACCCGGCCGTCCAGGACCAACGCGGCCGCGTTCGAGCGCGCGGTCGACCGCGTGGCGGACGCGGCGCACGAGCTGCTGGGCGACCTCGTCACCGCGGCGCCCCCGCGCGACCGGGCGCTCGAGGCGGCCAAGGGGCGGGCGCGGTCGGAGCGGCGGTTCGGGCCGTCGGCGACGGCGCGGCGGGCGGAGTTGACGGAACAGGCCTGACGTCAGGCGATGACCCACACGCCGACGGAGTTGTCCTTGGTATCGGCAACGCCCGCCCAGGGCCTGGTGTGACCCCGGTCGTGACCCCGGGCCGCGCAGCGCTTCCGGCCGATCGGGACCCGGGGGCTTCACCAGAACGAGCCCGTGCACGCCGCCGTCCGCCACCGCAACGCGTTTCGGCAAGGCCCCGGGCCGGCGCCTGCGCGCATGTCAGCGATACAAGCGCTCCGGCACCGCCGAGTTCTCGATGGCGAATGAACACCACAGACTGTCGGCCTGGCAGTCGAACGCGAAGATCGCGGCGCCCAGGACATAGGGGTCATCCTGCAGCTGCGCTTCGTACCACAGCAACTGCTCGGCATAGTAGTGCTCTGGACTCCGCTCGCGCGAGTCACGCCAGTAGGTGATCGGATCACTCAGGCCATCAAGGCTGAGCCACCACTGCGTGAGGTCGCGCCAGCCCTTGCCGCGAGGTCCCGGACGCGGGATCGTGTCGTCGATACCGGTCTCCGAGATGATCAACGGGAGGTCGGCCAGTCCGTGGGGCTCCATGACCTCCCGGTAGAGCTTGCGGTACCGCAAGGTTGTCCACCCTTCGAGACGGTCACCTGGTCCAGCCAGGCTGTATTGAGGCGCACCGTCTTGCCACTGGAACGCGCCGGTGAGCCACCACATCCACGGCGAGCTGTACTCGTGCAACAAAAGGACGCCGTCGTGGCGTGCGGCGGCCTCAAGCGCCGGCACAAACGACTCGAAAGCCTCGATATCCGGCCTGCCGCTCGCGAACGCGCCGATGCCAACCTTCAGGCCGTGTTGAGCCATGATCGAGGCTCGCTCGGCCTCGAACTCGGCATAGGCAGCCATCTCCTCCCGCTCGGCGAACCCTTCGTTGAAGCCTTGCCAGTAGTCGACGTCGGGATTCTGGAGGTAGGTGTCGAGATGGGAGGTCACGTAAGCGGCGGCACCGATTCCGATGTCTTGCGTGTCTTCGACGATCCGCCCGACGACGATCGTCTCCGGCGATGCTTGCTTGATCCGCTTTGACTGCGGCAGGCTTCCGTACAGCACCACGACGGCGGGTTGATTCTGCTCGACGAACTGCCGTATGTTGCCATGATTGCCTCCCAGATGGACCACGCCGAGCTTGCGCTTCGCGGGCGCCGTGGAGACGTTGGCGGGCGTGGGTGTGGGGCCCGCTTTCGGCAAGGGCGCGAGGCGGGACAGGGCGGCCTCAGCGGCGTCCTCGCATCGCAGGCGACTGCGTTGCACCCATCGGTACGTGCCATAGATCGTGTAGACCTGAAGCATCTCACCGGATGGGATGATGGGGATGCACGGGTCGTTGAGCCTGAGCACTTGGTCAGGTTCCGTGGCCCCCGGATCGAGATAGGTCTGCAGGCCGGCCGGCGCCAGGCACGGGTTGCGATCAGCGCGCACGGACGTCGTTCCGATATGGACTGGCACGTTGTCCACGACCGCGACGAGCTGGAAGACGCGTTCAGCGCCATCGCTCGTGTCGCGCAGCGTGTGGCGTGCTAGCCTGTCCTGTTCACGGGTTCTGATCACCGCCACGGGTTCGTCGTCTCGTGAAGTGTCGGCCCGCTGTTCGTAGATGATGACGTCCGTTGCCCCCGGGGCCTCCCAGCTGAAGGTGAGCAGCGTGACGGCGCCTGCCTCCACGACGGCAGGCAAGACGCTGAACATGCCCCGCTTGCTGCTGGATGCCGCGTTGCCTTCGCTGGTGTCCGTGGTGGCCTCCGTGGGACCATGTGGCACCGTTGGGAGGGTAGTCGCCGTGATCGAAATCGCCGGGTCTGGTGTTGCGGTCATCGCCGTGGCGTTGCCGGGCGGGTCAGGGATCGGCGCCGGGTGGTTCCTTCGCTGAATCAACATCGCCGCGACGACGACAACCACGACCACCCCCGCTGCGGCGACTTTCGGCGGCATGAAGGGACGGCGCATGGGGCGATGCCAAGCGGGGTTCGCGTTCGCCGCGGTGTTCACTGGGGCCGTGGCTGACGCCGCGGGTCTGGCAAGAATCTCGTCAACGAACGCAAGCAGATCCTCTTGACCTTGGATCACGTTGCGCAGCTCGCGCAGGAGGAGCGTCAAGGCTGGCTCGCCCGTTTCAGGCATGGTTCCGGCTTGCTGCAGCGTGCGAACCATCGCGCGCGTGAACGACTCGGTGGAGCCGGTCAGGTCGTCGATCTTCGAGGCGAAAGACCTCAAGCCCGCATCTTCGAGGAAGTTCTGGCGTTCCAGCCCCGTGTCGAGCCGGCCCGTCGAGATGAGAATCTCGATCAGGCGCTTGCGATCGTCGTTGGTCAGCTGGATTTGGGCCATGTCTGATGGGTGCCGAAGTCCGCAGGTGAGAACGAAACCTATGGCGATTATGGGAGGACAGCGCGACAAGTGTCAAACGCGCACGCCACCCTTGACCCAATCGCCGTGCGGCGCTTCGCGCCAGGCTTCGGTGCGGTGAAACCCTCCGCCGCATGGCGCGGTGCGCCACGACCCGACGCCGACGCCGCTTTACCCATCCTCCGACGCCGCGCGCCGGCCGTTCGCCGGCCCACCGCGCCCGTGCTATCGTCCCGTTCGCCATGCAAGCGCGCGCGCCCTGGAACGTCGTCACGCCGGACGAGGTCGATACGCGCCACCGGCTGCTCGCGCTCGACGAAGCGCGCGGCATCCTCGCCCACATCGCTTGCCCGCCAGACGCCTACCCCGCGCCACGCGCCCTCGTCCCGCCCGACATCCAGGAGCGGCCGACATGACCCTCTCCGCCCGCCACGCCGCCGATACGCGCGCCGTCGCCCCGTGGCTGTGGCTCTCGGTGCCTGGCGCTCGTGGCCATCGCCGCCAGCCTCGCCGGGATCTTGACCGATGCCGCCTACGCCCGCGAGACCGCCAACTGGGCGGCCCAGGGCGTCGGGCAGGACATCGCCAACCTCGGCCTGTATCCCCTCCTGCTGGCCTGCGCCTGGCGGGCCCGCCGGGGCTCGCTGCGCGCATACCTGATCTGGCTCGGTGTGCTCGGCTATAGCGTCTACACCTACGCCATCTACGCCTTCGCGCTGCACTACGGCCCGTTGTTCCTGCCGTACGTCGCCGTGCTCGGCCTCTCGCTGTACACCCTCGTGGGCGGGCTGCTCAGCCTCGACCCGGAGCGCGTGAAGGCGGCGCTGGCGCCGCATGGCCACCGTGCCGCCGCCGGCGTCCTCGTGGCCATCGGAGCGTTGTTCGCGCTGCTGTGGCTGTCGGAGATCGTCCCGTCACTCGTGGCCGGCACGCTCCCGGCCAGCTTGAACGAGTCCGGGCTCATCACGAACCCGGTGTACGTGCTGGACCTGGCGTTCGTGCTGCCGGCGGCGCTGGCGACCGGGCTAGGCCTGCGGCGCGGACGGGCGTGGAGCCACTGCGTCGCTCCCTTGCTGCTCGTCTGCTTCGTGGCGCTCGGCGCCGGCATCCTCTGCGCCGTCGGCGTGCTCGCGGCGCGCGGCGAGGCGACGTCGCTGGCCCCCGTCGTCTTCATCGGCACGGCCAGCGTCGCCGAGCTGGCGGTGTTGCGCACGCTGCTTGGCAGGGGGGACGGAGCGGGTCTGGCGGAGACGCTGCGGGGGTGATCGCCGGCTTCGTCAATCCGCGTCCAGGATGTCGTCCACGGACAGCCCAAACCCCGTCAGGATGGCCGACGTCGCCACGCCACCGCGTGGATCGATTCCTCAGACGGCCCGCCGTGTGCACGCTCCGGCGAAATGGATAACCCTCGGTGAACGCGCCCGCAACCAGTCCGGCCGGCCCAGCCTGCCAGGCCGACCATACCCTGTCCCGACGCGACCGTGGCGCGGGATGCCGTTACAATTGACGCCCGACGCCAACGGCGGCGCCCGGTTGGTCCCGTCAGATCCCGGCGCCCGCCCAATCCCGGCCCCAGAAGGAAGATCCCGATGTCCCACGATCTCGAGGCGCGATCGCATGATCTCCGTGCGCGCGATCGGCGCGCTCGCCGCCCGCCATGCGCACCCGCCCGCTTCGCCGTCGGCCTCGCCGTGCCGCTCGCCATCGCCATCGCATCACCGCTCACCTTCGCCGCTTGCGCCACCCCCACCGCCGACCGCGTGCTGCCCGGCGCCACGGACGGCGTGCCCGCCGCGCTCCAGCTCGAGTCCAGCGGGACGGGACCCGTGACGCCCATCGACGCCGCCGCCCCCGGCACGGCCGCCGCGCCCGCCGCCCCGGTCGCCACCGAAGCGCCGTCGCTCGCCACCTACGTCCCGTGGGCCGTCGACGGCCTCGACGTCTTCGCGGAGCAGGCGGCTGTCCTCGACCAGGGCATGGCCGATCTCGACCAGAACCCCGGCCTGCTGGCCGACATGCACTACAAGATCGGGCTTGGCGTGGCCGTCGGGCTCATCAACGCCAAGGCCGCCGAGATCGCCGCGTACACCGCGGTGCCCGCCGAGGCCGAGGCCGTGCACGCCGACCTGCGGATGATCGCCGACGCCGCACTCGAAGCCGCCGCGGCGTACAACGCCGCCCTCAACGCCGGCGACGAGCCCGGCCTGCGCGATGCGCACACCGCCCTGCGCCAGGCGCTGTCCGCCGTGCCGGCGGTCCGGGCGGCGGACGTCCTCAGCGGCTCCGGGCCGGCTGAAGATGGTTGACCGGCCTCGGTGCACCGCTTGGCGCGGGGGGAGGAGCGCCCCGACGCCAGGGACGTCGAAGCGCCCGCCGCGTCGCCCGCCGGTCACGCTCGCGCCCACCGCGGCGTCATGATCTCGTCGACCATCCCGCACCAGGAGCCCGCCGTCATGACCGCGACCGTCACCCGTCAGCATATCATCGACACCGTGCACGCCGCGCTCGCGGACCTGCCGTACGTCACCGCCGCCTGGCTCGGCGGCAGCCAGTCGTTTGGCCGCCACGATGCCTGGTCCGACGTCGACCTGCAGTGCCTGGCGCCCGAGGACCGCGAGGAAGACGTCTTCGCCGCCGTCGAGGCCGCGCTCGAGCGCCTCTCGCCCATCCACACGCGCTTCCGGCTGCCCATGCCGACATGGCACGGCAGCCCGCAGGCGTTCTACCGCCTGCGCGACGCCGACGCGTTCCACATGCTGGACTTCCTGGTCATGCGGGCGCCGTTCGTCGCCGAGTTCATGGAGCCCACCCGCCACGGCGCGCCCGTCGTGCTCTTCGACCGCGACGGCGTGCTCCGGCCCGCGCCCGCCGACCCGGCGGTGTATCGCGACAAGATCGCGCGGCGCCTCGAGACGCTCCGCCGGATGTACGCCCTATTCACGCCGCTCGCCCGCAAGGAGGCGCTGCGCGGCAACTGGATCGACGCGGCGACGTCGTACCAGAGCTACGTGCTGAGGCCGCTCATCGAGACGCTGCGGATGCGCCACGACCCGCTGCGCTTCGACTTCGGCGCCCGCTACCTGCCGCACGACCTGCCGGCCGACGTCGTGGCGCGCCTGACACGGCTGCACCTGTCCGGCAGCCCCGAGGCCCTGACGCGCAACATCGCCGAGGCCGAGGCCTGGCTGGGCGAGGTGCTGGACGGGCTGGGCGGGCAGATGGCCGACGGCGTGGCGGCCGCATCCACTCACGGGGACTCACAGGAGCAGCTGATATGACCACCACCGCGCGCGCCGCGGCCGTCGTGCTCGGCATCGCCGGCGCCATCGCCATGAACGTGCTCGCCGTCGCGCTTCCCCTCGCCGGGCGCGACACCGCCGCCGTATCCGACATGTACCCCGTGCGGTTCACGCCGGCCGGGTACGTGTTCGCGATCTGGAGCGTGATCTACGTCGGCCTCATCGCCTTCGCCGTGTGGCAGGCCATGCCGGCACAGCGGTCGGACCCGGCGGTGCGCCGGCTGGACGGCCCCGTGCTGCTCGGGTGCGCGGCCAACGCCGTATGGCTCGTCGCGTGGCACAACCTGTGGATCCCCGCGTCGCTGGCCATCATGCTGGTGCTCCTCGGGAGCCTCGTCGTCACCTATCTCCGGCTGGGCACCGGGGTCCGCCCCGCCCGCTCCGCCGGCGAGCGGTGGTGCGCCCGCCTGCCGTTCAGCGTCTACCTCGGCTGGATCAGCGTTGCCACCATCGCCAACACCAGCATCGTGCTCTACCACCTCGGCTGGCGCGGCGCCCCGTTCTCCGAGACCACCTGGGCCGCCATCCTCCTGGCGGTTGCGGCGGGGCTGGCGCTGACCATGGCGCGGCGGCATGCCGACGCGGCCTATCCGCTGGTCATCGCGTGGGCTGCCTACGGCATCGCGGTCAAGCAGGCCGACGCCGCCGTGGTGGTCTACGCCGCCTGGGCGGTGACGGCCGTCGCGCTCGCCGCGGCCGTGTGGGCGGCGACGGCCGGGGCCGGCGCGCGCATGGG
>CAYQBA010000035.1:15885-29586 GCA_964415605.1 uncultured Anaerolineales bacterium | reverse complement strand
CGCGGCGACACCGCCGCGGCCGCCTGAGCCTCCGTCAGCCCGCGGGCCGCGTCACGCCGGCACGAGGGCCGCCTCGAACAGCCCGTTCAGCGCGCGCGCCGGCCGGCCGCGCCACGCGCCGCGGTGGTAGGCGTCGCTGGCCAGAAGCGGCAGCACCAGCGTGGCCTCGCCCCAGACCATCTGCTCGTAGGTCGTGTCCACCTTGCCCCACGAGCACGCCTCCTTGAGCGTCGAGCCCGAGAGCGCGCCGTCGCGCTCGTCGGCCACCGTGATCTGGAGCGCGTACTTGTGCATCGGCCGCTCCGCGGCGAGGATGTCGGTGGCCACCACGACGTCCTGGACGAAGTTCTTGGGCACGCCGCCGCCGATCATCAGGATCCCGGTCTCGGGCACGGCCAGCTTGATCTGAGTCAGCTCGCGAAAGTCCGCGACGCTGTCGATCGACACGTGGCGGCCGGGGTTGTGCCACTGGTGGTGGACCAGCCCGAAGCCCGCCGAGCAGTCCGAGAACGCCGGCACGAAGATCGGCACGCCCTTGCGCCAGGCGGTGTGGACGATCGACCGGTCGGCCTTGACGCCCACCCGGTCGAGGTGCGCCCCCATGGCCGTGATGAACGCCCGCGACGACATCGGGCCGGGCGGGAGCGTCGCGGCGATCTCGGCGATCGTCATGTCGCACACCCGCAGGTCGGCCTCGTCGATGTACGTGTCGTAGATCCGGTCGATGGCCAGCTCGCGCAGCGCGTTGTCGTCGACGTGCGGCGTGCCCTGGTAGTGCCGGAACCCCAGCGCCTCGAAGAAGTCCTGGTCGACGATGTTGGCCCCGGTCGACACGATGGCGTCCACCATGTCGTGCTCGAGCAGCGCGACGATGACGTCCTTGAGGCCGGCTGACACCAGCGAGCCGGCAAGCGTGAGGATCACCGCGCAGTCGCGGTCGGACTGCATGTGGTTGAAGATGCGCGCCGCGCTCGCGAGGTTGCGGGCCTGGAAGGCCATGTCGGCGTACATGTCGATCAGCGGTCGCGCGTCGAAGCGCGTGATGTCGAGATGGCGGACCTCGTCCGCCAGGAAGTCGTGCTTGTTCAATTCCCCATTCCTTTCAGGTTGCTCGGGCCTTGGCGTCGAGGTAGCCGATGATCTGGTACACCAGCCGCGCGGCCAGGAAGTCCGGGGCGCGGTTGGCCGGGTTGGGCAGGAGCTCGTTGACGTCAAAGCCCACCACGTTCCGGCGCCGCACCACCTCCGCGACGGCGCGCGTCAGCTGATGCCACGTCAGGCCCCCCGGCTCCGGCGTGCCGGTCGACGGCATGTACGCCGGATCCAGGCAGTCCAGGTCAATGGTGATGTAGACGGGATCGCCGAGCCGCTCGACCATCCACGGGATGAAGTCCAGCCCGCCGGCGATCTCGTGGGCGAAGAAGGTGCGCGCGTCGCGCAGCAGGCCGAGCTCGCTGGCGTCCATGCTGCGGATGCCCACCTGAACGTAGTCCGCCACCTCGGCCGCACGCGCCATGACGCACGCGTGGTTGTAGCGCGAGCCCTCGTACGTGTCGCGGGTGTCGCTGTGGGCGTCGAACTGCAGCACCGTCAGGCCGGGATGGCGCGCGGCATGCGCCTGGATCAGCCCGATCGACACCGAATGCTCGCCCCCGAGCCCGACCACGCACTTGCCGTCGTCGATGAGGGCCAGCGCGATGGCCCGCACGCGGTCCGCCACCCCTTCCGGGTCGGGCGGGCAGTCGACGGGCGCGAGCGTGACGATCCCGGCGCGGTACGGCTCGCGCGCGGTCTCGACGTCGTAGAGCTCCATGTGGCCGGAGGCCTCGAGGATGGCCTCCGGCCCACGGTCGGCGCCCTTGAGCCAGGTCGAGGTGCCGTCGTACGGGATCGGCAGCACCGCGAAGCGGGCCGAGGCATAGTCCGCCGGTGCCTCGAGCCCGCCGAAGGCGCCGGGGTTGTCGTGCAATCGGATGGCCACCGGCGTGCCCAGGCGCCCTAGAACCCCGCCGCCTGCGGCAGCACCGTGCCGCGCGGGAACCGGCGCCCGCGCTCGGTCACGAACACCTCGGGTGACAACGACCCGAAGGCTTCGATGAACCGCTGCTTGGCGCGCTCGACCTCGAACGGCTTGCACGAGAAGATGTCGACGAAGCAGTAACGCTTCTGGGGAAACGTGTGCAGTGAGATGTGACTCTCGGCGATGATCACCATCCCCGTGATGCCTTCGTCCTCCGGGACGAGCCCGGAGTAGCGGAAGACGTGCGGCTGGGTGATCTTGGTCATGCCGATCTGGTCAGGGATCTGGTTGAGGAGATCGAAGCACAGATCGAGGTCGTTCAGACGCTCAGGGTCACAGTCACTCAGGTCCAGCATGAGATGCGGACCGAACCCGGTGAGCTTTTCCATTCATGCAGCCCCCTTCTCCCGTGAATGGGAAGTCACGCCTGGGATCGTATCCAACTTTGTGGGAATCGTCCCCACCCCTGGGATCGTATCGGAACCAGGACAAGCGGATAGACGACCGGCAAAGCGTCACCCCCTCTTCACCAGGTGGTCTGCCAACGCGGCTGACAGGCCTGGCACGCCTTTCCCTTGACGACGGAAGGGGGTCCAGCGAAGAGGGGGTGGTCGAAATGCCGTATTTTTGGATTTTTAACTATAGCGATCGAAGCGCGCCGTGCAAAAATCGGGGGCCGTGGCGGCGGATGACCCGAGATTCGCGATCGCCGCCGCCGCGGCCCGATTGCCCGCCGAGCCCTGGGCGGCTTAGAATACCGACCACAGGCCACCCACATGCCATCCCAGCGCGCATCGTCTCCCGACCCGGAACTCGTCGCCCGCCTGGCCCGCCTCGGCGTCAGCCTCGGAACGGCGGGGTTGCCAGGGCCGGAGCGGAGCGGCGGCACCCCCCAGCAGGGGGATGCCGCCGATTCCGCCCCGCCGCTCGGCGCCGGCGCCGCGGGCCGTGACCGACCGGCGCGGTTCGATCCGGCCGATCGCGCCGCGCCATGGGACGCCCCGGCGTCCGAGGCCGGTTGGGAGGCCTCGCTCGACGCGGCGCCCATCGAAGGCGTGCTGGCCGGCGCCGTCGCCGCCAACGCCCACGGCCGGTGCTTCGTGCACGCCCATGCGCGCGCCGCCGACGAGTCTTACGGGGGCGCCGCCTTGGGCGAGGCGCTGACGGCATCCACCCGGAGCCTGGCCGAGCTGACGGGGCGCGCGGCGCTGGCCGACGTCGACATGGCGCGCGCGGCGTTCGTCGACACCGAGACCACGGGCCTGAGCGGCGGCGCCGGCACCTACGCGTTCCTCGTCGGCGTCGGGCGGTTCGTCGACGACCGATTCGAAGTGCGGCAGTTCTTCATGCGCGACCCCGGCGAGGAGCGGGCGCAGCTGGCGGAGGTCGCGGACTGGGTCGGCGGCTGCACCGCCGTGGTCACGTTCAACGGACGGGCCTTCGACCTGCCGCTCCTGGCGTCGCGCTATGCGTTTCACCGGGCGCTGCCGCCGTTCCCTGACGACCGCCACCTCGATCTCCTCCACCCGGCGCGGCGGTTGTGGCGCCGGCGATTGGTGAGCTGCGCGCTGCAATCCCTGGAACGCCACATCCTCGGCCTCGAGCGTGAGGGCGACGTCCCGGGCTGGCTCATCCCGGGGCGCTACCTGGACTACCAACGCACGGGCGATGCCCGCCCCCTGGCGCCAGTCTTCGAGCACAACCAGCTCGACATCCTGTCGATGGTCGGGCTGGTCACCCACCTGGCGCGCGCCTATGGCGAGCCGGCGGCCGCCCTGGCCCATGGCGAGGACTGGCTCAGCCTGGCCCGGACATACGCGGCGCGCGGCGACTGGCGCCGGGTCATCGACGCCTGCGGCGACGCGCTGGCCACGGGGTTGGCCGGGGCCGACGCCGACGAGGCACAGTACCATCTCGCGATGGCGGCCAAGCGGCTCGGCGAGTGGGACCGGGCGGTGGCGGTGTGGACGGCGCAAGTGGCCGTACACCCACCGCGCCGCCTGTACCCCTTCGAGGAACTGGCGAAGTATTGGGAGCATCGGGCGCCCGAGGCCGACCCGGCGCGGGCCCTGGCGTACGCCGAGCGGGCGCGCGGGCTGGTCGCCGGCGGGCAGGTGCGGCCGCGCCGTGGGCGGGCGACGGCCCTGGTGGATCTCGATCACCGCGTCGCGCGCCTTCGCCGCAAGGCTGGCCGGCTGCGGTGAGCCGCGGCCGCCCGCGCGGCGGCGCGCGGCCGCGTGGACGACACCGCCCCGCCTTCCACGCGGGAAGGCGGGGCGGATGATCTCGATGGGCGGCCCCGATCGCGACATCGGCGGGGCGTGCCCGTTCAGCCGTGCCCGGTCAGGTGGCACACCGGCCGATCAGCTCCCGTTGGTCGTCCACGGCAGGTAGATCTTGCGGGTCGGCGCCGTGGGCGGCACCGTCGCCGACGGGGCGACCGTGGGCGCCGGCGTGTTCGACGGCACCGGCGTGGCCGTGGGCTCCACCGGGGTCGGCACGGTGCCGGCGTCCTTGCGCACCAGGCCCAGGAAGCTGAACGCGTGGCCCGGGAACACCTCGCTGACCTGAGCGTTGTTGGCCCGCTTGCTCAGCACCTCGCCGAGGACGTCGCGGTATTCCGTGGTCATGTCCAGGTCGCCGCGGTTGAGCTTGTCGTCCGCCAGGCCCGGCCAGCGCCCGTAGACCTTGCCGCCGTTCACGCCGCGGCCGAACACGAACATCACGTTGCCGTGCCCGTGGTCGGTGCCCATGCTGCCGTTCTGCCCGGCCCGCCGGCCGAACTCGCTCATCACCATGATGGTGATGCCCTGCTTGCCGGTGTCGCGGGGGTCGAAGTGGTCGCGCAGGTCGGTGATGAACGCCGTGATGCCCTTCGACAGGTAGCGCAGCAGGTTGGCGTGGTTGCCCTCGGCCGGGTCGTCGGCGTTCACCTGGTTCGCGTGGGTGTCCCAGCCGCCGATGTCGACGCAGGCCACCTCGAGCCCGACGTCGGCCTTGACCAGCTGCGCCACCTGCGCCAGGCCGGTGCCGAAGCCGAGCGCGGGCGCGTAGTCCGCGCCGTTGCTCGGCCGGTACGCACCGGGAGTGACGCTCTTCTGGAGCAGATCCAGGGCGCTGAACGTCGACTGGCCCTGGCCGTCGAGCCAGCCCTCGCCGCTGTAGAGGCTCTGGAGATGCTGTTGGAAGCGGGCGATCTCGGCCTGGCGGCCCTGCAGGTGGAACTCCGCGATGCTCTGGAGCGCCACGGCCGGCACGGGGCCGCGCAGGCTGGCCTGGAGCTGCGTGCCGAGGCCGACCGCCCGGAACGGCGAGCCGTTGCTCGTGGCCACCGTGGCCAGGTGCCGCCCGAGCCAGCCGTCGGGGCGGGTCTTCTCGCCGGGCGTGCCGCGCTCCATGAAGTCCATCGCGTCGAAGTGGCTGCGCGTCTCGTCCTTCATGGCCACGCCGTGCACCATCGCCAGGAGGCCCTCGTCGTACCATTGCTTCCAGCGGCCTTCGTCCGGCAGCGCCAATGCCGGGTGCATCCCGTAGAAGCCGTCGAGGTTGACGCCCTTGCGGGTCGCCGTGCTGTCCGGCGCGGGGATGGCGATGTTGCGGCGGCGGTTGAAGTAGTTGCCTTCCTCACCGTACGGGATGAGCATGTTCAGGCCGTCGTAGCCGCCGCGGGCGAACACCACCACCAGGATGTCGCCCGTCGGGTTGGTCCCGTCCTTGCGGAACACCAGCCGTGGCATCCAGCGCGGCCAGACCGCCGACCCCAGTGCCATCAGGCTGCCGCTCTCGAACAACGTGCGTCGTGTGATCAACATGGGAAGCTCCTTGAGGGCGGCCTAGCGCCACTGGAAGTACGGGCTGTCGAGGATGAGGGCGATCAGCTCCGGCATGCGCTGGTCGAGGGCGGCGGTGCGCGGCGTCGACGCGTTCCCGCCGTTCGTCAGGTAGCCGACGAGCAGGGCGCGATCGGCGTCCAGGACCGGGCGGTGCAGCAGGCGCTCCACCCAGAAGTCCACCACGGCCCCGGCCGTGGTGCGGTCCGCCGGCGTCTGCCGGTCCGGCTTGAAGCCCGGGATCAGCTCGCCGCCGAACGCCCCGCCGCTGCCGGCCCCGCACAGCGCCAGCCCGAAGTTCCAGCGCGTCAGCATGCCGATGCTGGACCCCCACGCGTCCTTGACGTCGGGATAGCCGTCCGGGGTCGGCCAGTAGAACGGGAGCTGGCCCATCGATTGCAGCGTGTAGCGCAGTCGGTTATACACCGCGTTGTTGCGGTAGTCCGTCGGAAAGCTCTCGGGCTGCGCGTCGACCGCGCGCAGCGAGCGCGCCACCAGATCGTTGGGGCGCGACAGGCGGCCGCCAAAATCGGCGAACGAGCTCGCGAACTCGGGCGACGTCAGGATGGCGTGGAGCATCTCCTTGATGTCGCCGTCGGTGCGCCGGTATGTCTCGGCGACGCGCGCCACCAGCTCCGGCGTCTGGCCGGCCGGGTCGTCGGTGACGAAGCGGCGGACGAGCTTGGTGGCCAGGAACCGGCTTGTCGCCTCGTGGTGGCACAGGATGTCGATGACGAACTGGCCGTCCTCGAGATAGTAGCCCGGGCCGATGAACTGGCCGAGCACTTCCTTGGACCCGTTGTCGTGCCAATCCTGGCGGAACTCGAACTCGCCGCGGCGGGGGCTGGTCTCCTGGAACGTCCAGGCCCAGCCGGTGAAGCACTTGGCGACCTCCTTGACGTCCTGCTCGGTGTACGGGACGCCGTCGACGGCCACGCCGAGGGTGTGGAGCTCCATGATCTCGCGCGCGTAGTTCTCGTTGACGTTGTTCACGCGGCTCGCGTCGTTGTTGAGGAAGTTGAGCATCGCCGGGCTCTTGGCCGACGCAGTGAGCAGATCCTGGAACCGGCCGAGCGCATGCTTGCGGATGACGTCCCGGTCGTCGACCGTCTTGAAGTATTCGCAGAAATCGGTCGGGTGGTAGATCGAGAGGTGGTCGCTCCAGAAATCGACCATCACCTCGAACAGCTGGCGTCGGCTGAACACCTGGCGATAGATCGTGGCCAGCCGGAGCTCCTCGACCATCTGGCCGCGGTTCATGCCGTAGTTGAGCAGCTGGCGTGGGGTCATCGACAGGGTCGGCAGGCGCGAGAGGGCCTGGTCAACCGCGCTGTCGTCGATGGCGGTGTGGTCGAGCTGTTCTTCGACCCAGTCGTAGGGCTGCTTCATCGCCCGCACGCGCTCGACGTCCCCTGGGCGCGGGCCAAACGCGGCGCGGTTGTAGAGGAGCGCCGGCAGGTCCGGCTTCGGCATGTCGGCCGCCATCCGGGCGGCCCAACCCAGCGGTGGTCGCGCGGCCAGGTCGGTGCCGGTCAACCCTGGTGCGGCCGCGGCCGCCGCCGCGGCGCCGCCGACTTGTACGAACTGACGCCTGGACAGGTCCACAGCGCCCTCCTTTCGCTTGCCTTGATGTGTGAACGGGTTGATTCAGGGTTGGCCGCGCGCCGCGGCCGGCGCTTCTGGCCGGTGCCCGCGCCATGCCGTGTGTGCGGGGCGGTTCGTTTGCCGGGAGCCGTCGTTCACGGCGAGCATAACGGCCGGCGCCGCGGAAGGGTTAGAGATCCCCTCCCACGGACGCGCGATCGCCGCGACGCCGCCCGCGCCGGCCCGAGACGGGACGCAGGGACGGCTACCGCAGGTAGTTCATGAGCCGGGCGCTGCGCCCCGGATGGCGGAGCTTGGCGAGCGCGTCCTGCTCGATCTGGCGGATGCGCTCGCGGGTCAGGTTGAACTTCCGGCCAACCTCCTTGAGCGTGTGTGTCCGGCCGTCGTCGAGACCGTAGCGCAGCCGGATGATCCGCGCCTCCCGCGCGGTCAGGCACTCCAGGAGATCGTCGAGCTCGTCGTGCAACAGCTGGTAGGTTGTCTCGGCCAGCGGGTCGGGCGCCTGCGCGTCTTCGACGAAGTGGCCCAGCTCGGCATCGTGGTCGTCGCCGGCCGGCTCCTCGAGCGAGATGCTGCGGCGGGCCACGCGCAGGATCTGCTCGACCTTGGCCTCGGGCAGCTTCATCCGCGTTGCGATCTCGGATGCCGTCGGCGTATGGCCGAGATCCTGCTCCAGGATCTGCGCGATGGCGAAGAGCTTGCGGATCCGGTCGCTCATGTGGACCGGCACGCGGATCGTGCGGCCCTGGTTGGCCAGGGCGCGCGTGATGGCCTGGCGGACCCACCACGTGGCGTAGGTGCTGAACTTGAAGCCGCGCTCGTGATCGAACTTGTCGGCCGCCTTCATCAGCCCGACGTTGCCTTCCTGGATCAGGTCCAGGAACGGAACACCCTGCCCGCGATACTTCTTGGCCATGCTGATGACCAGCCGGCTGTTGGCCCGAACGAGGTGCTCCCATGCGAGCTGGCCGTCCAGCCACGCCCGGGCCGCCTCGTGCCGGGCATCGGGCGCGCCGTCCGGCGGCAGGCCGGCGTGCGCGCTGCGGCCGCGCGCGATCCGGATGGCCAGCGCCACCTCCTCGTCGCGGGTCAGGAGCGGCACCGAGGCGGCTTCCTTGAAGTAGAGGCTGACGGTGTCGTCGCTGTCGATCCCGTCGAGCCCCTGGTACCCATCGCCCATCGCCGGGCGTGGATCGGACCCGAAGGCGTCTGCGGCTTCTTCGTCGGCCGCTTCCGGCACGATCTCGATGTCGAGGGCTTCGAGCGCGCGCGTGAACCGGACCATCAAAACCGGCTCGTCCTCCGCATCGGGGCAGCACGCCAGCACGTCGCGGTCGGTTACGAAGCCGCGCCCGCGGCCCAGCACCACGAGCTGCTCGAGCGCATCCGAGACGGTGCCTTGAGCGGTGTCGTCAAGCATCATCGGCGGTCCTCGTTCCTCACTGCGAACACAACCGATCGGTCCACCGGCGCGGGCGCCAAACGCTGCCGCGGCCGCATCTTGCTCTCAGTCACTCCGCATTGATTTCCACCATATGGTAATCGTGCGTCCGCATGCCGTCAAGCACGTTGTCCTACCGCCACCGCCGTGGTGATCGCGTGTTATAATCCGCGCTCATGATCGCCCGCTTGCACGGCCATGTCGTGGCCCTCGAAGACGGTGCCGTCGTGGTCGACGTCGGCGGCATCGGCTATCGCGTGCACGTCCCCGCGACGCTCGTCGCCGACCTGGCGCCCGTCGGCAAGGTCGTGACCCTCCACACGTACCTCCACGTGCGCGAGAACGAGATGGAGCTCTTCGGCGCCACCGACCCGGCGGCGGTGGCCCTCTTTCGCCTGCTCCTGACCGTCAGCGGCATCGGCCCGCGCGCCGCGTTGGCGATCCTCTCGACCTTCGAGCCGTCCACCGTCGAGCAGGCCATCGTCGCCGAGGACGTCACCCGGCTGACGGAAGCGCCCGGCATCGGGCGCAAGACGGCGCAGCGCATCGTGCTCGACCTCAAGGCCAAGCTCGAGGCGCAGGGGATCGTCGCGCGCCCGGCGGGCGGGTTCGCGGCGCATGACGCGCGGGCGGCGGAAGACGCCGACGCCGTCGCCGCGCTGCTCGCCCTGGGCTACACGCGCGGCGAGGCACGCACCGCGCTGGCGACCGCCGGCCTCGCCGCCGACGCCGCGCTGGAAGACCGGATCGTCGCCGCGCTGCGGGTGCTGTCGCGCTGATCGTCCGGGGTGGCGCGCGCACGGGCATGGCCCCCGCCGCGATCTTGCGCTAGACTATGCGCCGGCGATGATCGGCCGGCGCGACGTGCCGGCGCGGCCGACGATCGCGCGACCATCCAATGCCACCGATTGATCCCACCAGGGGTATAACGCATGACCTACGTCATCACGGAGCTGTGCACGCGCGAGGGAGATTGTGTCGAGGTCTGCCCGGTCGACTGCATCGTGCCCGGCCCGAAGGACGATCCCCAATGGCCGCTCTTCTACATCGATCCGGATGTCTGCATCGATTGCGGCGCCTGCGTGCCGGTGTGCCCGCCGGAAGCGATCTTCCCCGAGTTCGAGGTGCCGGACGACCAGCAGCACACGACGCAGCTCAACGCGGACTACTTCACCTCCGGGCCCGGCTACTACCCGTTCGACCTCGAGGTGGAGCGGCGCCCTCGCTGATGCCGCGGCGCGCACCGTGCCGGGCGATCGGCCCTCGGCACGGCGCAATCGAACCGCGACGCACCGGCTAAAGGCATCGGTGACAAGTTAAGGGCTTGGCGGCAGTGTCAATTCACCCGCCGACCAAGATGACACGGTTGACCGCCTCCGCCAACCCCTTGACTTGTTACCGTACGGCTAAAGAGCCGGCGGCGGCGCCGATGCCTGGCCCACGAACCGGTAACCGAGCCCCCGCTCGGTCTGGACGTACCGCGGCGCGGCGGGGTCGGGCTCCACTTTCTGCCGCAGGCGCCACACGTAAAGCTTGACGTAGTCGGACTGCCCGTCGTATTCCGGCCCCCACACCTGGCGCAGGATCTCGTCGATCGTCACCACGCGCTCCGCGTTCTGCGCCAGGAGGAACAGCAGCCGGCGCTCGGTGGCGGTCAACCGCACCGGCTTGCCCGCCGCCGTGACCTGCATGCTCCCGGTCTCGAGGCGCAGGTAGCCGTCGTCGTGGATCACCAGCGACGGCGCCGGCGGCGTCTGGGCCCGCCGGAGCACCGCCTCGACGCGCGCCTCGAGCTCCTTCAAGCTGAACGGCTTGGTCACGTAGTCGTCGGCGCCCATGCGCAGGCCCATCACCCGGTCGTTCTCGCTGTCCCGCGCCGTCAGCATGATGATGGGCACGTTGGCCTGCGCCCGGAGGCGCCGGCACACGTCCCAGCCGTCCATCCCCGGCATCATCACGTCGAGGATGACGAGGTGGGGCGGGCGGCCCGCGAAACGCGCAAGGCCATCGGCTCCGGAATGCGCCACGTCGACGTCGTAGCCCCGCCGCGCGAGGAAGACCGTCATCGCGTCCGTCAGGCGCGCGTCGTCGTCGATGATCAGGAGGCGCGTGTCGTGCCGGCCCATGCCTTGGACCCGGGCCTTACGGCGCCGTCAGCCACGGCAGGTACGACACCCACCGGCGCGCCAGGTAGGTCTTCATCTGGAAGAACGCGTCGCACTGCTCGCGGATGGCGTCCTCCACCGCGGTCCACGGCTGCCCCTCGAGCTGCCGCAGGAGCGTGGCCTTGCGCGCGTAGTACAGCGGCAGGAGCGACAGCGCGACCTTGTCGGGATCGCCCTCGCCGCGGTTGTAGACCACCGCGAAGTCCATGACCATGCGCGCCCAGGCATCGGCCGGCAGGCCGATCGAGTCGTCGGCGACCAGCGTCTTGAGCAGCTGCCGCTGGTCGGTCTCGAGGATGTGGTCGAGGTTGCGGCGGTAACGCTTGACGCCCTTGAGGAAGCCGTCCCACAGTGTCTGCCGGGTCGTCGGCACCGGCTCGGGATCGAGGTAGTGCACCTCGCCCCAGGTCGGGACCGGGAGCACGACCCGCACGTCCGGCCACACCCGCCGATGGATCGACATGAGCCGGAACAACGTGCCGACGATCTGCATGAACTTGGGCTCGAAGCCCACCGTCGGGTCCTTGTAGTCGTGGGTCTTGGTCCCGAGCGGCGCCTGATACAGGCGCCAGCCGGCATTGATCGCCAGCGTCACCATCCAGATGTGGATCCCGAACCGTGCGACGTCGGTCTCCCAGACGTCGCGGTTGATGAAGGTCCGCCACGCCAGCGGCGACATCGCCACCTCGCCGCCCAGCGGCTGGCGCACGTCGCGCCCGTAGAGGGCGCGGGTCAGCGGATAGGCGATCATGTCGTTGATCGTGACCTCGTGCCGATCGCGGGTGTAGTACGGGCTGACGAAGTCCGCCTCGTCGGCCAGGATCGGGCCGAAGAGGCGCTCGATCCACGTGGGATTGATCGACCGCACGTCGGCGTCGACGATGGCGCAGGCCCGGGCGCGGGCCAGCTCGGCGATCTCCATCACCGACCGGATGGCGCTGCCCTTGCCGTTCCCGCCGAGGTACTGCATCGTGATGAGGCTGGCGGACGGCGGCAGCGCCGTCGCGCGCGCCACGTCCAGCGTCTCGTCGGTCGAGCCGCCGTCCGAGACCACGATCAGCGCTCGCAGCCCGGGGAAGTGCGCTTCGACGCCCTGCGTCAGGGCGGTGATCACGTTGGCGATGGTCCGGCTGTTCTTGTAGGTCGGCAGGCCGATCACGAGCTCGATCGGCTCGCGGCCCTGCAGCCGGCGCCGGATGGCGGGCTCGATGGTGTGGTCAGGCAATGACATCGATGTTTCCTCCAACAAGCGGGAATCCTCCTCTCGCGGGCGCCCGCTTCATGGCGGGGGCCCCTGCCAGCGCGACAGCGCTGCTTCCACCGACCCGCCGCTGATGATGCCGCCGGCGGCTGCCGACCACGTGGCGCTCCACGTGGCGCTCCCCTGTACGGTGCGGGCGGCGGCGAGCTGCTCCTCGAGGAAGGCCGTGTAGGCCTCCGACGGCGCGGGGTCGCTGGCGTCGGCCAGCCGCGCCGCCCAGTCGATCCGCCGGGCCGGCAAGTAGCCGGCCTCGATCATCCACGGCACACGCTCTCGATCCGCCAGCCAATCCGCCAGCGCCAACGCGCGCCGCTGCGCGTCGGGATCGCGCGCCACCGCCACGAACGCCCACCCCCAGGCCACCGGCGGTGCCGGCCGCGACGGCCCGGGCAGCGGCCCCCAGCTGAGGCCGGGGAACTTGGCTTGCAGCGGCGCGAACACGCCCCCGCTCGTGGCCGCCACCGGCACGTCGCGCGTCACGAACGTGTTCCAGGCGGCCCGCGGCGACGCTCCGGAGGCCGGCGGCACGACCGCCCCGCGCCCCACGCCCTCGGCCAGCAGATCCAGGGTGGCGGCCAGCGCCGTCGGCTCGGGCGCCGGGAGCTGCGCCAGGTCTCCACCGGACGCCGCGTACAGCGCCAGGGTCGGCGCCAGGTCCGGGAGCGTCGCGCCGCCCGCCGGCCAGACCATCGGCGCGGCACCGCCCTCCCCCGCGGGCCACCGGGTGGGGGCCTCCGCCAGGCGGCTCACGGCGTGCGCGACGTCGACCACCACGGGAATGCCCCACGCGACGCCGCCGCTCACCGCTTGCGCGGCCGCGAACGGGAACGTGTCGGTGACCACGGCGGCGGCATCCACCTCGGACCATGGCTGGACGATGCCCGCGGCCGCCGCGCCCGGCACGGCATCGAGCGGCAAGGCGGCCAGGTCCGGCAGGCGCGCGGGCGACACGGCTTGGGTCGACGCCAAGAGCGGCAGCATCCCCGCCGCGCCGCTTGACGGTCGGACGCGCACGTCGACGGCCGCGTCGGGGTGCGCCGAGGCGAACGCCTCGATCGCGCCGCCGAGCGCCGTGCCATCGATCTGGGGCACGTTGCCGCGTTCCGGCAGCCAGGCGTCCGGGATCCAGAAGACCAGCCGGTGTGCGTCGGCTTCGGCCGGCGCGGTGGCCATGCCCGGGTCAGTCGTCGGGGGCGCGGCGCTGGCCCATGCGACGCTTCCGTCGTCGCGATCGGCGGGCGGAGCCGTGGGGTCGGACCCCGCGGTGCACCCGGCGGCGGCGAGCGCGGCCAAGAGCCAGCCCGCCGGCCGCGCCGCCGGGCGGCGGGGGCGGCGCCGCCCGGCGCGCACGCCTGTGGTGGCGCCCGCCGCGGGCACGG
>CAYQBA010000035.1:0-15875 GCA_964415605.1 uncultured Anaerolineales bacterium | reverse complement strand
GGGGGGCCCCCGGGGGGCCCCCGGGGGGGGGGGCGCGGGCCCCCCCCCCCCCGCGGGGGCCGCGCCGGGGGGGGGGGCGCCGGGCGCCGCCAGGATCGCACGCCTGTGGTGTCGCCCGCCTCGGTCACGTCCGCTCTCGTCTCGCCCTGGCGCTTCCGGGGCTGCCAGGCGGACGCCCGACCCACACACCCGGCTCACCGACCAGCGGCGTTGATCGCGGCGATTATAAGGCTGTGCCCGACAAGCACCAAATCAATTGACATAAACAGACACGGCTCGCGAATGCCTCAGCCGCCCGCCCTGCGAGCGGCGCCGCCGAGCACGACCGCGGCCGCGCGCCGGCCGATCTCGACCGCGAAGTTCGTGCCGCGATCCCACGGGTAAACCTGGCTCATCGAGGCCAGGTACAGCCCGTCGATCGGCGTCGCGAGCGGTGGGATGGCGCTCGAGAAGCCGAGAGGGACCACGGGCTGGGCATAGGTGGCGCGGCTGAGCCACGTGTGCTTGACCCACCCGGGCTCGAAGCTCGGGTTGATGCGGCGCAGCGCCGGGAGCCACTCGGCGAGGATGCCGGACTCCGGCAGGTCGAAGTAGCGGTGGTCGGGCTCGACGTAGTCGCCGAGGTAGACCAGGTGGTCGCCGCCGTAGTGGGTTCGATCCATGAAGTGCGTGTGCTCAACACATGCCAGGAACGGAAACTCGCGCTTGTCCATGCTCAGCCAGTAGACCCTGTCCATCAGCGGCCGGTCGAGCGCCAGCGCGGCGACGACCGCCCCGAGGTAGGGGAGCCGCCGCAGGCCCGCCAGGTAGTCGACGGGCAGCTCGGGCGCCATGCGCGCCAGGAGGTGCGGCCCGGTTGTCACCAGCACGCGGTCGAACGCCTCGTCCGCCCCCGCGGCCGACACGACCAGCCGCCCGTCGGGCCCGGGCCGGATGGCGTCGACGGGCACGCCGAGGCGCACGGTCGCCCCGCGCCGCTTCGCGGTGTCCGCGAGGTGGTCGGCGAAGGCCTGGAAGCCACCGGTGTAGTACATCAGGCTGGGCGTCCGCGCATGGATGCGGGCCCACAGCCAGCTCATCGGGATGTCGGCGTGGCGCGCCCCGAACTTGCCCATGAGCAGCGGCTCCCAGATGGCGGCGTAGGCCGGGCCGCCCATCCAGCGGCGGACCCAGTCGGCGGCGCGCACCCGCTCGAGGGCGCGCCAGTCGCGGGTCACCTTGAGCCAGGCGATGCACAGCCCCATCCGGACGCGGTCGGCGAAGGGCATGCCGGGGAAGGCGAGCACGGGGCCGACCCCGTCCAGGGCGTAGGGCCGGCCCTTGAAGAACTGGGCGGTCACCGGGCGGCGTGTGAGGATGCGGTCGGCGACGCCGGTGTCGCGCGCGAGGCGCAGGATCTCGCGGTCGCTGGTGAACCAGTGGTGGTAGTAGTGCTCCAGCGTCCAGTCCCAGCGGGGGTCGCGGTAGCCGGCGGCCAGACCGCCCGGCTGGGTCATCGCGTCGATCACGGTCACGCGGCAGCCCGACGCAACCAGGTCCAGAGCCGCCGCCAGGCCGGCGAAGCCGGCGCCGACGATCGCCACGGCAAGCGGCACGGCGTCTTCGGCGGCCGGGGATCGCGCGTCGCGATGGGGCGCCGCTCCTCCCTCGACGCGCTTTGAGCCCGCCGTCATGACGCGGCCTCTTGCCGGCGGGGTCCCCCGTTCCCGGTCGGTTCAGGGCCGTCGCCTTCGGCGGCCATGGACTGCCGGGCCTGGCGGACGTCGATGTGGGTGCGCCACAGGAAGAAGGCCCCCAGTGCCGTGATCGGCAGCCACAACGCCACGTGCAGGACCAGGGTGTACGGCGTCGCGACGGCGTTGTCGACGCCGGCGGCAACCAGGATGGCGATGCCCGGCAGGTCGAACGTGCCCCAGTGCCCGGGCAGCCCCGGGATGGTCGTGGCCAGGTTGACGATGCCGTTCATCAGCATCAGCGTGAGGAAGCTGACCTCGAAGTGGAACGCGTGCATGACGAACCAGTACTTGCAGGTCTCGAACAGCCAGACGAGGACGCTCGTGCCGAAGATCATGAACACCTCGCGCCCGCGCGCCAGGCTCTCGAAGCCGAGCATGAACCGTTCCGCCGCCCCGAGGGCCGTGGCGTGGTGGCGCGCCGGCGTGAACCGGGTCACCGCTGCGGCATAGAGGGCGCGGGCCGCTTCGGGCCGGGCGGCCAGGAACAGGAACGCGACGAGCGCGGCCACGAACGCGAGGGTCAGCCAGACGATCAGCGGGGCGTAGTCGGCCAGCGCCGCCGACTCGAAGTGCACGAACGGGAGCGCCACGAACACGAACAGGAGCATCGTCAGGCCGTCGAACAGCCGCTCGATGATCACGGTCGGCAGGCTGGCGCTCATGCGCACCCCGTAGGCCTGCTTCAGCACGTAGCTGCGGAGGACCTCGCCGGCGCGCGCGGGGTACACGTTGTTGCCCATGTAGCCGATGCACACGATGCGGAACAGCGGCGCCAGCGGGATGTCGCGGATGTGGCGCATCATGTAGTGCCACCGCCAGGTCCGCGCGGCGACGGCCAGGAAGTAGACGGCGATGCCGGGCACCAGCCACACGTAGTCCGCTCCGTGCAGGGCGGCCACGAACGCCTCGAGCTTGAGGCCGCGGACGGCGATGAAGAGGAACAGGACGCTGATCGCGATGCCGGCGATCAGGCGCCAGCGAGCACGCATGCGAAGCACTCCAGGCGGGTCGGAACGGTAGGCTGGCCGGGCAATGCACGAGCCGGCGGGAAGCGGTCCGCCGGCTCGCAGGCTTCAGAACGGGACAGACGGCGTCGGGTTACCGACGCCTCGGATCAGCTCGTCTCGAGCGCCGGCACCAGCATGTCGCCGAGCACCCGCTCGACGGCCATGGTGTGCGAGCAGTAGCCCTCGTGCCCGAACGTCTCGCAGTCGCAGGTCCAGTTCCCGCCGTCGTAGCCGACGGCATGGTTGCGGTGATCGCCTTCCAACGTGACCTTGAAGGCATTGAAGTGGAACCGCTGCTGCTCCTGGGCGTACCGGCCGGCCTTCTCGATCTTGCCGATCATCGAGGAGTGCATCATGTGGGTCCTTTTTCTCCTTCGCATGGGTCGGGAGCCGCGGGGCTTCCCGGAAGCGGATCAACGGGTGAGGCGGACGCACAAAAAAAGCGCACTCCGACAAGCGAAGTGCGCTCCATGGGGCGGTGCCGATGCCATCGATGCTGAACGGTAAAGCGGGTCATCGGCCAGCAGTATAGACCGGCCAGCGGGGCGTGTCAAGCGACCTCCCGGACGGGCGGAGGGGCCTGGCGGACCCGGATCTCGGCGGTTGGCACGCGGGTTGCGAGGTCTGATCACGGCGGCTCGACCATGCCTGGCCGCCGCACGTGCGGCGGCCAGAGCGTCCGCGCGGGCTGGCCCTCGCGATAGCGCGCCAGGGTGGCGTTCAGGGTCTCGAGCCAGGCCGTCTGCTGCTCGGCGGTGGCCGTGCGGATGGCCTTGGCCTGCAGCCCGGCCTCGACCGTGCCGCCCGCGAACGTGCCGTCCCCGCGGTTGCGGAACAGGCGGTCGGGACGGGGTTGTGCGACAGCGGTCCGCAATCGTCGACGCGCCCCGCGGTCTGCGACACGCACGGCCGATGCGTCGCGAGCGTGAAGTCGGCGGAGTTGGCGACCACGAGGTCCAGCCACGCGTCGCGGTCGTGGTCGACGAACGCGGCGCGCCGCGTCTCCGCGGTCAGACGGCGTCGCCCGCCTCATGCGGCCACAGCCGATAGACGTCGCGCGCCGCGCGCGCCGCCCGGGCCGCCACCTGGCGCGACGCTTCGCGCGCGCCGATGCCCGCCGCGCGGAGCCGGGCGAGCTCGGCCACGATCCGCGCATCGTCCCAGACGTCGGCCGCGACCGGCGGCGCGCCGGCGATGACCAGGGTCACCTCGCCGCGCGGCTCGACCGCCCCCCAGCGCGCGGCGGCCGCGCCGAGGGTGCCATGCCAGACCTCTTCGTGCAGCTTGGTCAGCTCGCGCCCGACGCACGCCCGGCGGTCGGGCCCCAGGCCGGCGGCGAGGTCGGCCAGCGCCGCCGCCAACCGCTGGGGGGTCTCGAACGCCACGAGCGTATGCCGCTCGGCAGCGATCTCGGCGGCGAGGGCCCGGCGATCCTGGGCCCGCCGCGGCAGGAAGCCGAGAAACACGTAGCGATCGGCCGGCAGGCCCGACGCCGAGAGGGCCGTGGCCACGGCGGACGGGCCCGGGACGGGGACGACCGTGTGCCCCGCGGCGACGGCGTCGGCCACGAGGTCGGGGCCGGGGTCGGACACGCCGGGCGTGCCGGCGTCGGTGACCAGCGCCAGATCGGCGTCTGCCAGACGGGCGACGAGCCGCGCGCGCTGCGCGGGGGTCGAGTGCGCGTGGAAGGTGGCCAGCGGGGTGGCGATGCCGGCGTGCGCCAGGAGCTTGCGCGTCCGCCGCGTGTCCTCGGCGACGATCAGCGCCACGCCGGCCAGGACGCGCAGCGCGCGGGCCGAGATGTCCTCGAGGTTGCCCAGCGGCGTGCCGACGACGTAGAGGGTGCCCATGGTGAGGGTCGGCGCGCGGCGCCCGTCACATGCTGGCGCCGAACACGTCGGCGCCGCCCACGCCGACCGCGCGGGCCGGGTCGGTGATCCACTCGCTCCACGATCCCGCGTACAACCTGGCGCCGTCGAGCCCGGCGTGGGCCAGCGCGACGAGGTCGTGCGCCGCGGTGACGCCCGAGCCGCAATAGACGACGGCGCCGTCGGGGGCCACGCCGGCGAGCAGCTCGGTGTACCGCGCGCGCAGCTCGGCCGCCGGCTTGAAGCGGCCGTCGGGCCCGAGGTTGGCCGCGAACGGCGCCGACACCGCGCCCGGGATGTGGCCGGCCACGGGATCGATGGTCTCGTTCTCGCCGCGATAGCGGTCCGCGCCGCGCGCGTCGAGCAGGCGGCGGCGCGGGTCCAGCCGCATGGCTTCGACCGCGGCCGCGTCGAGGACGAGCTCCGGGCGGATCCGCGGGATGAACGCGGCGGACGGGCGCGACTCGACGCCCGCCGCCGTGGGCCCTTCGGCCGCCAGCCAAGCCGGCCAGCCGCCGTCGAGGACCGCCACCGCGTCGTGCCCCAGCCACCGCAGCAGCCACCACAGCCGCGCCGCGAACGCCCCGCCGGCGTCGTCGTAGGCCACGACCTGGGTCGTGGGCCCGATGCCGAGGCGGCCGAACGTGGCGGCGAGGGCGACCGGATCGGGCAGCGGGTGCCGGCCCGTGCGGCCCGGGATGACCGGGCCGGAGAGGTCGCGGTCGAGGTGGGCGTAGACGGCGCCGCGGGCGTGACAATATATATAGTCACGCTCGCCGCGCTCGGGGTCGGCCAGCGCGAACCGGCAGTCGACCATCGCCCAGTCGGTGCCCGGCGCGCGCGCCGCCGCGACGTCGGGCGGCACGATGGTTCGCCACGTCATCCGCCGCTCCCCGTAGGCGTGGCGCCACCCGCGGGCGTGGCGTCGTCCGTGGTGTCGCCTTCCGCCGGCGGCGCTGCCGTGCCCACCGCGGCCGGAACCGCCCCGCCCTCGGGCATCCGCGTCGCCAAGCCCTCCGCGACGGCCAGCAGCTGATCGACCGGCAGGTCGGCGATGACCGATACCAGCCGGCAGTCCTCCTTCCACTGGACGGAGTGCAGCGTCTCGCGGAACGGCGGCTCGAAGAGGTACGCCGTCTTGCCGCCGCGCAGCGTGATGGTCTCGTGCGGCTCGGGCGGCTCCTCGAACGGGACGTACTGGTTGTTGTAGATGATGCTGATCTCCCAGTCGGCGTCGTCGGGGTGCTGGTAGATCAGGCCCATGGTGGACTGCTTGAACCGGCCGCCGAGCTGCATCCCGGCGTTGTAGTAGCCCTTCTCGAAGGCCCAGCCGGGGGGGAGGGTCGCCGGGTCCGGCCAGAGCATCGTGCCCGGGAGGAGGTCGACGCCTTCCGCCTCGGTCGTGAACTCCTTGAGCCCCAGGCCGAGGCGCTGCGTGACCGCGTTGTCGCACCAGTCGAGGTTGGGGGTGAACGTGCGCGGGGTGACGCCCGCCTGGGCGGCGGCGTCGAGGGCCGGTGTGGCGCCGGTCGTCGCGTCGACCGCGACGGCGGGCCCCGTGGGGGCGGCGGTCGGCTCAGCCGTGCCGCAGGCGGCGATCAGGCTGCCCAGCCCGATCCACGCAGCGGCGGCCGCGACCCGCGGCCAGGTCGAGTCATGCGTGTGCATCGGTGTCGTCGTCTCCTCGTGGTGATCCGCCGTCAGGCGGCCGGCGGGTGCCGCGCCGATCGGGCCTGTGTCCACAGCAGCCATCGCTGATGCCATCCGCCGTGGACCGCGCGATGCCCGCGACCCGTGTTCGCCGTGCCCGTCGCACGATTATATCGGGCCCCCGCGGCGCCTCACAATCAGGCCGCGCGCGACCTGGGGGCAGGCACCGCGCGGCGCCACGAGTTTTCCGATTTGTGGCGGCACCCGTATCTCCGGGCACCTTCGGACCGTTAATATCGGATGAAAGCTTCCGGTATCGCTCTCGTTCAGTCGGCCGGACGTTCGTGGTTCATGGTTGGTTCATGGGGCATGGGGCCGAGCTACCGACTGAACAGGGGCTGTCAAGCCTGAGATGGTGGGCTTGGGCGCCAACTGATTCAGCCGGAACGGACAACCTGTGACCCTACATTCAAGGGAGGAATCAATGAGGCAAATGGTCTTCAAGGGGCTGGCACTCGCCCTGGGAGCCGCGCTCATCCTGCCGGTGGTGGCCAATGCTCAGGGCGGTCGCTCTGTCAACGGTCACTACTCGTCGGCGCGCGATGAGTGGCTGTACGGCCCCGGGGCCGTGCCGCTGGCCGCCCCGGCCAGCGACGCGGCCGTCATCGACGGGCTCAACGACGCCGGCGATGACAACACCCCCGGTACGCTCTGGGACAATGGTGGCGACGACCTGGTGAACGGTCTGGCGTCGGAGCGCAACACGTTCACCACCGGCACCGGCGGCCCCGAGGGCGACCACGTGTCGTCGATCGCGGACGACTGGGACGCCCTCCCGACCGGCCAGACGCTGGTCCAGGAGTTCCGCGTCTGCTTGTTCCACACCGGCACGACGGCGGAAGCCTACGTCTACGAGGACGACAACGACAGCGTGCCGCTGCCGGTCACGAACGTGTTCCGCGGCGCACCGACGAGCGACGACATCGTCTCCACCGAGTTCGTCGACAACGGCACCCGCTGCCGCCCCGCGTTCGGGTATCCCGGCCGCGAGTACCAGTTCAACGAGGACAGCACGGGCCTTTCGGCGGCTGACTTCACGTTCCCGGCCGGCGCGTACTGGCTCCTCACGGTCGGTGAGGGCGGCACGCGCGCCTTCTGGGCCCGCTCCGAGGGCAGCGTCAAGGGCGTCGGTTCCGGCGGCCGCGGCGAGCCCAAGAACGGCGGCAAGTGGGGCAGCCCGGTCTTCGGCATCCCGTACTGGTCGGAGACGAGCGCCCAGGGCCAGCGCGACTTCGCGTTCGACATCGACGGCATCGCCGCCGGCGGCGACCAAGTCGGCCCGGACGTGCAGCCCAACCGGCAGCTCGGCTGCCAGGTCCACCTGCCGATCCTGAACTTCCAGGGTCAGGACGACGTCTGCCGCACGTGGATCGAGGTCCAGTACCTCGGCGGCGGGGCGAAGACGACCGAGCTCCAGGACAACGGCACCTACTGTGAGGACTTCGGCGCCAAGGCCGTGCTCGTCACGTGGGGCGAGCCGGGCTTCTGCCCGCCGCAGGCCGCCGGCCCGCTCAAGGTCGAGTGCACGGGCATGCTCGTGCCGGGCTCGAGCTGGAACCTGCTCGGGGCGCAGATCCCGACCGGCTCCAAGAGCGGCATCCTCTTCAAGTTCACGGCCGCGCAGCTCAGCGACGTCGGCCTGGACGACGACCTCGGCTTCGACGACGTCGTGGCCGACCTGATGTGCGAAGAGCTGTTCTTCGGTGTCGTCGGTGACGCCGACGACTACCGCCGCTTCAAGAAGGCCTACAACGAGGGCTCCGAGTTCCGCGGCATCCCGCAGAACATCGCGATGGGTTCGGGCGTGCTGGCGGTGGAAGTGCTCCGGCACTGCCCGGGCGACGTGACGCCTGGCGTCGAGGTTTCGAGCAAGTACAACGGCATCGCGGGTGATCACCTGGGCTCGTTCGACCCGGTGTTCGGTGGCTTCGGCTACTACGTCCCGCTGATCTACGCCGACAAGGCCGGTCTCAACACCGTGATGTACATCCAGAACGGTGGCCTCGAGTGCTCCTCGATCGAGATCTGGTTCAAGGCGCAGGACGACTGCCTGCGCGCCCGCATCTGCGACGTGCTGACGCTGGCGCCGGGTGAGAGCTTCCAGTTCGACGCGACGGACTGCGTCGGCCCGGACTGGCAGGGCAGCGCGTGGATCCGCAGCTCCGAGCCGATGGGCGTGGCGGTGGACATCGTCGGCCGCGACATCCTGATGACCTACGTCGGCGAGCCGGCCCCGTACGACTACGTCATGGAGATGAACGGCGAGATCGTCGGCGAGGCGTTCACGAACGCCGAGAAGGTCGCCTTCGGCCCGCTGATCTACAGCGAGTACCAGGGCTGGGACACCGGCGTCCAGGTCATGAACCTGAGCCAGGTGTACAACGCCAAGGTCAAGGTGTACTTCCTGGACCGGTCGGGCGACGTCATCACGACGCTCGTCGACTGGATCTGCCCGCGCGGCAGCCAGACGTTCTTCCTCCCGGTCGTGCATGACCTGCCCGGCAACTGGGTCGGCAGCGTGCGCGTCGAGAGCCAGGACTGGTGGACCCCGGGTACGAAGCAGATCGGCGCGCCCGACATCGTCGGCGTGGTCACCCTGCTGAAGTACAACGACGCGGCCCGCACGGCGACGACCGAGGCGATGGCCTACGAGCTCCTGCCCGAGCACAAGTCGTACATCTGGCAGGTCGGCTCGCATCCGGGCGGCCTCCACAGCGGCGTCGGCCTGATCGCGATCCCGAGCCTCCTGAAGGACCTGGACGGCGAGGGCGTGACCAGCGAGGTCGCGATCATGAACCTGGTCGCCAAGCCCGGCTTCACGGACTTCGCGATCTACATCTACGACCAGAACGGCCTCCTCGACTTCGTGTGCGAGAAGCTGCACAGCCGCCAGGTTGAGTACATCGACCTGAGCACGTGGGGCTACATCAACAACGGCTTCAAGGGCAGCGCGATCATCAGCGCCACGTTCTGGGAGCACGACATGTTCAGCCCGACGGGCCGCTTCATGCGCAACCTGGTCGGCCTCGGCGCGGTCAGCGTCGAGCGCACGGGCACCCGCCTGGGCGAGGACATCCCTGGCGACGAGGCTGCCGGCTCGCGCGGCATCCCGTTCGAGCAGGAGCGCCAGCTGACCTTCTGCTTCCTCGGCTTCAAGCCGACCTGCCCGGGGCAGCCGAAGTTCCCTTGATCCTGGACTGACGGACGCGGACCGTCCTCGCGACGGAACGCGGCCGACAGTGGCTGACGGACCGGCCCCCCACCGCGAGGTGGGGGGCCGGTTTGCGTGTGGCGCACGTGGTATACTGACCCGCGCCATGCTGCGACCCGAGCTCGCCCCCCAGCTCAAGGCCCTGCCGGCCAAGCCAGGCGTCTACCAGTATTACAACGCCGACGGCGACGTGATCTACGTCGGCAAGGCCGTCAACCTGCGCAACCGGGTGCGGTCGTACTTCCACAAGTCCGGCGCGGGCGACCCCAAGACGCTGCGCCTCGTGGCCGCCATCGACCGGCTCGAATGGATCGTCACCGGCTCGGAGCTCGAGGCGCTGCTGCTCGAGATGAACCTCATCAAGCAGCACCGCCCGCGCTACAACGTGGTGCTCAAGGACGACAAGCGCTACCCGTACATCAAGGTGACGTGGTCCGACCCGTTCCCCACGGTCTACGCCACGCGGAAGGTGGCGCAGGACGGGGCGCGTTACTTCGGCCCGTACACCTCCGCCGGCGCCATGCACGACACCCTGCACACGCTGCGCAAGGTGTTCCCGTACCTCGACTGCAACCGCGCGATCACCGGCGCCGACCCGCGCGCGTGCCTCTACCACGACATCGGGCTGTGCCTGGCCCCGTGCATCGGCGCCGTCGACAAGGCCGGGTACCGGGCGATGATCGAGCGGCTGTGCCGGTTCCTCGAGGGCGACACGGCGTCGGTGGTGGAGCGCTTGCGGGTCGAGATGCAGGCGCACGCCGAGCGGCTGGCGTTCGAGGAGGCGGCCCGATTGCGCGACCGGATGGCCAGCATCGAGCAGATCGTCGAGCGCCAGCGGATCATCGCGCCGACCCTGGCCGATCAGGATGTCATGGCCGTGGCGCGCGAGGACGGGTCGGCCGTGGCGCAGGTCTTCTTCGTGCGCAACGGCAAGCTCATCGGGCGCGAGACGTTCCAGCTGGCCGGCACCGACGGCGAGCCCGACGGGGCGGTGCTGGCGTCGTTCCTCAAGCAGTTCTACGACGAGACGGCGCTGGTGCCGGGCGAGATCGTGCTGCCGGAGCAGATCGTCGAGAGCGAGATCATCGAGCGCTGGCTGTCCGACAAGCGCGGGACGCGGGTCCGGCTGACGGTGCCGCGGCGCGGCCGCAAGCGCGAGCTGGTGCAGGTGGCGGTCGACAACGCGGCCGAGACGCTGCGCGCGTTGCAGGCGGCGCACGCGGTCGAAACGCGCGCCGACACCGCGGCGCACGCGCTGGCGGAGCTCGAAGCGGCCTTGGGGCTGCCGCGCTCGCCGCGGCGCATCGAGTGCTACGACATCTCGAACCTCCAGGGCACGCACATCGTGGGCTCGATGGTCGTGTTCGAGGATGCCGCGCCGGTGAAGGCCGACTACCGGCACTTCAAGATGCGCGACGTGCCCGGCCAGGACGACTTCGCGTCGATGGCCGAGATGCTCACGCGGCGGTTCCAGCGGCTCGCTCGCTTCCGCGCCGAAGGCCAGGCCGACGACCGCGCCACCGGCGACGCCGAGCCGAGCGCGTTCGAGAAGACCCCCGACCTGGTGCTGGTGGACGGCGGCAAGGGCCAGCTCAACGTGGCGGCCAAGGTGCTGCAAGCGTTTGGGCTGGACGACATCCCGCTGGCGTCGCTCGCCAAGCGGTTCGAGGAGGTGTTCCGACCCGGCCGGCCCGAGCCCGTGCGGCTGCCCGCCGACAGCCAGGCGCTGTACCTCGTGCAGCGGGCGCGCGACGAGGCCCACCGCTTCGCGGTGTCGTACAACCGCAAGCTGCGCAACACGGCCGGGCTGCGCTCCAGCCTCGACGACATCCCCGGGGTGGGCCCCAAGCGCCGCCGGGCGCTCCTGGTGCACTTCGGCTCGCTGGACCGCATCCGCGCCGCCAGCATCGACGACCTCGCGGCCGTGCCGGGCATGACGCGCCGGACGGCCGAGCAGATCAAGGCCTACCTGTGACCCCGCCGTCGATCGACGACGGGCCGGTGGCGCCCACGGGCGGCGGCCCCGCGACGCCCCCTGGCGAGGCGCCCGCGACGCCTCCCGCCTCCAATCCGGCGGCGCCGCCGCCCCGCGATCCGAGCGGGTCCGCGTCCACCGCGCAAGGCGGCTCGCCAGGGGCTGAGTCGTCGCTGGACGGGCCATCGCTGGACGACATCGCGGCGCACCTCGCCGCGACGTCGGTCTTCGGCAACCTCGAGCCGGATGCCCTGCGGCGGCTGGCCCCGTGCTTCCACCCCGCGCACTTCGGGGCCGGGACGGTACTGGCCCACCAGGATCGCATCGACCGGACGCTCTGGGTGGTCATCGAGGGCGGCGTGGCGCTGCAGCGCCGCCGCCCCGACGGCGGCGCCGACGTTCTGGGGTATCAGGGCTACGCTGACGTCGTCGGCGTGCGGGGGGTGTTCGCGGCCACGGCGCGCACGCACGACGCCGTGACGGCCGAGCCCTCAACGCTGCTCTACGCCGACGGGCGCGCGCTGTGGGAAGCCCTCTACGCGAACCCGGAGCTGGTCGACGCGCTGATCCTCCCTGATCCCGTGCGCCTCAACCTGCGGCTGCCGACCCGGAGCCGGGCCATCCGCGACGAACGCGCGGTGCACGTGTTCCGCCGCCACTGGATCGCCCTCGTGCCGCGGCTCCTCGTGCTCCCGCCGCTGGCATTCGCGGTGTTCGCGGGGTTGGCGCTGCTGGTGTCGCTGGCGGCTCCGAGCGCCGGTACGATGGGGCTCCTGGCCGGGCTCGGCGTCGGCGCCACCATCCTGGTCTCCATCTGGCTGTTCCTCGACTACTGGAACGACGAGTTGAGCATCACGAACCGCCGCATCGTCCACCGGGAGACCACGCCGCTCATCAACGTCCAGCAGAGCGCGGCGCGGTTGGAGCGCGTCCAGGACGTCCGGGTGGTGCAGCCGACGCTCCTGGCGAAGCTCCTGGGCTACGGGGACATCGCCATCCAGACCGCGGGGACGCGCGGCATGCTGCGCTTCACGATGGTGCCGCACCCCGAGGCCGTCCGCGAGCTGGTCTTCGCCCAGGCCAGGGCCGCGCGCGAGCTGGCCGAGCGCGAGCGGCAGGACGTGATCACGCGCCGGCTGCTGCACGCCACGGGCCGCGGCTCGCCGGTGGTCGAAGACGACGCCCCGCTGTCCGCCGCCAGCGCGTCGCCCGGCCCCCCGGCTGGCGGGTTCGTCCATCGGCTCGTCGACGCCCTGGGTCTGTGGACGATGCGCGAGGATGCGGCCGGCGTCATCACGTGGCGCAAGCACTGGTGGGTGCTGCTCCGGCGCTGCTGGGTGCCGGGGCTGGCGTTGACCGCCTGCACGGCGGCGGTGGCGTGGTCGTTCGCCTCCGCAGTGGCCGGGCCGGCGGGCGGCGATCCGGCGGCCGGGCCGGTGGCTTCGGCCGCGACCGGCGCCTGGCGCTGGCTCGGCCTGGTCTGGCTGGTCGTGCTCATGTGGCTGGGGTGGCGCGTGGCCGACTGGCGCAACGACCTATACGTGCTGACCGACGAGCACGTCATCGACATCGAGCAATTGCCGCTGGGGCTGTTCAGCGAGCGGCGGCAGGCGTCGCTCGGGCAGATCCAGGATGTGCGCTACACCGTCCCGCACCCGTGGGCCCGCCTGCTGCACTACGGGACGGTGGTGATCCAGACGGCGGCCGAGGCCGGGGGGTTCACGTTTGAGTACGTGCACCGTCCGGCGAGCGTCCAGGAGAAGATCTTCATGCGGATGGACCAGCGCGAGCAGCGCCTGCAGCAAGAGGAGCAGCGCCGGCGCGACGAGGAGATGCTGCGCTGGCTGACGACGTACCACGAGATCACCGACGGACCGCCGTCGGCGGGGGAGCAGGTCAGCGGCCGCGCCCGCGATTGACGGCCAGCATCCGCTCGACGGCCAGGCGCGCGCGGGCGGCGACATCGGGCGCGACGTCGATGACGTGCGTCATGGTCTCGAGGCTGCGCAGGATCTTGGGCAAGGTGATGCGCTGCATGTGCGGGCAGAGGTTGCACGGCCGGATGAACGCCGTGCCGGGATGGTCGACGGCAACGTTGTCGCTCATCGAGCACTCGGTGACCAGCACGACGCGCGCCGGCTTCTCGCGGTCGACGTAGCCGATCATCCCGGCGGTCGAGCCGACGTAGTCGGCCTCGGCCAGCACGTCGGGCGGGCACTCGGGGTGCGCCAGCACCTGGACGCCCGGGTGCATCGCCCGCAGGTCGCGGATCTCGCCGGCGGTGAACAGCTCGTGGACCATGCAGTGGCCGTGCCACAGGATGATCTCGACGTCGGTCTGGGAGGCGACGTAGCGGCCGAGGTAGGCGTCGGGCAGGAAGATCACGCGGTCGACGCCGAGCGATTCGACGACCTCGACGGCGTTGGCGGATGTGCAGCAAATGTCGCTCTCGGCCTTGACCTCGGCCGACGTGTTGACGTACGTCACCACCGGCACGTTCGGGTAGCGCTCGCGAAGCAGCCGCACGTCGGCGCCGGTGATCGACTCGGCCAGCGAGCAGCCGGCCATGGGGTCCGGGATGAGCACGGTCTTGCCCGGGTTGATGATCTTGGCCGTCTCGGCCATGAAGTGCACGCCGCACAGCACGATGACGTCGGCATCGGTGTCGGCCGCCATGCGCGCCAGCGCCAGCGAGTCGCCGGCCAGGTCGGCTACGCCGTGGAAGATCTCCGGTCGCATGTAGTTGTGCGCCAGGATGACGGCGTTGACCTCGCGCTTGAGGCGGTTGATGGCGTGGATGTACGGGGCATGCACGGGCCACTCGACCTCGGGCACGACGCCGCGCATGCGGGCCAGGAGCGGGGCCGTGGCGCGCGCCACCTCGGGCGTGTAGGCCAGCGTGGCCGGTGGCTCGGGGGCGACGCGCATCGGGCGCGGGATGGTCGGGGACTCGACGGGCGTCGAGCGCGGGGTCGTCTGGGCTTCCACGGGCATCGGGTTCATCGCTTCGACTCCTGACTGGACGAGGTGGCGGCGCGTGGTCGCCACCCCAACGCTTACGATCACATAATTATAGGCCGGACCGACGCACCGCGCAGCGCGGTGCGCGATGCTCGAAAGCGGCTCGCGCCGCACATGCCCCCGGTCGGCCTCGCCGTTCCCGGCCGCTACCCGTCCGCCGTCACGCGGTAGTCGAGCGACTGGTGGCGGAAGTACGTATCGTAGAGGTCGGCGTAGTGGCCGCCGGCGCGCATCAAGGCGGCGTGGTCGCCTTCCTCGATGATCCGGCCCTCGCGCAGGACGAGGATGCGGTCCGCGGCGCGCACCGTGCTCAGGCGGTGGGCGATGATGATCGAGGTCGTGTGGGCCAGGATGAGCTCGAGCGCCTCCTGGATCTGCGACTCGGTGAACGGGTCGACGCTCGCGGTGGCCTCGTCGAGGATGAAGATGGCCGGCTGCTGGAGCAGGACGCGCATCAGCGCGACGAGCTGGCGCTGGCCGAGCGAGAGCTGACCGCCGCGCTCGCCGACGTCGGTGGCCAGGCCGCCGGGCAGGGCGCGCAGCCACTCGCCGCCGCCGATGCGGTGGGCGAGGGCCTCGATCTCGGCGTCGGTGGCGCTCGGTCGGGCGTAGCGGATGTTGTCGGCGACGGTGCCGCTGAACAGGAAAGGGACTTGCGGCACGATGCCGAGGTGGCGTCGATAGTCTGACAGGTCCAGCGTTCGGATGTCGCGGTCGTCGATGAGGATCCGACCGCTCTGGTACTCGTAAAACCGCGCGACGAGCTTGGCGATGGAGCTCTTGCCGGAGCCGGTATGGCCGACGAGCGCGACGCTCTCGCCGGGCCGGATGTGGAGGCTGAATTCGGGCAGGACGGCGCCGGCGCTCTCGCTGTAGCGGAAGCCGACGTGCTCGAACCGGATGTCGCCGGCCACGCGGTCCACCGGGTCCGCCGCCCGCTGCACGACGGCGGGCACGGCGTCGACGAGGGCGAAGACGCGCTCGATGGCCGCCAGGCCGGCCTGGAACTGGCTCCAGAAGGCCGACAGGTTCATCAGCGGGAACCAGAACGCGTCGATGCTCTGGAGGAACAGGAACCACGCCCCGGCGGCGATGGCGCCTTGCACGACCGACAGCGCGCCGGCGTACATCAGCACGCCGACGCCGCCGCCGATGAGGATGTTGAGCGCCGGGAAGACCGTGGCCAGGACGAAGCCGCGCCGGAGGTTGATGCCGTAGGCGCGCTGGTTGACGGCGCTGAACTCGTCGTAGACCGTCGCCTCGCGCCGGAAGTTCTTGGCGATGCTGATGCCGGCCACGGTCTCGAAGATCTTGGCGTTGACGTCCGCGGTGGCCCGGAACCCCTGG
>CAYQBA010000034.1:0-29645 GCA_964415605.1 uncultured Anaerolineales bacterium | reverse complement strand
CCTTGTTGATCAGCACCGCCACCGGGTTCAGGTCGCTGGCGTAGGCCTCCAGGCCCAGGCGCTGCGCCTCAAGCGGCAGCGAGCCGCCGCCGGCGAAGGGGTCGTGGAAGGCGGGCAGCTTGTGGCGGTCGAACAGCTCGCGGGCGCGCGGGTGGTCGGCGTGCTCGGCGCAGGTCCGGCGCCAGCTCTGCCAAATCTCGTCGCGGGCGGCCTGCAGCACTCTCTCGTTGGTCGTGTTCTCCCACTTCACGAGCTGCTCGATGATCCGGAACAGCCGCTGGCGCTCCTTCTCCTGCGCCCTCTCCGTCGGGAACAGGTCCGGGTGCGCCGAGGGATCGTCGACCATCTGCGCGAAGATCACCGCCCGCGCCGCCGCCAGTGGCCGCCGCGCCCACCAGATGTGGATCGAGCGAGGATGCCTGCGAGTAAATGGCTGTTTCTCAAGCGCCGAGGCGACGTTGATCGCGTCGAGCGGCAGGGCGACTTCGATCAGCTTCTTGGCGTAGGGCATGATGGCTGCAGCTCTCGATCGGTCAATTCGGCTTGCGGAATGAATCAGTCGGGCGTCTCAGCGCGCGCCAACAGCTTCGCCAGGTCGTAGTTCACGCTCGTCACGTCGAAGTCCGGCTCGCGGCCGAAGGGGTTGCGTAGATAGTGAACCGCGTGCTCGCCATCCGACCCGAACAGCACCACCGCCAGGATGTACTGCTCCGGGTTGTTCAGCGAGTACAGCACCTCGTTCTTGGTCACCGTCACCGTCCCGGCGCCCGCCGCCCGCCCCTTTACCTCCAAGAAGCGCGTCCGCCCGCCCGGCGTCCCGTCGCGGCTGATGATGTCGTAGCCCACCTTCTCCAGCTCCACGTCCTCCGGCTCGAAGCCCAGCCCCCGCTCGACGTGCATGACGATCTCCCGCGCCCGCGCCGCCACCGCCAGCCGGTCGACGTCGCCCAGCGCCGTGATCTGCGCCGCCGCCCGGCGCCAGGCCTCGCTCCCCGGCGCCACCATTCGCGCGAGCAGGCCCAGCGGCACCACCACCAGCCCGCCCAGCACCACCGGCGGCAGCGCCGACACCTTGGCCTCCAGCTCCAACTGCTCGACCCGCCGCAACAGCCGCGCCTGCAGCTCGTCCGCTCGCCGCCGCGCCTCCTGCGAGTTCAGCCTGGCGTTGGTCTTGCCCGCCTGCTCCGCCCGCGCCAGGTCCTCCGCCCGCCGGTCCCAGAAGTTGATCTCCTTGGTCAACCGGTCCTTCACCGCCGCCCGCGCCTTGTCGATCCACGCCGCCCGCCGCTCCCGCACCTCCGTCAGGTGTTCCGGCACCACCCGCGCGATGGCGTGCGCCTGCGCCTGGTGCTCCAGCCCGCGCGTGATCCACGCGCACTCCGGGCGGTCAAGGATCGCCGCGACGTCCGGTTCGTCCTCGGCCAGCGGGCGGTAGTCGAGGTAAGGCGCGTACCGCAGGTGCCGCGCCTCCCCGCCTTCGCCCAGCTCCACGTACAGCATCCGCCGCGAGATCGTCCGGCGCTCGCCGCCGGCGGTGTGGCTGGCGTCCTGCACGGCGTGCTCCAGGTAGAAGAGCACCCGCGGCGCCAGGCCGGGATCGCCCTCGTCGACCAGCACCGTGCCCCGCCGCAGCAGGTCCCGGTGCCGCTCCAGCGTCAGGTCCAGCGTCGCGTCCAGGAGCGGGTGGCCGGGGCAGATGAAGGCCGCCAGCGGCAGGCCCTGCACCTCCACCAGCGGCTTCTCGAAGGCGATCCGCTCGTAGCGCGGTTGCACCGGCGCCCCCGCGCCGATCAGGCGGTCGCGGCTGCGCACCGGCGCCGGCACGTGCGTCACCTCGTAGCGCCGCGGCTCGCGCTGGCGCACCGTCCCGCCCAGGCTCCGGAAGGCCTGCAGGAAGAAGGTCTCGACGTAGTGCGGCTGCAGCCGCTGCGCCTCGGCGCGCTCCATGTCCTCGCGCACCTGGCGCACGCGGCTGACGTCCATCACGTCCTCGGCCAGCGCCCGCTCGTCCAAGAGCGCCGCGAAGTGCCGGTGGTCGACCGCCTCGGCGATGGCCTCGGTCAGGCGGGCGCGGACCTCGGGCAGGTCGCCGTAGCGGATCGCCTCGATCAGAAGCTCGCGCAGCGGCCGGCCCTCGAACTGCAGCTTGCCCAGCACGTCGAACACCTGGCCGCCAAGGGCCCTCCGTGCTTCCTCGATCTTCTCCAGCAGCGTCCGGTAGACGTCGCCCTCGCGCGTCTCCTCGGCCACCAGGTTCCACAGGTGGCAGACCTCGGTCTGGCCGATGCGGTGGATGCGGCCGAAGCGCTGCTCCAGGCGGTTGGGGTTCCAGGGCAGGTCGTAGTTGACCATCAGGTGCGCCCGCTGCAGGTTGATGCCCTCCCCGGCGGCGTCGGTGGCGATCAGCACCTGGACCTGCGGGTCGTTGCGGAACGCCTCCTGCGTGGCGAGCCGCGCCTCGCGGCCCATGCCGCCGTGGATCGTCACCACCGCCTCCGGACGCCCGAGGAGCGTGGTCACGCGGTCCCACAGGTAGTTCAGCGTGTCCCGATGCTCGGTGAACACCACCAGCTTCTGGCGCGGCGAGGCCTTGGGCGGCTCGATCCCGGCGGCGTAGGGTGCCTCGTCCTCCGCGACGCGCCCGGCCAGGGCCGCCGGGGTGAAGACCTCGGCCAGGAGGCTGGCCAGCTCCTGCCACTTGCGGTCCTCGCCGCCGCGGCGGACGGCCAGGGCCAGGCGCTCCAGCTTCCCCAAGGTGGCCAGCTCGGCGCGCAGCTCGTCGATGCTGCGGGCGGCGGTGGCCTCGTCGAGCACCTGCTCCTCGATCGCCTCGACCTCGTGGTCCGGCGCCTCGTCCAGGTCCTCGATGTCCTCGATGTCCAGCACCCGCCCGCCCGTCGCCATAGCCAGCTCGACGGCCCCGCGCCGCAGCGCCTGCAGCTCGTGCAGCCGCTTCTCCAGCCGCTCGTGCCGGCGCCGGAGGGACTGGTGGATGGCCTCGGGCGACGAGGCCAGGCGCCGCTGCAGGATGGTCAGCGCGAAGCCGACCGTCCCCGCGCGCCGGTCGTTCTGCAGCGCCTCGGCGCGGTTGAACTCCTCGCGGACGTAAGCAGTGACCTCGGCGTACAGCCGCGCCTCGTCGGGCGAGAGGCGGTAGGGCACGGTGTAGGCGATCCGCTCCGGGAAGAGCGGCGTGCCGTCGAACTTGAGCAGACGCTCCTTGACCATCCGGCGCATCAGGTCGGACACGTCGGCCTGGTGCACCCCCTCCTTGAAGCGCCCCTCGAAGCGGTCGGCGTCGAGGAGCGCCATGAAGAGCTGGAAGTCCGCCTCCTTGCCGTTGTGCGGCGTGGCCGTCATCAGCAAGAGGTGGCGCGTCAACCCGCCGACGAGCTGCGCCAGGCGGTAGCGCTTGGTGTACTTCACCTCGCCCCCGAAGAAGGTGGCCGACAGCTTGTGGGCCTCGTCGAAGACCACCAGGTCCCAGCGTGCGTCCGGGGCGGCGAGCTTCTGCTGCACGCTCTCGTCGCGCGCCAGCTTGTCCAGCCGGGCGATGACCAGGGCGTTCTCCAGGAACCAGTTGCCGGTGCGGGCCGCTTCCAGCTTGTCGTTGGTCAGGATGTCGAAGGGCAGCCCGAAGCGCCGGTAGAGCTCGTCCTGCCACTGCTCGGCCAGGCTCCCCGGGCAGACGACGAGGCAGCGCGCGAGGTCGCCGCGGGCGATCAGCTCGCGAATCAGGAGCCCGGCCATGATCGTCTTGCCCGCGCCGGGGTCGTCGGCCAGGAGGAAGCGCAGCGGCTGGCGCGGCAGCATCGCCTCGTACACGGCGGTGATCTGGTGGGGCAGCGGCTCGACCTGCGAGGTGTGCACCGCCAGCACCGGGTCGAACAGGTGCGCCAGGCGGATGCGGTGCGCCTCGGAGACCAGGCGGAAGAGCGCGCCGTCGCCATCGAAGCTCCACGGCCGGCCCTGCTCGGCCACGTCCAGCCGCGCCTCGTCGTGGCGGAACAGCACCTCGCTGGCCACGCGCCCCGCCGGGTCCTTGTAGGTCAGCTCCACTGCGTCGGAGCCGAACCACTGCACGGCCACCACGGTCACCAGGCAATCCGGCAAGATGCCGTGCAGGCTGGCGTTGGGCTGGAGGTCTTCGAGGCGCATGGGCGGGGTCGTCGATGTCGGAAGCGCCGGCGCTCCTCTCGGAATCGCTGGCGGCGCGCACGTGCCGCCGAGTATATCGCCCGCCTGATCCATGCGCAAGGGAGGGGCGGCGCAGGGTGCGGGGCGAGCATCGGGAGGCGCCCTTTGAGCGCGCTAGATTACGGCGCAAGCGCCTATACTTGCCCCAGTCGGGCCACCGACACTGAACCAGGAGGCGACCATGACGATCGAAGCGACGACCCTGGACCGCCACATCGAGACCACCCCCGGCGTCTGCGGCGGCAAGCCGCGCATCGCCGGCCATCGCATCACGGTCCAGAACATCGCCATCTGGCACGAGCGGCTCGGCCGCAGTGCCGACGAGATCGCCGCGGACTACAACCTCACCCTGGCCGAGGTCTACGCCGCCCTGGCGTTTTACTTCGATCATCGCGAGGAGATCGACGCGTCGATCGAGGCCAGTGCCGCGTTCGTGGAGCAGTTGAGGCAAGCAACCCCGTCGAAGCTCCCGGAGAAGCTCCGTGGCTGGAATCGTTCGCCCGTACCTGGATGAATGTGTTCCTACAGCGGTCGCTCACGGCCTTCGGATGCGTGGGGCTGATGTCCTGACCGCGGGCGAGGCTGGGATGCTCTCGGCACCGGACGAGGCGCAATTGGCCTTCGCCACCGCCCAGGGGCGCTGCATCATCACCCACGACGACGACTACCTGACTCTGCACGCATCTGGCGTGCGACACGCCGGGATCATCTATGGCGCCCAGGGCATGTCGATTGGGGACCTGGTCCGCGGCGTCATGCTGATCGTGGACGTACTCGCTGACGAGGACATGCGCGACCACGTTGAGTTCTTGTAGCTGGCCCGGCACCGATGGCCGCGCTGTTGATGCCAATTGATGCCAACGCTGATGCCAGCCCAGGTGGACGGCAATGGATGCAGTGGATCGCCGTGGACGATTTACAGAGGGGAGTTGGGCGCGGTGGACGTCCAAGGGGGTCCTTGGACGTCCACCTACCGTTCTTCTAATCCGTTGGTCGCAGGTTCGATTCCTGCCGGGGGCGCCTTGATTTACGCCTGGAACGGTCTCTCCGCCTCGTCCGACGGGCTTCATGACCGGTGCCCTGGCAGCAAGGTTGGCAGCAAGCGTCGACTCAGCCCGCACCGGTGGCCTGATCCTTGTTTCCCCACCGCATTTGGTCCATCTGGTCCGCCATGCCGAGTCGTGAACACCAGATTGTGTTCCGTCCACTCAGCGCCGGCGAGCAGGGGCAAGCAGGCTTGGCGGGCACCTTTGCGCGCGCAGGTGGGTGACCAACGTCCCGGGCATCACCAGTGCCCGTCGGCCGCGGTGGGTCTTCATTGGCGCACGGCTCCGGCTCGCTGTGAGCCCGGAGTCAGCGGTCGCAGCAGCCGTCAGGGCTTCAAGTCGTCCAGCAGCAGCACTCGGAGCTCATCGACGCGACGCAGGTCACGGTCGTTGGTTCGGAAAGCCTCGCAGCCATAGACCAAGGCCGCTGCCATCTGGATCGCGTCTGGGGTGAGCTTGCCCCAATTCCTGGACAGATGGCCAATATAGAGTGGGCCACGAACCGGGAGGACCGATGATGTCAGTCGCACCGGCCGGTCGATCGCGTCCAACTGCTCACGCCTGCTCTTCTCGACGTGGCGCATCGGCCGGCGTATGCGGTGAGAGTGCGGGCGCCGTGAGGGAGCGCGCGGCGTTGAGGGATCGGGCGGCGTGGGAGGCGTGGGAGGCGTGGGAGGCGTGGGAGGCGTGGGTCGGGGCGTCGTGAGACGTGCGCGTGGCGATCGGCATCGGCCCGGAACGACGGCCGACTTGGCTCAGGCATCGCCTATCCCGAAGCGTCGCTGCAGCGCGGGCACGAGGTGCGCGGCATGATCACACAGGTGTTCGAGCGACACGGCGAGGTCGACCAGGGCGTCCTGGGCGCGCACCTGGTCGGCGTGGCGGCCGGCCGAGCGCAGGGCGATGACGAGGTCGAGCACGCGCTCGCCTTCGGCTTCGATCTCGTCGACATGCATGGCGATCATCGCCAACTGCTCGGTGATTCCAGCCACTTCGAGGCTTGCCTTCAAGTCGTCCTTTTCCAGCACTGTCATCGCCTACCTCCCGCGACGCCGCTGTCGCTCGAGCCGATCTTCCAATCGACGGGTGCGCCCCGCGAACGCCTCGACCTCGCGCATCCAATGCGCGATCAGGCCGAGGTCGGGGTCCGGTTTGCGTTGCTCGCGCTCGATCTTGGCCAGATGCTCCTCGATCCGAATTCGGAGCGCCTGAATGGTCCGTCGAAGCGCCCGATTGCCCATGGCCCGACAGTCTACACGCGCCCGGCCGCGTACACAACTCGCCTGCGCACGCAGCCCCTTCAGCGCGTGGTGAGTCGCCCGGGTGCCCCGTGCCGCTGGCGTTCGCATGGCGCATGTCGGTCTACCACGGGCAGCCGCGCGTGGGGCTCCACGGCGGCTGCGGTCTCGAGGAGATGGTGGTGCCGCTGGCGTGGCTCGTCGAGGGCGGGGTGATGGCGGACGAGCCCGGGCGGCGGCGGTGAGGGGGTGCCGTCTACAGATTCGTTCGCGCCGTCAACGAGTTGACAGCGGGTTCGGGCACCCATGCGCATGACTCGTTCTCCCTTGACCATGCCGATGGCATCGAGCTGACCTACCCCCGCCCAGCGCCCCGTGCGCCGCGCCATCGCCATCCTCCGGAATTCCCCGTCGACATCGCCGGAATATGCACCCGGGCGACGTCGCTAGCGGATGACGTCCACGACCACCGGCACCGTCGCCGCCTGCCACTGCTGGTCCGTGGTGAGCACCGGGCAGTCGAGCTCCATGGCGAGCGCCAGCCCGGCCCGGTCGCCCAGTGACAACCCCAGCGCTCGGGAGGCCGGCCGCAACATGCCCGCACGGTAAGCCAGCGCCTCGTCGAACGGGATGACACCGAGGCCCAGGCCATCCAGGGCGGCGTGGATCTGGGTCTCTGGCATGCCGACGTCGGCCAGCTTGGCGACGACCTCCGACAGGTTGACGCTGGACACAACCGCGCGGGGGAGCACCGCGGCGACGCGCGCCGCGCCGGGCTCGGCGTTGAGCAGGGCCAAGAGTGCTGAGGCGTCCAGCACGACAGCGGGATCAGGCATCCGCAGCCTCCACCCGCCGGTCCTCGATCAGCTCCTGCGACAAGGACCTGCCGGGCGGCACGTAGCGACCGACCAGCGCCTGGGCGCGGGCAACGGCCTGCTCCACGGTCAGGAGCCGAAGGCCCTGGTCGTCCAGGACGATCACCACCTCGTCGCCTGGCGCCAAGCCGACGGCTCGCCGCAGGCGGCCGGGGATCACGAGGCGTCCGCCGGTGCCCAGGCGTGTGGTTGCCGAGAGTGGATCTGCCATAACAGCTCCAGTCTGCCACAGATCGCAGGACGTGGCAAGACGCCGGTTATCCACAGCCTGTTGATCCCGGCTTCCACAAGGGTAGCCACGGAAAGCCCCGATGTGGAGGGCGCTGGGAGCGAATTTCAGACTGACAGGGATGGAGTGGTCCGGAAAACGCGACGGAAATGAAGTAGCACGCCTGTCGATAACGCGCTGCTCATTCGCGGTGGTGTTCGGGTGTGCTGTAGGCCTGTACATTCGCACGACGCGGCGTGTCAACAAGGACGGCTCGGTCGTGGAGTACGCCCAGTTGGCGCACAACTGCCGCGACCCCGAGTGCGGGTGCCCCAAGCCCCAGATCCTCTTCAACCTCGGGCGGCGCGATCAGCTCGACCTGGATGTCCTGCGACGACTGACCGAGAGCATCCAGCGCTTCATCGGCCCGGCGGATGCGCCCGCGGCGCCAGTCCGCGATTGGCCTGCGGGCAAGAGACGGTGCACAATGGGCCGCAAGGGCAGACCGGCTCGATCACGCCGAGTGTGTAGCCAGGAGAGGCGACCAGCGCAGGGGTCAAGCCCTCGCTCGATGCGGGTGCTCCGGCAGGCATGCGCAAGCGGCGATCTACGATTCCCACGCATCGCTGGCGCGTCGACGCTGCCCCACCCTCCCCATCCCAGACCGACGAAAGGACACGACATGAGAGCCGATGCCGCAACCGAGCACGCTGTCATGACCGCCCTCCAGCGCATGACCGACGCCTACCGGGAACGCGACCTGGCTGCGGCGATGGCCTGCTTCTGGCCGGATGCCGACGCGATGATCTACGGCACGGGCGCCGACGAAAAACGGGTGGGGCCCAGCCAGATCCAGGCCCAGATCGAGCGTGACTGGGCGCAGTCCGACGCCGCCGAGATCGTCCTGGGCACCTCTGCCGTTTCCAGCGCCGGCCCCGTCGCCTGGGCGTCGGTCGACGGCAGCTTCACGGTCACGGCCGGCGGCGAGTCCATGACCATTCCGGCGCGCGTGACCGCCGTGCTGGAGCGGCGTGACGACGCGTGGCGCATCCACCAGGCCCACTTCTCGATGCCGGCGATGAGCCAGGAGGAAGGCCAGTCGTTCTAACGGCGGGCAGACCCGCCCCCGACCGGCCGCGCCGATCGTCTCGTCCGGATAGGCCACCAGCACGTCGCGCGTGCAGACCCAGCCCACCGCGGCCGCCTCCAAGCCCGCCGCGCGGGCCGCGTCGATGTCCTGGACCGCCAGGATGCCCGCCAGCGCGCCGGCGTCGTCCACCACCGGCAGGCCGTTGACCCGCTCGGCCATGAGCAGCGCGGCGGCGTGATCGAGGCTGTCGGACTCGCGCAGCGCCACGGCCGCCGGCGTCATCACCTCGCCGACGTGTAAGCCCTCGAGCACGTCGACGTCCCGGCCGCGCTGGATCCGCAGGCCCTTGCGCGCCAGGGCCTGCGTGTACACCGACTCGCGCTGCAGGCGCTGCGAGACGACCAGGCTCACCACGACCGCGAACATGAGCGGCAGGATGATCCGGTAGTCGTTGGTCATCTCAAACAGCAGCAGGATGGCCGTCAACGGCGCGTGCACGGTGCCCGCCAGCACGGCGGCCATCCCGACCAGGGCGAAGGCCGGCGGTGCGATGCCCAGGCCCGGCATGAGCCGGTCGGCCAGGCCGCCGAACGCCGCGCCCAGGGTGGCGCCCAGAAACAGCGCGGGCGCGAACACGCCGCCTACAAAGCCGCCGGCCAGGCTGGTGGGCGTGAGCAGCAGCTTCGCCGCGAGCACGGCGACGAGGAAGACGCCAGCGAGCTCATGCCCCGCCAGGATCGTGCCGATGGTGCCGTAGCCCACGCCCATCACCTGAGGCAGCCGGATGGCGACCACCCCGACGGCCAGGCCGGCCGCGGCCGTCTTCAACGGGCGCGGCGCGCGCCAGGCGGCGAACAGGCCCTGGACGCCGTACACCAGCCGGATGTACAGGGCAGCCAGCGGGCCGGCGATCAGGCCCAGGACCAGGTACAGCGGCAGCTCCGCCGCCGACCGAAGGGCGTAGGCGGGCACAGCGAAAGCCGGGTCCGCCCCGGCCAGCGCCTGGGACACCACCGAGGCCACCACCGCGGCCAGCACCACCACGCCCAGGGGTCCCGAGGCGATCTCGCCGAGGACGACCTCCAGCGCGAAGAACACGCCGGCGATGGGGGCGTTGAACGCCGCCGCGACGCCGCTCGCGGCGCCGGCCGCCACCAGCACGCGGACGCGCTCGTCGGACAGGCCGGCGAGCTGGCCGAACATCGAGCCGAGGCTGGACCCGATCTGCACCGACGGATCCTCCGGGCCCACCGACGCGCCGCCGCCGATCGAGACCGCGGCGGCCACCGCCTTGGCCGGCATGCGCCAGTAGCGCAGCCGCCCGCCCGCCAGGGCCACCGCCTCGACGACCCCGGCCACGCCGTGGTGGCGCTCCTCGCCCACGAAAACGTGGACGATCAGGCCCACCACCAGCCCCGCGGCGGCCGGCACCAGCGCGACCGTCCAGGCGCCGACCATCGCCAGCCGGGCCGCGAGGCCGTCGATCGCCGCCGCCTGGACCCCGTCGATGGCCTGCGTGAACAGCCACACGCCCAGGCCCGCGCCGGCGCCCAGGACCACCGCCGTGCCGCCCAGCACCATGGCCTCGGAGGGCTGGCGGCGGTCGAGCCAGCGCGCCAGCCGCGTGGTGGCCCCGCCGCCGACCGGCTGGCCGTCAGTCATGGCAGGCCTCCTCGCCGGCCCCGGCCGCCTGGGCCTGGAGCACGAGCTCGATGAACAGGGCCGCGGACCAGCCGAACAGCGAGGCGGCCTTGGGCGGCGGCTCGCCGGTCAGCGGGTCGTAGTACTCGTAGATGTCGCGATGGCGGCCGATGAGCCGGATCGTCCGGCGGCGCAGGGCATCCGCCTCGTCGTGGTAGCCGCAGCGCCGCAGGCCCTCGATCAGCAGGTAGTTCAGGTTGACCCATGTCGGCCCGCGCCACATCTGCTGGGCGTCGAAGCACGCATCGGAAAGGGCCACGGAGGGCACGGGGTAGCGCGGCCAGAAGGCGGCCGGGTCGGTCAGGCGGGCCACCAGCCGGCGGGTGATGCGGTCGGGCAGGCGCCCGGTCAGGAGCGGCAGAAGGCCTACCGGCGTGGTGATCGGGATCGGCCGCCCGGCGCGACGGGCCTGGAACAGCCCGGCGCGCGGATCCCACATGTGGCGGACCATGCGCCGCGCGGTGGCCTCGGCCCGTCGCGACCAGCGGCGCGCATCGGCGCCCAGGCCCAGCACGGTGGCGATGCCGGCCAGGGCCTCCTGCTGGAGGCAGAGGTAGGTGTTGAGGTCGGGCGACTCGACCGGCATGCCCCCGTCCCACAGCGGGCTGTCGTCCAGGCCGGAGGAGAACGGGTGCTGGTACTCGCAGAGGCCGTTGCCGTCCAGGTCGTTGTGCTCGTACCACCAGCCGTTCCAGCGCACCAGCGGCTCGTAGAGCTCGTCCAGGAACTCGCCGTCGCGGTCGTGCTGGTAGAGCTTCCAGGCGGCCCAGGCGATCAGCGGCGGCTTGGTGACGTCCGCGTCCACCGGCGTCGCCAGGTGCGCGACCACGCCCTCGTCGTGCACAGCGTCCGGCATCATGCCGTCCGGGCGCTGGTGATCCACGATGATCCGGATCTGGTCCTTGGCCAACGCCATGTCCACGTGGCGGTAGGCAAGGGCATGGAAGAAGGCGTCCCACTGCCACACGCCGACGTAGTGGGTCTTGGACGGCGTCATCGACTCGCGGGTGGTGTAGAAGCGGCTAGAGATGAGGCCGGCGCGCATGATCCACCAGGCGAAGTAGTACTGCGTGCGGCACGGGCCCGCCACCGGCGGCACGGCCGTGAACCAGTCGAGCCACCGCCGCGCGGCGGCCGCCAGCGCCTCGGCCGGCGCCGGCACGTATCGATTCAGCCCGAGACGCGGCGTGATGTTCACCAGGAGCGCGTCGCCAGGCTCCGCGACCCACGCCAGGCGCACCCGGTGTCCACCGTCGGGGTCGTCCTCGATGCGGTTGTCGCGCAGCCGGGCGTTGGTGGTGATGGCGATCCGCCGACGGACCGCGTCGGCGGTCGACAGCGTGCCGCCGCGGCGGTCCGCCACGGCCTGGCTGGTGCGCGCCCGGAGCGTGACCCCGCCCGGGCCCGGCGGCAGCGCCACCAGCAGGCTCTCGCCATCCAGAAACGCCAGGCTGAAGACGCCCCGTCGGGTGCGCATGTCGATGCGATGGGGCCACGTGGCCAGCTCGCCGTCGAGCGGCCGGCCGCGGCCGTCGGTGAACCGCCACCCGTCCACCAGAGCCGGCCGGTCGCGGTAGCCGCTAAGCGTGCCGTGCACCTTGAACCAGCGCTCCGCCAGGCGCACCGCAAAGCCGGTCGCCTCGTGGAATACCAGCAGCCGCGAGCCTCGTTCGGTGAACGGCAGGCGGGCGAGGTCCACCCGGTCGCGCAGCAGGTCGAGGAACGGCGCGCCGCCCGCGTCAGTCATCGATCGCCAGCCAGGCGTAGCCGTAGGGATCCAGGTCGAGCCGGCCCGGCGCCCCGGCGTGCGCCCCGCTGGCCACCAGGGGTGGCCGCGGGCTGGTCCAGGAGGGCACGCCCACGGTCAGCGGGTCCGCCGTCACGTTGTGCAGGCACAGGACCGCCGGACCGCCGGTCGGGTCCACCCGCCGCACAGCGAAGCACGCCGGGCCTAGGTCCAGCACGGTCTGCCGACCCCAGGGATCGAATGCCGGCGCCGCTCGCCGTGCCGCAGCCAGTGCAGCCAGGGCTGCCCGAACCCGGGCGCGCCGCGACGCCGGCTGGCCCAGCGCGCGCGTCACGTCCGCCCACCCCAACCGCTCGCGGTTGACGGCCCGGGCCGGCCCGCCCGCGGCCGCGCCGCCCGGCCAGCCGCGCGAGCCCAATAAGCTGTGCAGGTAGAGGAGCGGCACGCCCACCAGGGCCATGGCGATCGCGTGGGCACACAGGAAGCGCGCGACGCCGGCGGCCTCGTCGTTGGCGGTGGGGCCGTCGACGAGGGCGTCCAGGAAGTTGGTGTTGAGCTCGTAGGCCTCGCGGCCGTCGCCCGACGCTCGCCACGACACCTGCCCGCCACCTGCCACGACCCGGTCGACCAGGCGGGCCAGGTCGGCGTCGGACAGGATGCCGGCGACCGGCCGTAGGCCGATGCCATCATGCGACGCCAGGAAGTTGAGGAACGTCGCGCGGCGCGACGGCGCCGCCAGCGTGCCCGCCCACTCACTGAGGCAGGAAGCGTCTCCCTCGACCATGGTATGCAGGGCCAGGGGCGGCAGCGCGAAGTTGTAGACCAGTTGGGCCTCGTCGTCCCCGGCCCCGAAATAGGCGACGTTCTCGGCATGCGGCACGTTGGTCTCGGTCACGAGGAGCACGTCAGGCGCCGTCATGTCCAACACCGCGCGCAGGAACCGCACCGCCGCGTGGGTCTGGGGCAGGTGCAGGCAGCTTGTGCCCGGCTCCTTCCACAGGAAGGCCACGGCGTCCAGACGCACCAGGCTGGCGCCGCGGTCGACGTAGCCCAGCAGCACCTCGACCATGGCCAGCAGCGTCGCCGGGTCGCGATAGTCCAGGTCCGCTTGATCGGGGCCGAACGTCGTCCACACCCGTTGCGGGCCGGCCGAGGTGGCAACTTCGGTGAGCAGCGGCGTCGTGCGCGGCCTGACAACCGCCGTCAGGTCGGGCGCTCCGGCCACCGTCACGAACCGCCGGGCGAACGCCGGGTCCCCGGCCGCGAAGCGCCGGAACCACGCACCCTGCGCCGAGGCGTGGTTGAGGACGAGGTCGACCATCAGCCGGTACCGCGCGGCCAGCGCCGAGACCGCCGCCCAGTCGCCAAAGGCGGGCGCTACGGCCTCGTAGTCCGTCACCGCGAAGCCCTCGTCCGACGAGGACGGGTAGAACGGGAGCACGTGCACGCCGGTCACGATGTCGGCCGCGTACTCGTCGAGGAATCGGCGCAGCGTCGCCAGCGGCGGCTCGCCAGGCGCCCGGATGTGGTCGGGGTAGGCGACGACCAGACAGTCGCCGGCCGCCAGCGGTCCCCAGCGCGCGGCCGCCGGGGTCACGGCACGGCGCGCGGCCACCAGGGCGCGGAGCTGCCCGAGCGTCTTGCGGGCCGCGCGCGGCGGATACATCACGCCCAGGGCCCGCTCCGCCCTCAGCGGGGCGTCGACCATCGCACCATCGTGGCCTCGGCGTTGGGCGGCACGAGGTCGTGCGCCTGGGCCAGCGGAATGCCGCGCGCACGACACAGCGCCGTGGCCAGGGCCAGGCCGTGCGACACCACGATCACGTGGCCCCCGGCATGACGGAGGGCGATGCCATCCAGGGCCGTGGCGACCCGCTGCGCCACCTCCATGACCGTCTCGCCGCCGGGGGGCCGGGCTGCGTGGGGATCCTGGCGCCACGCCGCCCAGTCAGCCGGAAAGCGTTCCTGGATCTCGGTCAGCAGCAGGCCGTCCCAGGCCCCGTGGTGCATCTCGCGGAGGCGTGGCTCCAACCGCGGCGGGAGGCCGGTGCGCACCGCCAGCGCGTCGGCGGTCTGGCGGGCCCGCAGCAGGTCGCTGGTGTACAGCGCGTGAAAGCCATGACCGCCGAGCCTTGCGGCCAGCGCCCGGGCTTGAGCCCGGCCGGCCGGGTTCAAAGGCGGGTCGGACTGGCCTTGGTAGCGGCCGACGAGGTTCCAGTCCGTCTGGCCGTGACGCACCAGCCACAAGCTTGTCGTCACGCCACGCTCGCGGAGGCGCGGCGCAGGCCGCAGACGACCCACCCTGTCGTGCCAAGGCCGGCATCGCCCCAGGCTCCGGCCGTGCCGCACGGGCTCGTGGCCCAGACGGGTGTGGTGGTCAGGGCATTCACCAGAACGGTGTTCACAGAGGCTCCTCCGGCGCCGCCGGCGGACTTCCGCTCGGGCCAGGCCCCACCACGGGCCCGCGGCCGGCGCCACCCGAACGATACCGACGACTCGGTCTCGGCGCAAGGGGCGGTGGCCGGACCCGGCCGGGCCGCCGGGCCGCACGGCTGTGGTAAGATGCTGGCGCGGGAGCATGCGCGGCGGAGGCCGCCGGCCGAGACGGTTCCGAGGCCGGCGGCCGGACAGGCACGTGACGGCCGGACCGGCCAACGGTGTGATCATGGTTGACGCCGACCACAAGGCGATGGTGCGCCATCGGATTCATGAGGGTGCCCGCCTTGATCAGACGTACCTGTTGATGAACGCCCTGGCGGCCGTGGTGGCGTGCTACGGCCTGCTGCTCGACAGCCCGGCCGTCGTCATCGGCGCCATGGTCATCGCGATGCTGTTGGGCCCCATCACCGGCGTGGCGCTCGGCCTGGTCGACGGCGATGGCCGCCTGCTGCGCACGGCGTTGGTCACCGAGGCGGCCGGCGTGATCCTGGTCCTGGGCATCGCCTACGTGATCGGCCGCCTGCACCAGGGGCTGCCCGCTGGTGGCGAGATGCTGGCGCGTACGTCTCCCAACATCCTGGACGAGATCGTGGCCCTGGCCGGCGGCGTCGCCGGGGCCTACGCCCTGGCCTCGCCGCGTGTCAGCAGCGGCCTGGTGGGCGTGGCCATCGCCACCGCCCTGGTGCCCCCGCTGGCCGTGTGCGGCCTCTTTCTGGGGCGCGGTGAGTCCGACCTGGCGCAGGGCGCCCTGCTCCTCTACCTGGCGAACTTCGTGGCCATCCAGTTCGCGTCGTCGGCGGTCCTGTGGCTGCTGGGGTTCCACGAGGTGGTGACCCACGAACGCAACGGCTGGCGGCCCGTGGTCGTGGGCAACGCCATCAGCGTGGCCCTGCTTATCACCCTCACGGTCGTCCTGGCCCTGAACTTCTACCGGTCGCTGGCAGACCAGGCGTTCGACGGGCTGGTGCGGTCGTCGGTGGCCGACGCCGTCGCGGAGCTGCCTGGCGTGGACCTGGTCGACGTCCACTTCGACCAGGTGACCGACACGCTGCGCGTGGACCTGACGGTCCGCGCGATGCGGGAGCCGACGTATCAGGCGGTTCTGGCCCTGCAGACCGACCTGGCCACGCGACTGCAGGTGCCGACCGCCCTGCGGCTGGTCTACGTGCCGGCGCGTGTTCTCGACCCCCTCGTCCCGCCCACCTTCACGCCCACGCCCGTGCCCACGGCGACGGACACGCCCACCCGCACGCCGTCGCCGAGCCCCACGCCATCGCCCAGCCCGACCCCCTCGCCATCGCCCACGGGGCCGCCCGGCACCGGCACACCCGCGCTCGGCGCCGACGTCGGCGCCACCGCCACCGCCAGCCGGCCACCACCCACGCGATCGATCGGCCGGGCCTACGGCCATCGGGCGTCCCTGGCCGTCACGGGGCCCTGACGGGCCCGAAGCGGGCGCGGTACGCGGGGATCGTCACCATCGGCGGCCGCTCGAGCTCGGCCACCTCGTCGACCAGCAGGCGGTAGCGCCGGCCTTCGTACTGAACGGTCTTCATGGTCTTGTTGACGTCGTCCAGAAACGGATGGCCGTAGCGCCGCTCCAGCTTGCGGAACACCGCCTGGGCGATGGTGAACGACATGCGGCTCAGCGCCGCGAGCGACTGGTTGTGGTGTACACGCTCGAGCAGGTTGACTTGGGCCAGGCTGTCGAGGCCGAAGCGCTCGAAGACGTCGATCAGCAGCCCGGTCTCGACCCCGTAGCCCGAGAAGAACGGGAGCTTATCGAGGGCGGACCGCCGCCCGGCATACTCGCCGGACAGGGGCTGCACCACGCCGGAGAGCTCCGGGTAGAACAGGTTGAGCAGCGGCCGGGCCATCAGCTCGGTCACCCGACCGCCGCCACCAGCCTGGAGCTGGCCGTCGACGCGGAGGGGTCGACGGTAGAAGCCCTTGACGAACATCACCCGCGGGTCCGCCAGGAGCGGGCCGAGGATGCCGTAGACGAAGCGCGGATGGATGTTCACGATGTCGGTGTCGATCCAGGCGACGATGTCGCCGCGGGTCAGCAAGAGGCTCTTCCACAGGGCCTCGCCCTTGCCCGCCCTGGCGCCCATCTCGGGCAGCGTCTCCTGGTGGACAAACACCTTCACGCCGAGCCGGCGGGCGATGTCCCGGGTGTCGTCGGTGGACGCCGAGTCGATCAACACGATCTCGTCCAACAGCGGCACGTCGTCGTGGAGGGCGCGCTTGATGGTGCGGATGACCGCGCCGACCGTCTCCGCCTCGTTGAGCGCCGGCAACGCCAGGCTGATGGTGGCCCCCTGGGCACGCTTCAGGGCCAGGAGGGCCGCCACGTCGTCGAACTCCGAGGCCTCGTAGGTGTTTTCGGCGAACCACCGGTCGACCAGGATGGAGATGGCCTGACTGCCGGCCGACGCGCCGGCCGGAGAGGCGGGCATGGGCCGGCGCGTCCGGACCACCACCACCGGGCCGTCGTGGCGCCGCAGCAGCTCGTCCGCCACCATCCCCAGCGCGGGCCGGTCCGGCGCCGGGTCCGCCGCGGCCCCCAGCACCACCACGTCGGCGTCGGAAGCCGCACAGGCGATCGCCCCCGCGACGTCGTCGGTGATCTGGATGCGCCGATCGACGCCGGGGAGCTGGCCCAACACGCGGTCGAGCCCCACGAGCGGGGCATCCACGTCCATCGGATTGCGCCGGACGTGCAAGACCGTCAGGTGGGTCGGGCGCAGCGCCATGCCGACCCGCAGCGCGAGCTCGGCGTAAGGGCCGCCGCGCACCGGCACCAGCACCCGCCGCGGCGCCCCCTGGAGGGTGCCGCGCACGACGGCCAGGTCGCATGGCGGCGCGTCGAGGACCGCCTGCGGGGACACGCCCAGGGCCGCGAATCCCGTCTCCCAGTCCAGGACCAAGAGGTCGGGCGGCGCTTCGCGGGCCGTCGTCATCAAGTCCAGCCACGGCGCCGGCGAGACCATCACCCGCGCCCGTGCCCGCAGCCGCGGACCCCCGGACCACCGGCGCAGCAGGCGGCGCACCTCGCGGGCCGTGGCCGCGCCCTCGCTCAGCGCGCCGGGGTCGGGCACGCGCACGTAGCCCGCCAGGACGACCCGTTCCGCGACCGCCAGCGCCGCCGCGATGGCGGCCGCCGGGTCCGCGCCGGTGGTCACGGGCACCCACGCCGTCGGCACCGGGGCGAAGCGCCGCTCTCTCACAGCCCCAGCACCGGCGCGATGTGGCGACGATAGATGCGCGGCCAGGCATACGCGCGCCGCACGCGCACCGCGAGACGATAGGCCAGATCGTCCTCGAGTCGCCGGGCGACGAGCTCCGCCAGGGCCTCCGGCGCTCCGTGGGGATCGAACCACGCGACGTCGTCGCCGCCGAGCTCGCGCAGGCTGGGGATGTCGGCCGCGAAAACGGGGCGGCGGGCCAGAGCCGCCTCCAGCACGGGGATGCCGAAGCCCTCCTCGAAGCTGGGCAGGAGCAGCGCATCGGCCAGGCGATACAGGTCGGCCATGGATCGATCGCTCACCGGGTCAGGCATGACCTCGGCCAGGAGGTGCGCCGCGCCGGACACGCCCAGCTTCTCGCGCCGCTCCAGCAGGTGTTTCAGATACGGCGCGTTGGCCGGATTGTGCGGACCGAGCGGGCCGGTGACCACGAGTTGCGCCGCCGGCATCCGGCGCCGGAGAACGCTCAGCGCGGCGAGCGCCAACTCCACGTTCTTGCGCTTCGTCAGTCGGGCCGGCAGCAGTAGCAACGGAGCCGCCTCCGCCAGCCCCAGCCGGGCCACCAGCGCCGTGGTCTCGGGCGCCAGGGTCAGCAGCTCCGCGGCGTCGATGCCGTTGGGCACCACGTGGATGTCCGCGGGCTCGATCCCCAAGAGCGCCGCCAGCTCCCGGCGGCGGGCCTCCGAGACCACGACGTGGCGATCGGCCCACGGCGTCCGCAGCAGCGACCACGGCCAGCCGGGGTGAAGCTCCGTCTGGTACCGGGCGGCGGTCCACGCCAGATCGTGGTGCCACAAGACGATGGGCGGATGGCCTTCGCCCCGCGCGAGCTCGGCCAGCCCTGCTGTCAGCGGGAGGTTCTTGTGCAGCGAGCCGACGTTGTGGGCCACGACGACATCCACCCCGGCCATGGCCTGCCGCAGGTCTTCGAGGAGGCCGCCGGCGAGCGGACCGAACGCCGGCGGAACGGTCCCGCGGTCCAGGTCCGCCTTGACCGCGACGACCTCAGGATGCCGGGAGTCCGCCCGGGGCACCCGCCGCAGCGCGATGCGCGGATCCCACGCCTCGCCGCGGCCGGCCACAATGGTCACGGCGTGCCCGTCCTCGACCATCAGGCGGGCGTGTTCAGCCATCACCCGTTCGACCCCGCCGACGACCGGCGGGGCCGCGTAGTGCAGCAGGGCGATGTGCATATCCACCTCCCACGGGCGGTCGGCGATCGCGGCGAAGCAGCGCCGGGCGATCGCCGCTGTGCGAACGATACCGGCTACGGGAGATCGAGGCAAGGGGCATGGCGGGGGCGGCGGTGGGCTGGCGCGCGAGATCAAGCCGTCCGCTGCGGGTCACCGTGACTGGACATCCCATGGCGCCCGGACTAACCTCGCACGCATGCAACCCAACGCGGCCCGCGGATCCCCCGCCCCCACCTTCGCCCGCGCCGCCCTCCACGCCCTGGCGCGCGAAGAGGCCCTCGGCCGGCGCCCGCCTCGCCTGACCGAGCCCGACCAGGCCACGTGGCGCCGCTTCCGCGGCCGGATGACCGACACCGACTTCCTCAACCTCGTCGTCGAGGACGCCGCCGTCACCCAGCCGTTTGCCTTCGATGCCGCCGCGATCCTGGGATCCGATGCCCCGCGCCTGAGCCGCCTGCCCCCCCACGACGTCGCCGCCTGGCTCCGAGCCCTCACCCCCGACCGCCTCCAGGCTCCGTCCGACGCCTACCTCGCCGAACAGGCGCAGCGCCTCGGGCTCCCCACGCGCCTCAACCGGAGCGAGCTCAGCCGCGCCATCCGGCCCCATCACCGCGTTCTCGAGCTCCCCGGCACCGGCGGCCAGCTCGCCCACCACCTGGCCGCCAGCCTCGACGGGGTGTACCTGCAGGACGTGTTCACCATCGCCTGGGCCGGTTGGACCGACCGCCTCATGGCCGGCCTCGTCGCCGTCGAGCACCGCCTGACCGGCCGAGCGCCCATCGCAGAGGCCCCCGGCCTCGACGCCATCCGCGCCGCCGGCGGCCGCTTCGACCTCGTCATCGGCGCCCACCCCGACCGCGCCCCGCTCGCCGCCGACCCCTACACGCCCGCCGATCTCGAAGCCTGGTTCTCCGGCGCCCGCGTCAACCTGGTGTAGGATGACCGCCAAGCTCATCCCCGTCGGCGAGCCCGCGCACGATGCCGAACGGCAGGCCCTCCGCCACCTCGTCGAGGGCCTGCCCGACGCCTATACGATCTACAGCAACCCCTGGCTCAGCCAGCGCGACGGCGCCATCTACGAGATCGACGCCGTTGTCGCCGCGCCGCACGCCATCTTCGTCGTCGAGCTGAAGGCCTACCGCGGCGACGTGCGCGGCACAGACTACGACTGGTACACCCCCGAGCCCATCCGCAGCCCCCTCGGCCTCAACCGCAAGACCGCCCAGGTGCTGAAGTCCGAGCTCCGCCGCGCCAGCTACGAGGCCGGCCGCGTGTGGGTCGAGGGCCTGGTGTTCCTCTCGCACGCCGCCAGCGTCAGCCTCACCGGCGAAGCCAGCCGCCACCGCGTCCACGACCGCGCGACCATCGTGCGGGCCCTGACCGACGCGAGCTACTTCCACGCCCACCTCGGCGGCCACGTCGCCGCCCCGGTCGACCCCCACACCGCCGACGTCCTGCACCGCGTGCTCACCGGCGGCGACCCGCGCCACAAGCCCGTCCACCAGATCGGCCAGTACCAGCTCCTCGGCGAGATCGACCGGGCCGACGCCTACACCGAGTACCTCGCCCAGCACACCATGATGGACGAGCGCCGCGTCCTGCGCGTGTACACCGTCCCGTGGTCCGCCGGCGACGCCGCCGGCCACTGCCACGGCGCCCGCCCAGGCACCTGCCCCGGTGCCGCCGGCCCCCCACCCCGGCCCGAGGTCGATCCGCTCCGGCTCGTGCGGCAGCCCCGAATCGAGGACGTCGACCGCCCAGACCGCGCGATCCGACGCGGCAAAGAGCCGACCGGCCTGCGCCGCAAACACACTTGGGTCGTCTGCGCCTGCCCTCGCGGGGTCGGACAGCGGGATCGCGCCTGCCGGTGCGACAGGGACATCGGGGTGGATCCAGGCCAGTGCCGGAAGCTTGGAATCACCCCGCGACGCCCGCACGGTCGCCGCGAGGAACAGCCGCTGACCGGTCCCGACCCCGCGCCTAGCGAGCTCATCGGCGGCGGGAACAACACGGGGGCGTCGCTCTGGCAGGCTCAGGGAACGCGGGTTCCGCGGGTCCAAGACGTTGATTGACGTGGATCTGCCGGAGCTGATGTGCGCGGTGAGGCCGGTGGCCGCGTGCGTGCGGGCCAGGTCGGTGGTGTGGCTGGCGGCGGGGGGTGATGGGCGGACGGGTGCGGGGGCTTGCTAGTGCGAACGCATCGGACGCAACAAAGCCTGGACCTCGGTGTTCTATCAAGGGGGAGCCAGTGGTTGAATTGGCACTGGCTTTGCAGTCCGACCATGGTGGTCGCCCTTGGAGCACGTGGAGTGGCGACGACCGACAACGTGGCCAAGCGCATGATTCGCCCGATAGTGATCAGGTGCACGGTTGGTCGCTGCAACCGCGCACCCAACGAGGCTCACGCCCATGTCAGCCGGGCCAATATCGGCACCACTTGTCGCCACCCTCGCATTCCGGTCGTCGACTTCGTGGTCCAGATCCAGCGCTCAACCGACCAGTCTCTTTCCATTGACGCTGCTTCGCCGCCGGCCGGTCGGCGAACATGTACCTCCAAGGAAAGGCCCGCATGCGACGCGTTCTAGCACCGTTATCACTAGTTATCATGAATGCGGCGTGATCGTTACATAGCGATCGACCCTTACATGCCGGGCATACTGGAGATGCGCAATGTGGTGAAGATGCTGGCTCTGATCCAAACGAAGAGGGGTTTCACTGTAGAGTACGTCGCCAGCAGTTCTATCCTGATCAAAGGGTAATAGGGGTGACTGCGGCAATTTGGCAGGGATACCCATGTGTGCATGGCGAATGTCTATTGCCTGGTACGCCAACTCCGGGGCCTGGCACTCCAACTCCAGTTCCAGGTGATTACGGTTGTGGGGGCTTTTCTGCTGCGGCGATTTGGGTGGTTGCTGAAGTAAACTCACCTGGACATTCAACGGCGATTGTCCCAGAAATTGGCGTGGTTAGGTTCGACAACCCTGGAAGTGGAGCTGTACCACGTGTATATACGTTTTGCAGCAATTGTCAACAGCCAGGCACTGGTCGATGGGGGTTGCATGATGCGGCAGCTAAGGGGCAAGTTCTGCAACTGCTCTATTCTGCACCGTCCGATGAGTGGCAGTATGTCCTGTACTCTCCATCTGGTGAAAAGAAGGTCTTAAGATCTGAACAGAACACCGGCATCACTGCCGGAGCGCGTGTGGATATTGGTGGTGAAACCACAAATTGGAATCATGACATGGGAGTGTTTGCCTTTCAGGGAATTAAGGTACTCACTGCATCTAATCCTCTTCAATTGGATGGTGATAGTGCTTGGAGAGCATTTGGCCCGAGTAAACGCAAGCCCCATCTTGGTGAATATCCTCCTGGTGACTGGAATGGTATGGGACGGTATCACACTCGCTTTGAAAGTGGGAATGGCGCCATATTTCCGTGGATTCACATAGCCAGCGATCATCATTTGGCACATACTGAAGATGCGTGTGGTGACACCCCTTAAGGACACCGACCAACAACATGGCCTATCCGGAGCATCCAAGCGACTTGCGACAGAGCGGGGAGGTACGCAAGGGCAACCTTGATGGGCAATGTCAAGACGCAGCCTTCCTTGGTGGCACAGACGAAGACGACTTGCGACGGTGGCCGTGAGCGAACGAATACTCCCGCCATCAAACAACGCAACTTAGGAGAGAGTGGATATGAAAAGAAGGCTGTTGAGCCTACTTGTTGTAGGCATTGCAGTTATCATAGCTATAGTAATTGTACTCGCTGCCGATAGGGATCAGTCATCAGCAACTGGTGACCCTACCCCCACTTTTTTCGCTCCGCCGTCGGACACACCGGAACCCGGTATGTCTACAGCAACCCCGACAGATGCTCCCATACCTTATAAGCCGAGATGGCCAACTGGTGAGCCGTACATTACTGCAGAGTCGCCAACGGTCATTGCCACAGCAAACGTGCCTCCCACTGCGACACCCTAACACTACTGTTGTGATCGGCTACGATTGCGGCACGATTCAGCACGGCATGAGCCGAGGTTGACAGAATGATATCGGAGGCGGTTTACTGAGTAGTCCGCACAAGACAAGCTCAGAAAGGACCGCCCCCGATGACGGGTATAGTCATGACTTCGGCCATCCGGGTTGACAGAGGTGGTGTGTCTCTCTCTCTCTCTCTCTCTGCAGATCGCGACCACTTGCCCTAAGGTGGCCGATCTTGTGACTATACCCTCGGTGACCACGGTGTACGCAACGACGAGCCAGAGGCCCAGCCGATGGGCCGAGTCCTTCGAGACGGTATACCAGGCGCAGGATCGAGAGCGGGGGCGCCGATGCCCGCGCGGGTATCGGGCGGACATCACGCACCCGCTGCGGCTGCTGATCGCGAGCACGGTGGCCCTGGGCGAGAGCCGGCCGCACGGCATGATCACGTGGCTGGCCCAGGCGCTGGCGACGAGTCGACAAACGATCTACTACATCGGCGCGGCGTGACGCACGAGGCCGCCGACCTGCTGCCACCCGCCGTCATCGCCGCCAGCACCGTCCTCCCCCGCGGCCTGGCCGAGACCGCCGCGACCCTCGCCGCGCGGGCAGCCGCTGGCGAGACGATCACCGCCGACGCGGTCGCCGCGCTGGCCCTGCGCCCGGGCGACATCCACGGCCTGGTGCCGGCCTTGCGCGCCGCGCTGCGGGCCGGCCGCGCCGTCCTGGCGACGGCCGACCACGGCCACACGCCGTTCGCGGGCACGGCCTTCCGCGCCGGCGCCGGCCCAACCGCGCGCTACGTCGAGATCGCTCCCGGCGCGCCGGTGCCCGACGGCTTCATCGCCATCGACCTCCACGGCCTGGGCGGCAGCCCCGCGCCGCTGGCGTTCGCATGGCGCATGTCGGTGTACCACGGTCAGCCGCGCGTGGGGTTCCACGGCGGCTGCGGTCTCGAGGAGATGGTGGTGCCGCTGGCGTGGCTTGTCGAGGACGGGGTGATGGCGGACGAGCCGGGGTGGTGGCGGTGAGGGGGTGCCGTCTGTGGATGCGTTCGCGCCGTCAACGAGTTGATGGCGGATTCGGGTACACATGCGCATGACCCGTTCCCGCTTGACCGTGCCGGTGGCATCGAGCTAACCTACCGCCGCCCAGCGCCCCTTGCGCCGCGCCATCGCCATGCTCCGGAATTCCCCGTCGACCTCGCCGGAACTTGCCGCCCGGCATCGCGTGCTTCCCCCGCTTCTCGCCCTGCTGCTGGTTGCCGCGGCCTGGCTGTCGACGCTGCAGGTGACCATCGGTGCGTCGAACGACCCGCACCTGCACCCCAGCGGGTTGGTGGACCCGCTGATGGACGACTCGGGCGAGTTCGTGGTGGCCTGGCACACCTGGGGCGTCGTGCACCCGCCGGGCTACCCACTGCTGGCGCTGGTGGCGAACCCCATCGCGCAGACGCTCCGCCGGCTGGGGCTGCCGGGCGTGGCCGGCGCCAGCCTGGTGTCGTTCCTCTGCGCCATGGCGGCGCTGGTCGTGCTGGGCCGGCTGGCGGGGCGGGCGGGCGGCGCGGGCTGGGGACCGGCGGCGGCGATCCTGCTGACCGGGTTCGGGCTCATGACCTGGTTGTACGCGTCGGTCGCCGAGGCCTACGCGCTGGGGCTGCTGCTGGGGATCGGCCTGCTGGCGCTCGCCGCCCGCGTGGGCGATGCGCCCGACCGCCGCGGGGTGCTCGCCCTGGGCCTGGTGGCCGGCCTGGCGGCGGGGCACCACCGGACGCTGCTGGCGCTGACGCCGGCGGTCGCCTACGCCGCCTGGCCGGCGCGTCGGCTCGGTTGGCGTGTCTGGCTGGCGGCGGCGGCAGTGGCCGTGGCAAGCCTGGCGGTCTACCTGTACCTGCCGGCGGCCGCCCTGGCCGGATCCCCCTGGGTCTACGGCCGCTCGCCGGCCACCTGGGACGGCTTCTGGGACGCCGTGCTGGCGCGGGAGTACGCGGCCCAGCTGGCGCCGCCCGTGGCGCCGGGGGCCATTGTCGCGGCGCTGGTCCAGCGACTCCAATTCCTGGCCGAGGAGGGCGGCTGGGGGCTGCTGGTGCTGGGCGCCATTGCCATCACCACGGCCCTGACGGCGCCGCAGACCCGCCGGACGGGGCTGGTCCTGACACTGGCCTTCCTCGGCTACCTGCTGGCGCCGGTCGGGCAGCACCTGCTCATCGGCACCCACATGCTGTTGATGCTGGCGGCCATGATGCTGGCCGGTCTGGTCGGCCTGGCGGTGACGGCCCTGGGCGACCGCCGGCGCCTGGGCGGCGGCGCACTGCTCGTGTGCGCGGGCCTGGCAGCCTGGCTGTCCTTCGCCGCCCACCGGCCGATCGTGCTGGACTACACCCGCGACCCGCTCGGCGCGCGCCTCATCGCCGCCGCCTCCCAGTCCATGGCCGCGGTCACGCTCGTCGAGGCCTGGGGGCCGCGCTACTTCGCGCTGGCCTACGGGCGCCTGGTGAGCGGGGAGCTGGCCCGTCACCACCTGGTGGACGCGCGCGCCGACCTGTCCGGCCTTCCGGACTCCGCAAGGCAGGCTACCTGGCTGGTGACGACGCAGGACTTGCTCCATCTGCTCCCGCCCGCCCGCTGGGCCGAGCGGCTGGGCCGCCCCGTGTACCCTAGCGCCGAGTCCGAGGGCCTGGTCACGCTGCGGCCACGGCCCTGGCTCCTCAGCCGCCGGTCGGCTGGCCCGGAGGAGATCTACGTGGACGGCGCGAACGCCTGGCGCGATGACAACGACGTGCGCCTGGCGGTCCTCTGGCAGGCCCGCGCGCGGCCCAGCCGCGACTATCGCGTCTTCGTGAAGGTGCGCGGGGCACCGGCCGCCGACGGCAGCCGGCCGGTGCTGGCCCAGGGCGACCGCCAGCACCCGGTCTACGGCTTCTATCCCACCACGGAGTGGCAGGAGGGGCAGCGGGTGTGGGACCAATTCCGAGTCCCGCTGCCGCCTGGCGCCGAGCCCGCCGACGTGGCGGTCGGGCTATACACTCAGAACCCCGATGGGTCCTTCACCGACCACGTCGGCGAGGTTGTCCCCATCGGGCCGCCCCCGGCGAGCTTCCCGGAGGACTGATCGACAGGGGGAACCCATGCCCCGCTGCGACGCCGCCAGTGACCACAGTTGTGAGAAAGGAGCTGACGGCGTGACACATCGTGTCGACGGAGATTCCATCCCAGGGAGCACACGCGTGTGCTTCTGCGATGGGTCACGCCCTCAGGAGGAAGGAGAGACAAGGCGTGAGCGTCCTTTCCGTCAACGTGCCGGAATCACCTTGCCCGAGAGATTGACCGGGCAGCACCCATAAAGCCGTGCCCGTCAGCACCACCAGGTGCCGGTGGGCGTGGGACGCGATGTGGAGGCTCAAGAACCGAAAGAGCTGTAAGTTCGTTTGCATCGCGAACGGTTTTACAGCTCTTTCGTCTGCACCAGACACTCCGGAGCCAGCCACACCGCGGCGCTCGTCATCTCGCCGCGCAGGGATGCGCCCCGATCGCCCATCCTCGTCACCGCGCGGCGCCTGCCGGCTCCCACACGCCGCCCCCCTCCCACGCACCCGCCCCGCCCGCCGCCAGCCCGGCCGCGATCGCCGCCAGCGTCCGCCCGTCCGCCGGGTGGACCCAGTCGGGCGCCACGTCCGCCAGCGGCACCGCCACGTGCGGCCAGCGCAGGATGTCGGGGTCCGGGATCACCAGCCCCGCCGCCCGGTCCTCGATCACCCGATCTCCCCACAGCGCGATGTCGAGGTCGATCGGCCGCGGCGCGTTCTTGTCCGCCGTGCGCACCCGCCCCAGCACCGCCTCGATCGCCCGCAGCACCTCGCGCTTCAGCGCCGCCGGCGCCAGGTCCGTCTCGATCCACGCCGCCGCGTTGAGAAACGCCGGCCCCGCCGCCCCCGCCGCCGGCGCCGTGCGGAACATCTGCGACACCGCCACCACCCGCACCCGCTCCCCGAGCAGCGCCAGCGCCCGCGGCAGGTTCACCTCCGGGTCGATGTTCGAGCCCAGGCTGACGAGCACCGGCGCGAGGGGGCCGGCCACACGCGCCCCGCTCAGCCGTCCGCCTCGAAGTCCGCCCGCTTGCGCTCGATCTCGACCCCCACCGACCGCGCGAACCGCAGCGCCCCCGGCTTCTCGACCCGCACCACCACCCGGTCCGCCCCGTGGTCCACCACGCACAGCCGCGCGAGCTCCGTCGCCAGCCGCTCGACCAGGTAGAACGCGCCCGTCTCGACCACCCGCACGACGTCCTTGGTCAACGTCCGGTAGTTGATCGAGTCCGCCATGTCGTCCGACCGCCCCGCCGCCCGCATGTCCGTCCAGATCTCGAGGTTGATCAGGATGTCCTGCTGCTTCTCGCGCTCCCAGTCGTTGATCCCGATGATCCCCCGCAGGAGCAGGTCCTTGATCAAGATCCGGTCGTGCGCCGTGTACACCGTCATCCCTCGTGCCGCCCTTTCCTGCGATGGCACCGGTGACAAGTCAAGGGCCTGGCGGCGGGGTCAAGCTGTCAGCGGGCGACGTTGGCCCCCCTAACCCCCCGATAACGGGGGGAACTCTCTTGGCCGCCTCATGCAAGATGTCGGCACCTGTCGCCTGGCCGACCGCATCCGCATGTCCATCACCCGTGACAACCCACGGCGCCCGCAGGCGCACATGCCACCCGCCAGAGAGTTCCCCCCATTATTGGGGGGTTAGGGGGGCCATCCCCCACCCGCCCACCAAGATGACCCGAATGACCGCCTCCACCGACTCTTGACTCGTCACCGATGCGCTAATGGTTGATCGGCCCCACCAGGTGCTCGCCGCCGTCCACCGGCAGCGCCACACCCGTGATGTAGTCGTTGGCCGCCAGGAACACCACCGCCTGCCCGACCAGGTCCGGGTGCCCCGGCCGCCCCAGCGGCGCCGCCCCGCCCATCGCCTGCCACAGGTCCCCGTCCGGGTCCACCCCCGGCGGCGGCAGGATCGCGCCCGGCACCACCGCGTTGACCCGAACCTCCGGCGCCAGCTCCCGCGCCGCGATCCGCGTCAGGTGCAAAAGCCCCGCCTTGCTCACCCCATGCTGCACGTACCCCTTCCACGGGTACACGCCGCTCAAGTCCGCCAGGTTGACCACCAGCCCCGGCGCCCCGCCCGGGCGCGCCGCCGCGCGCATCAGCGGCGCCGCGTGTTGCGTGCAGAGGAACGGCGCCCGCAGGTTCACCGCCAGCGCCGCGTCCCAGTCCGCCGCCGATACCCGCCCGAACGACTGCTTGCGGAAGGTCGCCGCGCTGTTGACCAGCACGTCCAGCCGCCCGAAGCGGTCCGCCGCCCGTCCGAACAGCCCCGCGATTGCGGCCGGATCCGCCAGGTCCGCCGGCCACGCCTCCGCGGCCACCCCGAGCCCCACGATCTCCGCCGCCGTCGCCTCCGCCGCCGCGCGCGAGCCGCCGTAGTGCACCACCACGTCCGCGCCGGCGCCGGCCAGCGCCAGCGCGATCGCCCGGCCCACCCGGTGGCCCGCGCCGGTCACCAGGGCCACCGCGCCCTTCAGCTCCATGCCGGGCCCCGCCGCCCTGCCGCCGCCCGCGCTTGCTTTCGAGCCACCCGAATACCCCCGTCGATCCGCCGGCCCTACTTGCCGATCTGCCGGTAGAGCTCGTCGCGCAGGTCCCGGTCCGACTGGAAGGCGCCCCGCTTGGCCGTCGTCACCATGTTGACGCCCTCCTTCTTGACCCCGCGCAGCGCCGCGCAGCTGTGCTGCCCCTCGACCACCACCATCACCCCCAGCGGGTCCAGCACCGCCTCGAGCGCGTCGGCGATCTCGTTGGTCAGCCGCTCTTGGATCTGCAGCCGCCGCGCGAACATGTCGACGATGCGCGGGATCTTGCTCAGCCCCACCACCCGGCCGCGCGGGACGTAGGCCACGTGGGCCGTGCCGACGAACGGCAGCATGTGGTGCTCGCACAGCGACGTGTAGGGGATCCCCGACACCGTGACCATCTCGCCCGCGTCGTAGTCCACGTCGAACAGCGCGCCGTTGACCACCGTGCCCAGATCCTGCGCGTAGCCCTCAAACATCTCGCCGTACATCCGGGCCACCCGGTCCGGCGTGCCCGCCAGCCCGTCGCGGTCGGGGTCCTCGCCGACGGCGACCAGGATCTCCCGCACCGCCGCCTCGACCACGCGCCGCCGCGCGGCGTCGCGCGCCGGGCCGGCGCCGCCGGCGCGGTCGCCCAGACCGTTCACGAATGCCTTGGCGTGCCCGTTGGTCAGCGGGAACATCGTCCCCAGGGGGTTGGCTGCCATCATCTCAATCCTCTCTCGTGCAATACCGGGCCCCGGATGGCCCGGCGGCGGGTGACGCAGGCGGCGTCGCTACATCCGACGCCGAACCTGGACATATTATTACACACCATTGCCAAAAGGTGAACAATGCGTGGACAATCCTTGCCGGACCCGCCCCCGATCGGCCGAGATCGCGGCCCGGGCGCGCGCCGCCGCGGGCGGAGCGCCCGGCTTCCCGCTTCCCGTCCCCTCACGCTGACGCGGGCGGGTCACACGGCGGACGCGGCAGGCCCGCGCGGTCGAACCACGCCAGCCGCACGTCCGCCGCCAGGAAGATCGAGCCCGTCGCGACGACCACGGCGTCCGCCGGCG
>CAYQBA010000033.1:0-30497 GCA_964415605.1 uncultured Anaerolineales bacterium | reverse complement strand
CACCTGATAGCGCAGCGTGAAGCTGCCGAACGGCACGTCGCGCATCGTCCAGCGCAGGGTCCGGGTCGCGGGGTCGTACGCCGCCGCCGGCGTCGCGCTGCCCGGCAGGTAGTCGATGTTGCCGGCAAGCCGATCCACGACCTCGACCGACTGAAAGAGCATCCGCGCGGTGATCCGCTGGACGATCGCGTCGAAGACCTGGAAGAGCAGGTTGGGATCGTCGGCCCGAAAGAACCGCGACGGATCGGTGGCGATGTCCTGCATGAGCTGCGGGTCCGACCCGACGCTGATCGTGAAGATCTCGACGCCCTCGGCTTTGGCGGCCGTCGCCTCGGCCACCGCGGGATCGCGTTCCGACACCCCGTCGGAGAGGACGATGAACACCGCCTTGGCATCGGGCCTCCGCCGGGTGAGCCAGTCCTCGCGCGCGGTCTTGAGCCCGAGGTCGATTCGAGTGCCCCCGAACGGCGCGATCGCGTTGATGGCGCGCCAGAGGTGCCCCTCCTCGCCGGTGAGGCTGGACGCAAGCGTTGCGACATGGCTGAACGTGACGAGCCCGACGCGCGAGCGCGACAGGTCGATCTCGTGCACGAAGTCCAGCGCGGCCTGGCGGAGGAGGTCGATCCGGCGCTGCTCGAGCATCGAACCAGACTCGTCGAGGACGAGGTACACGTCGAGGGTCGGCGCCATGATGGACGAGCCGCAGCCGCCGCTCACGGTCAGCGTGACGTCGACGGACTGGCCGATCAGGATCGTGTCCGGTGCCAGGCGCTTGTCGGTCTGGGCCTCGCACGTCGGGTCGGTCGGCGGTGGCACCATGGGGCGGGCAGCGGGGTCCCATGCGAAGCGCGTGACGGCATTGGCGTTGCGATCGGCGACGAGGATGTCGCCGTCGGCGTCGAGCGCGAGATCGATGGGCCTCGACCCGACAGCCAGGTCCGGGCGGTGCGCGTCGAACACCCCCGCCAGTGCGCCGGTCGGATCGTAGGACCACACCAGTCCTTGTCGATCGAGCGCGTACAACGTCCCGTCGGCGGCGGCCTCGATTCGCCGGGCCGGTGACCGGAGCGGCAGCTGGTCGACCACGGTGCCACCCGCGATGACCACGGCGTACCGGCCCGTGCGATCCATCACAAACGTCCGGCCGAGCCCGTCCACCGCCAGGTCGGCCCAGCCGGCCGCGCCGCTCGGGCCCGGGGGCAAGGCCGTGACCGTCCCTGGGACGCCCATCTGGTCGAACCGGCGAACCGAGCGGCCGAGGATGTCGAGCACCACGAGCGAGCCGTCGGTCGGATCGAGGGCGAGGTCGGACACGAACGTGTCAGCCCGGCCGGAGCCGGTCAGATCGACATCCCATCGCACGTCCCCGTCGAGGTCCGGCGCCGCGAACGCACGCGCCCGGACTCCGTCGCCGTCAACCACGTACACCGTGCCGTCGGCCCCGGCGTCCGCCGCCAGCGCCCTGGGCAGCCGCATCTGGCGCAGTGGCGCGCCTCCCGGGCCGAATCGCTGCACGCGCTGCTCGCGGTCCAGGATGTAGACGTCGCCGTCGGCGCCGACGTGGATCCGCTCCGGGCCGTTGAGCACGCCGCGCGGGGTCAACATCCCGCCGATGCGGGTGATGACCGCGCGGTTGTTGAGCGCGGCCTTGTAGTCGACGTGCAAAAGCTGCGACACGCCGAGCGAGAAGCCTTGCGTGGCGCACACCACGGCGTCACCGGGCAAGAGCGCCACGGCGGTCAGACCTGCGGTGCCCGCGGTGAACACCGCGCCGTCGGCGTTGCGCCACCGCAAGCCGCTCGGCGTCGCGAGCCAATACCCAGCGCGTCCGCCGCTGCCCGCATCGGTGTCGGCGGCAAGGTCGACCGCCCTCCCGTCCGTCCCGAGATCGACCTTGCCCTGCTCGCGCCCGTTGCCGTCGAGGATGTGCACGATCGGCGATCGTCCGTCGAGGACATGGACCCGACCCCAGCGGTCGACATCGATCCCCGACAGGAGGCCGCTGGTGGCCAGCGGGGGCACGACCGACCAGGTCGAGAGCACTGTCCCGGCGGCGGTGAAGCGGTACACCTCGCCGCTCCCGGATGCCGTGACATATACCCGCCCGTCGGCGGCCACGGCCACGCCCAGCGCACCTGGGATACCGGAATGGGTTGCCACACGCGCCCCGGCCATCGTGAACACGTGCAACGCGTCGGCGCCGATATCGGCGACATACAAGCGGTTGCGGCTCGGATCGGTGGCGATGTGCATCGGCTGCACGAGCGGTGCGCCGTCGACGAGCGTGCGGGCGGGCGCCGCCGGATCCCACAAGGTGACGCGCGGCATCTGCTCGTCGCCATCGACGACAAACACCTGACCGTTCGGGGTCGCGTCGATCCCCGTGGCCTGGGCCCAGGCATCCGCAGCGCGCACGTTGGGCAGGCTGCGCCACGTCTCGGTCACGACATGGGACCCGCTGGCGGACTGGACCCGGACACCGGGTCCGGCGTGGCCACCGGACGGAATCACCAACAAGAGTGCACCGGCGACAGCCGGCCCGCGCACGATGCGACGCGTTCCTACCATCATCTTAACCTCCGACCGGCTCGTGGCTGGCGCCGCGCCGCCTCGGGTAGCGGCGGCGCCCGGGTCGGCCGCATGCGCGGCGTCCCTGCGCTCCGGCGTCCATGGCATCACTCGCGCATCCAATCAACGACACCGACCGTGGCCCCAAGCGATCGCTTGGAGCGACGTGATACAATACAATAATACCAATGGCTGAAAACGCAAGATGGCGGTTCCCGTGATGCCCACTTCCGCGCGGCCCCCACAGGTCAGGGTAGCCTTGATCACGACCCTGCTGGTGGCGGCCACGGGCGCCCGCGGTTGGCGTGACGCGGCCCCCCCGGCCCGCGGTGCCCCTGCCCTGGACGGGTGCGGCTGGTCGCGCGCGGGCGAGATCCCGTTGGCGGTGTCGGACGCTGCCGGAGCGGTGGACCCCATCGCGCCGGCGTTGTACGTACACGGCGGCGTCGACCGCGATGGCGGCGTGCGCGACGAGCTTTACCGCCTCGACCTGCGGGCCGACCTGCCACCGGTCACCCGCGTTCCCACCACCGGCGCCGCCGTGCCGCGCTGGGGGCATAGCTTGACCTGGGTGCTGGAACGCGGGCGAGCGCGGTTGTACAGCATCGGCGGCGCGACGCGGCGCGGCGACGCGGAGCCCGCCGACGGCCGCGTCTTCAGCCTGGATCCCGACGGCAACCGGTGGCAGTCGGTGCCCATTGCCGGCGGCTCCCTGGCGGTGTTGGACCACGCCGCTGCTTACGACCCCGTGCACGGTGTGATCGTGGTGCACGGCGGTAGGCTCGACACCGGGCGCGGAGACATCTCGCAGCCACGGGATGAGACGTACTTCTTGGACGTCGACACCGGCCGCGTGACGCTCGGCCCGCGGGGCGGTCCGAAGCTTTACAGTCACAGCCTGGTCTTTGACCCTGCCGGGCTGCGCATGCTTGTGTTCGGCGGCACGCCAGACGGCCAGCGTGGCGTCAACACGGTCAGCGTTCTGGACCTGGCCAACGGCCCGAGCCTCGCGCAATGGTCGGTGCTGACGATCGGGGGCACCGCGCCGGGCCCCCGGTTCAACCATGGCGCGGCGCTGGATCCCGACCGCAAGGCCATGATCGTCTACGGAGGACTGAAGGGGCTCGACGAATCGCTCATGGACACGTGGGCACTCGACCTCTCCGTCCCAGGCGCCCCCGTGTGGCAAGACCTCGCGCTCAACAACGGACGACGCAGCGGGATGGTGATGCATCACAACCCGCATCTCGGCCTCACGCTCCAGGTCAGCGGCGGCCGGCCGCTGAGCCCCGAGGCCTCGCGCGACGTCTTCGTGCTGCGCTGCGCCGGCGTGGGGCCAACCCGCCCGCCGCCGGGCACGGTCGTCCTGCCGCCCACCGAGCCGGGGGGCACGGTGGTGCTTCCCACCGAGCGAACCCCGACACCGACGGGAACCGCCGGTCCAGGGACGGTCATCCCGCCGCCGCCGCCCACGGCCACCGGGCCGACGCCGGCCTTGACTTCGACACCGTCGCCGACCGGGACGCCAACCCAGACGCCCGGGCCCGGCACCGTTCTGCCGCCGCCGGTCACGGCTCAGGCATCGGCAACACCCTCGACGGTGGCGACGCCGCCGAGCGGGAGCGCGACAGCGACTGCCACGCCGTCGTCGACGCCCGCGGGCATGCCGGAAACCGCGACGGCGACTGCCACGGCTCCGACTGGCACCGCCGCGACGCCGGCGTCCCCTGACCCCGGCAGCGCGACGGCGGAGCCCGGCCTGACGGCATCACCGTCTTCCACGGCTTTGCCGACGGCCCGCCCGATCGACCACGGCACGCTCTGGCTGCCCTACAACGGCCTGGCGCGCCCGCGGCCCACCGCGACGCCGTCGCCGTCGCCCGTGGCGACGCCCTCTCCGACGGGGGCGCCCCTGCCGCCTTCGCTCACCCCGCCTCCGACCGTCGCCGTTCCGACCCCGGCGCCGGCGACGTCATCCCCAACCCCCTGCGCCGTCGCGGAGGAGGAGCCCAACAATACCCTGCTGGAGGCGCTTGATCGACCGCCGCTCTGTGTGGACCGCGCCGGCACCGGCAGCATTCCGGCGGACGACGCCAGCGACCACTGGCGGCTCGAGGCGCCGAGCGCGGGGCTGATCCAGGCCGACCTCCGCAACATCCCAGCGGGGGTGAACTTCGACCTTTACCTGTACACCCGCCAGGGGCAGCTGCTGGCCGTGTCGCAGCGCCCCGGCAACGAAGCCGAGCACGTCGAGACCCGCGTCACCACCGCGGGCGACTACTACGCCCGGGTCTATGCCAGCGAGGGTCGCAGCCCCGCACCCTACGAGATCCGGTGGTCGATGGCGCCCTGACCGCGCCGATCCAGACGTCCCGTATCCGCCCCACCATTCGGGAGAGACAAGCATGCCCATCGCGCACCGCCGACCCATTCTCGCCGGCCTGACGGCCCTGACGGCCATCGCCGCGCTTGCGGCGCTCGCGCCCACGGCCGACCCCAGACCCATCGCCCACGCCCAAGCGGCCCCGCCTTCCCCGCTTGAGGCCAAAGGGCTCGAGATCGTGGGTTACAACGACCTCGGGCAGGAAGCGGGGCTGACCAGCGAGGTCTGGTATCAGAAGGACACCGTGTACGTCGGCTACTACTGCGGCGCGCCTCAGGGAAGCTCCATCGTCGACGTCTCGGATCCGGCCAACCCCACCGTGCTCTTCAAGACGGACACGATGTCCGGCACCTTCGCCAGCGACGTGAGCGCGGTCAGCATCGACACGGTCGATTTCAAGGGCGATCTGTTTATCGAACCCCACGAGACCTGTCGTCCGGGCGCCGTGGCCGAGTTGCGCATCTGGGACGTGACCGACCCGCGCAGCCCGGCGCTTCTGTCGTCTTTCGTCACGGTCGACGGCGTGCACAACGCATCCCCGTTCCTGCGTGACGACAACGGCCAGCAAAAGGCCTACCTGCTCCTTTCGAACAACTTTGCCGACACAGCCGACAACTCGGATATCCTCGGCAAGGACTGGGAAGCCCAGGATATGGACGCGGACTTCGTGATCCTGGACATCACCGACCCGCGCAGCCCCGCGGTGGTGAGCCGCTGGAACATCCACACCGAGATGCAGGACTTGCCCGCTTCGACGTTCATGCACGACGCCTGGCTGAACGCGGCGGGGACGGTGGTCTACGCCGCTTACTGGGACGCCGGTGTCATCCTGCTCGACGTGCGCGACGTGACCAAGCCCACCCTGATCAGCCAGACGCGCTATCCGGCGACCGACGAGGGCAATACCCACCAGGTCGTCGAGACGCGCAACGGCGACTACCTCGTCGTCACCGACGAAGACTTCAACCCGCTGGACAGCACGTTCGTCGTCACCGAGCCCGCAAGCTTGGCCGGCAAGAAGCCCGCCAATCCCGGCAGCTTCCTGCGCGTGAACATCGGTCAGCCCCTTGTCGAGGGCGAGGCCGTGTGGGTGGGGAGGGGCTGCGACGCCGACCCTGCCTACGGCCTGACCCAGCCCGATCCCTATCTGAGCCCCGCGGCCGGGAAGATCGCCGTCATCGTCCGCGGGGGCTGTACGTTTGCCGGCAAGGTCAAGCAGGCCCAGGCCAACGGCGCCCTCGGTGCCGTGATCGTCAACAACGTCAAGGGCGCCGACCCCGTCATCTCCGGCCGGCCGGCACAGGGCACGACGATCGCCGCCATCGGCATCGGGTATGCGGACGGGCACGCGATCACCACCACGCTGGCCGCCGGGACGCCGGTAAGGCTTCGCTACGGGGTCCTGCCCGGCGAGTGGGGCTACACCCGGATCTTCGACGCCCGCGACCCCAAGAACCTCCGGCAGGTGGCGGACTTCCAAATCCCGGAGACACGCCAGTATCCCCCCGCCGCGGGGACGTTCACCGTCCACAACCCTTGGATCGACGGCGATACGCTGTACCTGTCGCACTACTCGGGCGGCGTGCGGGTTCTGGACATCACCGATCCGGCCCGGCCCAGCGAGACTGCCTTCATCGTGACGCAAAACGCCAAGGGCGACCGCGGATCGGTGTGGGGGGTGATGACCGACGAACGGGGCTTCATCTACGCCAGCGACATGGTGGCTGGCCTGTGGGTGCTGCGCCACACGCCGGCGGTGGTGCCCACGCCGACCGCGCCGCCAACCGCGGCGCCCGAGCCAACCGCCACGCCGGTTCCCCCGACGCCGTCGCCAGCGCCAACCGCATCGGTCGCGCGAGGACCGGTCTGTCCTCAGGCCGCAGGTCGGGTGCCGCAGGCCGTGATCGACGCCGCGATCGCCAACCCTAGCACCGTCGACGGGTACGGCAGGCCACACGACCCGGGCAAGCCGCTGGGGCCGTTCAACCCGCCACGCATCTGGCTGACGCTCCACGACCTGTCGAAGCCGTTCCACCCGGTGGCCAACACCGTCGTGTATCGCGCGTACTGCCCGTAGGCGCTCGCCGCCCGGCGCCACAAGCGCCGCGGCCGCCGCATCCGATCACAGGCTGGCGGGCCGCGCGGGCCCGCCAGCCGCCATGCGACCGCTGTCGCCAACCAACGCCAAGGAGGAGGAGCCTGATCATGGCCATGCCGGACTTCGTACGCGTCTGCGAGTGCTGGGCACGCGACGGGCTGCAGTCGATCCCGACCGTCATCCCGACCGAGCGCAAGCTCGAGATGATCCACCGGATCGTCGATTCGGGCGTGACGAAGCTCGAGGTTACGAGCTTCTCGCACCCCAAGCTCCTGCCGCAGTTCGCCGATTGCGTCGAGGTGCTGCGCGGCATCGAGCGCAAGCCCGGCGTGTCGTACGTGGTCTTGATGCCCAACGAGAAGGGCTTCGACCGTTTCGAGCGCTGCGTCGGCGAGGGGTACGGCGCCGACGAGATCATCCTCATGATCTCGTCCAGCGAGGCCCACAACCTCGTCAACTTCCGGATGGACCATGACGAGGCCAAGCATGCGCACGCCCGGGTCATCGAGCGGGCGAAGGCGCTCGGCGTGCGCGTCATCGGCTGCCCGGGCACGGTATGGGGCTGCCCGATCGCCGGGGACGTCGACATCGAGGACGTCATCGACATCACGCGGTTTTACCTCGACGCGGGGGCTGACACGATCATGCTCGGCGACACGACCGGCGCGGCCAACCCGCGCAGCACCCGCGAGCGCATCGGCATCCTGCAAGATCTGTTCCCCGGCGCCGCGTTCATCGCCCACTTCCACGACACGCGGGGCAACGGCGTCGTCAACTCGGTGGCGGCGCTGGAGATGGGCCTCACTTACGTCGACACGTCGATCGGCGCCATCGGTGGCCAGCCGACGCCAAGGTCCGATACCCGGAAGTACCAGTTCGGGTTCACCGGCAACACGTGCTCCGAGGACCTCGTCGCGCTCCTCGACGAGATGGGTGTGCGAACGGGCATCGACGTCGATCGGCTGATCGAGAACGGGCGGCGGGCCGAGGAGATCATCGGCCAGCCGCTGCGGGCCAACATCATCCGCAGCGGGCGGGTCAACCACGCGCCCAAGGCGTTCGCTCCGGCGTGAGATCGGGGCGCGCGAAGCACGATGGCGCCCGGCGGCATCGCCCGCCGGACGGCTGCGGGACCCCCGCCCGGCGGGCGGCGCTCCATCTGCTCCGACGAGTCGACGCCGGTGGGGCCTTCGTGGGGCGCCTGGGGACCGACCCGGTCTTGATGCGGCTGGCCCCGCTCGATCGGCGCCAGGTCACCGAGCTGGTCGCGGGCGCCACCCGCCAGCGGCGCTGGCTCGACTTCCTCGTCGTGGCCCTGACAGGCCGGCCGCTCGATCGGCTGTCGGGCGACGTCCGCGGCGTATTGCATATCGGCCTGTACGAGCTGCTCTTTCTCGGCACGCCGCCCCACGCGGCGATCCACGAGGCCGTGGATCTCGCGCGCGCCGCCGGGCAAGCGCGCGCCGCCGGCCTGGTCAACGCCGCCCTGCGCGAGGCGGACCGCCGACGGGGTCAGCTGCCGACGCCGGACAGCGGCGACGCGGTCGAGGACCTTGCCATCCGGGCGTCACACCCGACGTGGCTGGTGCGCCGGTGGCTGGAGCGGTTCGGCCGTGACGAGACCGAGGATCTCCTGGCATGGAACAACCGCCGGCCGGTGCACTGCCTCCGGGTCAACGGGCTGCGAACGACCGTGGACGACGTCACGGCAGCCTTGGACGCACGCGGGATCGCGTGGTCGCCGGCACGGGGCTGGAATGACTTGATCCACGTCCCGCGCCTCCAGCCGGTGCTGGCGTCCGGGCTCATCGAACAGGGACTCGTCGCGGTGCAGGATGAGAGCGCCGCGTGGATCGTCCGCGTCTTGGACCCACGGCCAGGCGAGACCGTTGTCGACGCCTGCGCCGCGCCTGGCGGGAAGGCGCTGCATGCGGCCACGCTCATGCACAACCTGGGCCGCGTGGTGGCCTGTGACCTGCGTGCCGAGCGGCTGGCGCCCCTTCACCGCGCGGCAGAGGCGCAGGGGATCGCCATCGTCGAGACGGTGGCGGGCGACTTCCGCGCGCTGTCCGGGGGCGAGGACGTCCCCACGGCCGACCGGGTGCTCCTCGACGGCCCGTGCACGGGATCGGGCGTGCTTGCCAAGCGCGCCGACCTGCGTTGGCGCCGCGGCCCCGAAGACCTGATGGCCTTGACCATCCTGCAGCGGGAGCTTCTGGACGCGGCGGCGCGGTCCGTTCGCCCCGGCGGGATGCTCGTGTACAGCACGTGCAGCATCGAACCGGAGGAGAACGAGGGACAGGTCGAGCGCTTCCTGGGCCGCCATCCCGAGTTCGCGCTCGAAACGGCCGCCGGGCTTGCGCCGCCCGAGCTGGTCACCCCCTCGGGGCACCTCGCCACGTTGCCGCAACGCCATGGCATGGACGGCGCGTTCGCGGCGCGCTTGAGACGATCGCCCGCCGCGCCGTGAGGCCTGCGGGCAGGCCATGTTCGGGTCACGCCTGCCGGTCTGTTCCCTGGGCCGGCTCCAGCATCAACCTGCGGGGTTCGCGGCGCGTGATCGCCGTCCGATGGCCTGGCGCCCCGTCACGGCGCCAGGCGCTCGGCGCACGCGCTGCCGGCCGTCTCGTCGGTCTCGAGCTTGAACGCGTAGGGTGCGCCGACATCGCCGGTCTTCTCGGCAACCACGAGCGCGTAGATCCCTGGGTCGAGGTCGACCGTCAGCCGGCTCTGCCGCGCGCAGTGATCGTCGTTGAACGCGATCATCCCGGCGCACGGCGCCGCCGGATCGAACGCGCCGCCGACGTACAAGGCGATCACCGTGTCGAGCTCAGTCCGGTTGCACAGCGACACGGTCCAGCGCGACCGCGTCGCGACGGTCAGCTGGAACAGGTCGTACTCCGACGGGTTGGGGAACCCCTCGCACGTGCCGGTCAGCACGCGGAGCATGGATGGGAACGCCGGCTCGCAGCGCCACACCAACACGGGCGTGGGAGACTTGAGCGGCGTCGGCGTCGCCGTATCGCGAGGCCCGGCGGTGGCGCGCCGAGGTGCGGGCCCGGGGAAGTCGCCTGGCGTCGCGACCAGGGTCGGCGGCGGCGTGGGCATGGGCGTCGGGGTCTCGAACGGGGGGCTGATCGTGGCCGGGGCGACCAGGATCGGCATCGCGGGCGCCGGCGCGGCCGCCGCCTCGAGTGCCGCCGGCGATGGTGACGTTGGGGCCGGCCTTGGGGTGACCACGATCGCCGGGAGATCGATCCGCGCGACGGCGGTTGGGCCGCGCGCCGCCCCGGCCGGGCCTTCGAGGGTGCCGGGGCGCAGGATGGCAACGGGCGACGCGCCGGGCGACGGCGTGGCGGCCGGACCTGTCATGCGCCCGCGCACGACGACGAGCACGGCGCCGAGCACCGCCAACAGGACCACGCCCCCCCGCGCCACCCGCACGCGCGCAGGGGCGCGGCTTGCCGGCTGCGCCGCCGGTCGCCGTAGGAACGACATGTCGAGGTGCGGCGCGCGGGGCGGCTCGGGCAGGCGCCCGAGCCTGAGATCGACCATCGCGGCGCGGGCCGCCCGAAAGTCGCCGGCGCAGGCCTGGCACGCCGCGATGTGTCGGTGGATCAGGGGCATCACCACGGCGGTGTCGTCACCGGCGAGGTCGGCCAATACGAAGTCCCCGAGGCGAGCCGTACACTCGGCACACGAGATCTCGTCGTCCGATCCCGAGAGCACGGCGCGCGCCAGTCTGTCGAAGTGACGCTGGCAGGCCGCACATGTCGCGATGTGTTCCGCGGCGGCGCGTGCGGCCGACGGTGCGGTGGCAGGCGCATCGGTAGCGCCGCGGCGCGCCAGGACGCCCGACGCAAACCCCGCACGCGCTTCCGCGCACGACAGGTTCACGCGTCACTCCGTTCGATGCAGCGCATGATGTGTGCCCAAGACTTCAATGATGCCGTTGGCGTGCGCGGGCTTGCATCGTTTACGCCCTCCCTCGCCGGCCTGGATTCGTGATGACGCCCGGCGCGCGGGCGTTCATGGCTCGTACAACGCCTTGACGCGATCGAACCATAGCCGGTCCGCGCGCAGCTTGGCGAGGTCGCGGCTCCGGATCACGTGGATGTTCGCCCGCGTGGTGCCGAGCTCGCGTGCCAGGTCGTCGTCATCCCAGCCCTCGATGAAGCCTTTGATCAGGACGAACCGCGACTGCTCGCTCACTGCAAGGCTGTCGGCGATCTCGGCGACGAGCCCCCGCAGCTCGGTGATCTCGGCGGCGCGCCCGGTATCCGCGTCGACATCCGCCAGCGACTGGGCGGCGGATCGACCGTCATGCTCCGGAGCATCCAAGCTGACCAGTTGCGAACGGGCCACACGCTTCGCCCGTCGCATCGTGGGATGCGGGTCCAGCCGGCGAATCGCCTCGCGCACCTTGTTGACGGCAATGACGGCCGCCCATGCCACGAATCGATCGGGATGATCGGGTCCGCGGCCAGCTTCGAGCTGACGCCAGATGACCATCAGCGCTTCCTGGGCGCAGTCCTCGGCCAGTGACTGCCAATGCGGGTCGTCGCCCGCCTGGCGCCAGGCAACCCGGTGCAACAAGCCGCCGAGATCCACGAGCGCTGCGTCTCGGACGCGTGGGTCAGAGGAACGGCAGGCCAGATAGAGTCGTTCGGATGCAGCGGAATCCATCCCGGCCAATGGTACACCACCCACCATCACTCGAGAGGCATCGCGCGAGACGGGTACACGGAGGCCGGGCATGGACCAGATTTTGACCAATTATGTCCGGAGTGCGGTGTTAAACAGACTTAATCGAGCGTATCACCTACAATCCGGCGCATCGCCGGCGTCGATGTCGCGGGGCGCGCATCGGTCGATCATGCAAGCCACTCGGCATTGCCTGCATCCGAGTAGCGTGCGATCCGTCGAACCGTCCTGGCTCGTCGGGCTGGCGAGGGGATGCGATCCCCATACCGGTAGTCCGGGTCGCGCATGAGACCAGCAACCGCCGAACGGCGCCATCGTGCCTTGCGAGTACCATCGTGATCGAGACAAGCTTCAGCCGTAGAGAGGTCAAGTTCTTCATCGACGCCAGTCAGCGGCGACGGCTCTTGGCGTCCCTCGCGGAGCGCGTGATCCCCGATGCGCACGGCAACGAGGATGGGTGCTACCCGGTCGTCAGCCTGTACTTCGACAACCGAAGCCGCGACATGTACTGGGATCAGCTGACCGGCGTCGGCTCGCGGCAGAAGCTCCGGCTGCGGACTTACGGCTCGCCACACGGTCCCCAGGTGCCGGCCAGCTTCCTGGAGATCAAGCACAAGCTGGATGGGCGGACCATCAAGCAGCGCGTGGCCACGACGGTCGACGAAGGGCTATTCGTGGCGGCGGGACACTGGCCAGAGGCCGCCGTGTCGCCGCGCGATGCCCACGTGATCCGCCAGATTCATCTGCTGGTCGCGGCTCGTGAGCTCCGCCCGTGCTGCGTGCTGCGCTATGACCGCCAGGCGTTCAGGGGCATGGGCGACGCCCCCGACCTGCGCATCACCCTCGACACCCGGATCCGATACCGCTTCGACGACCTCGTGCCACAACCCGCCGACGAGAGCTTCACCGCGATGCTGTTCGGGCGTGATCGGTATATCCTCGAGGTGAAGGTCGACCACGCCGTGCCGCGTTGGCTGGCGGAGGCCGTCGGCGCCTGCGGCTGCGTGCCGCAGGGGTTCAGCAAATATGCCGAGGCGGTCACGGCAACGACCGCGCAGGCTCGTTCGGTGCCGGCGCCGGCCACGGTGAGTCGACGGCCCAAGACCCGGGAGAAGCGCGCCCCGAAGTCAACGGCATGGCTCCCCACCCGCCGGGCAGCCGTGGCGATCGAGCATCACCGTACGGCCCGATGACGGTGCCCACGACCGACGAGGACAGCGACCGATGGACATGCTCAACCAGATCTTCCAGGCCGGCGGCGCTTCAGCGGCTGAACGGGCCGGCCCCGTCGACATCGTCGTGGCGCTGGCCGTGGCCTTCGGGCTGATGCTGGCCGTCGGCGTGGTGTATCAGCGCACCCATGGCGGGCACAAGTACACGCAGGACTATGTCCACATGCTGATCATGCTGGGCATGCTCGTCACCGTCGTGATCATGGGCATCGCCGGCGACGCCAGCCGGGCGTTTGGCATCTTCGCCGCCTTCTCGATCATCCGGTTTCGCCGATCGGTGGCCGCCGCCCGCGATTTGGCGTTCATCTTCCTCGCGATGGCGGTTGGGCTGGCCACGGGCAGCGGCGAGTACGCGCTGGCGGTTCTCACCGCGGTGATGGTCTCGGCCGCGGTCGTCATCATCGCCCGCCTCGACCTCTTCGCTCCCCAGCGTCCCAGCCATATCTTGTACATCCGCGTGACGCCCGACGTTGACCACACCCGCGTGTTCCACGACGTGTTCGAGCGGTTGTTGGATCGCTGCGTCCTCCTGGCCGTCGAATCCGTGCAGGCCGGGCTGATGACCGAGCTATCGTACGCTGTCCAGCTCCGACCCGACGCCGACCCGCTGAAGCTTGTGGCGGAGGTCCAGTCCCGCAACGGCAACAACCGGGTTCGGCTCCGGACGTTCGACGTGCAGGGCGATCTCGACGACGATTGACGGTCGTCAGCCGGCCGGCGCTTCGTCGGACCAGATCCGCGCCGAACGCGCGAGCGGCCACGTGGCCGCGATCTGCACCTCCAGCGCCGCCACCTCCGTGACCGGAAGCTGACAGACGCGCCGCCGGCACACATAGGCAGCCGCTCGCCCGCCAACCGGCGTCAGGTGTGCAAGCATCGGCGCCGGGCGGGCGTCGGCATCGGCGGCGTCCACCCGCGCTGGCCCGGCCACGACGGTGCCCGGCAGGTAGTAGGCACGCACGACATCGAGCAGCGCGCTCGCGCCCTGGTCCGGCGAGCCGATCACGGCGATCTCGCGCGGGCCGTCGGCCAGCGTGTCGGCAACGGCGAGGAGGGCCCCCAGCGATGCCGGCGCCCGCCGCGCCAACGCCCAACCGCGCTGGACGGTGGTCTCGGCCAGCGTCAGATGGCGCTCCGTCGCCGTCAGCGACCCGAGCCGCCACAGCGCGTCGGCAAGCAGCGCGTTCCCGCTGGGCATCGCCCCGTCCACCCACGCCATCTGGCGCACGACGAGGGCCTCGTGGCGAGCTCCGATCCGATAGAACCCGCCGTCGGGGTCGGCGAACAGCGCGACGGCGGTCTCGACAAGCTCGGCCGCCACGGCGAGCCACGCCGTCGCGTGCGTCGCTTCGTAGAGCGAGATGCACGCGCCCGCCATGGCGCCGTAGTCTTCGGCGAAGCCTGGGGCGCCGCGCCGGGCGTCCTTCCAGCTGTGCGCAAGGTCGCCGGCTGGCCCGGCGACGCTCAACACGGCGCGCGCCGCCCGTATCGCCGCGGCCACGTAGTCTGGGCGACCCAGCGCCGTGCCGGCCCGCGCGAACGCGTCGATGGCCAGACCGTTCCAATCCGCGAGCACCTTGGTGTCGGTCGCCGGCGCGGTGCGGCGCGATCGGGCATGCCCCAGGCCCACGCGGGCGAGCGACACGCGCGCGGCAAGTTCTCGCTCGTCGATGCCGAGCTCGGCGGCGACCGCCGCCGCGCGTCGCCGCGTGCCGAGCACCGTGGCGCCGCCCTCGAAGTTGCCGCCGGCGGTGATCCCGAACCACGCCCGGGCCGCATCTGCGACGTCCGGATCGAGCGCCGCCGCGACTTCGCCAGGGGTCCAGACGAAGTAGGCCCCTTCGCCGGCCGGCGTGTCGGCGTCCTGGGCGGCGCAAAACGCGCCTTCGGCGGTGGTCAGCTCGCGTAGCACGTAGTCCAGCGTCTCCTCGGCCACGGCGCGAAACGCGGCGATCCCCGTCAGCTGCCAGGCCTCGACGTACACACGCGCCAGCTGGGCGTTGTCGTACAGCATCTTCTCGAAGTGCGGGACCATCCAGCGGTCATCGACGCTGTAGCGGTGGAAGCCTCCCCCGAGGTGGTCGCGGATGCCGCCGCGCGCCATGGCCCCGAGCGTCACCGTCACGGCATCGAGCAGCTCGCGGTCACGGCTGCGCGCCGCCCGGCCGAGGAGGAACCCGAGCAAAGGCGCCTGAGGGAACTTCGGCGCGCCCCCGAACCCGCCCTCGCGCGGATCGAAGCTGGCGGCGACGCGGGCAGCCGCATCGGCGATCCCCGCGCACCCGACGGCGTCCTCGGCCAGGGCCAGGGTTGCCGACCGCTGCAGAGCGTCGAGGAGCGTCTGCGTCCCGCGGAGCACGTCGTCGCGCTGCGCCCGCCAGGCGCCGGCGATGGCCCCGAGGAGATCGAGGAACCCTGGCATCCCGTGCCGCGCGACCGGGGGGAAGTAGGTGCCGCCGTAGAACGGCTCGGCGCCGGGCGTCAGGAAGACCGTCAACGGCCAGCCGCCGTGGCCCGTCATGGCCTGCACGGCATCCATGTACACCGCGTCCACGTCCGGGCGTTCCTCGCGGTCCACCTTCACGTTGACGAAGTCGCGGTTCATCGCGGCCGCCACGGCGGGGCTTTCGAACGATTCGTGGGCCATGACGTGGCACCAGTGACAGGCGGAGTAGCCAATCGACAGCAGCACGGGTCGGTCGAGCTCCCGGGCGCGCGCGAACGCCTCCTCGCCCCATGGGTACCAGTCCACCGGATTGCCGGCGTGTTGGAGGAGATAGGGCGACGTGCTCGCCGCCAGCCGGTTGGCCACGCCCTAGGAGCCTACGCCGGTCGATGGCGCAGCTGGTCGGCCAGCTCGATCCACCGGGCCGCCGTCGCGGGATCCACGGTCACGACGCCTGGAACGGACGCGGCCGCGGCCAGCACATCGGGCGCCGCGCGCGCCACATCCTCGAGGCTCGTGACCCCGGCATCCACCAGGAGCTGGGCGTAGATCGGTGTGACGCCCGGGATGCGCCGCAGTGCCGCCACGGCCGCGGCCGCATCGAGCCCGGCGGTCACCGGGTCGGCAAGCGGGCTGGGGGTCGTGTCGATGTCCTGCCGATCGGGCGGCGGGGCTTCGGACGCGTTCAGGCCGCCGTTGACGTCGGCAGCGGCGTCACGGCGCGCGTCGCGGTCGGCAGTGGCTTCGAGCTCGGCGCCCACCGTGGGCTCAGACCCGCCGGCGACCTGAGACGATGGCCACCCGGCTGTGGACTCGCTCGAGCTCGACACCGGGGCGGCGTCCGCGGCTGCCGTGCCTGGTGCGTGCACGGGCGGGATTGCCGCCCCCGCACCAGGCTCGTCGCCGAGCTCGCCCTGCCGCCCATCCCCCGGTCGCGGCCATCGGCGCGTCCCGAAAGCCGTCAGCCAGACGGCACCGGAGAGCCACGCCACCACGAGCGCGCCGACACCGCCCACGAGGCAGAGGATCGGCCAACTGCGGAAGCCCACCACCAGCGCCAGCGCTCCCACGAACGCGACGGCACCACCGCCCACCGCGGCCTGCGCGGTCAAGGTGCGACGGGAGGCGAGAGTCGCGCCGATGCCTGTGCCGAGCGCCACGCCACCCAAACACGCGGCGGCCGCGACGATCACGCCCACGACGCCCAGCAGCGGCGCCATGACCACCCACAACGACGCCATGACGACCGCCGGCAGCGCCAACATCAGCCCCACGGGCACGAGCAGCAGCCCCACCAGCAGGCCGGCCGCCAGCGAAGCACCGGCGCTGCGGGTCAGCGCGGTCCGAACCGCATCGATGGCGCGCGGGGCCACCGACGCCATCAGGCCGGTGAACAGCGCGCCGAAAAGGACCATCGAGAGGACCAGCAAGGTCTTGAAGGCCGTCGGCGCCCAGCTCGGGAACGCGCGCGAATCGCCGCTGGTCGCCGGCCCGAGCACCTGCGCGCCCGGCGCCCGCCGCACCGCTCCCCCGGCTCGATAGCCACCGCCAATGACGGCGGAATCGGTCAGTGTCAGTCCACCGGCGACGCGCGTGTCGCCATCGACGGCGCCCGAGATCGTCGCGCCCCCGCCGAATGCCTCGACGCTTCCTGCAACCCGGCCGGAGACCTCGATGTCCCCATTGGCGGATGCGTCGCCATCGATCGTTCCACTCACGACCAAGTCGCCCGCGGCGAACACGGTGCCCCGCACCAGCCCATCGACGCGCGCTTCGCCACCGGCGTAAAGATCTCCTCCCACGATGCCCGCGACATGGGCGTCGCCGAAGGGCACGTTGGCGCTGCCGGCCACCTCGCCGCCCGTCGACACGTCGAGGCGGCCCCCGATCACGCTCAAGTTGCAGTCCAGCACCTCGCCGTTCGCGACGACGATATCGCCAAAGCGCGTGCAGCTCTCGAGCCCGGGGTGCTCCGGTTGGGCTGCCGCCCGATGCGCGACGAGGATGAGCATCGCCGACGCCAGCGCACCGGCCCGCACGGCCGCCTGGCGACCCGGACTTACCCCCGCCCGCGCCACCGCCCGGGGAGCAATGGCCACCCCAAGAATGGGCGACCGCCGCCCCGCCCCGCCCGCCTCGTGCCCCGTCACGTCGGACCTTCGGTCACGCATCGCGCGAACGGCGTGCGGCCAACGACGTGCGCGGGACCACGAGCGCGCCGAACCAGATGGCGGCGATGGCGATGGCGAGTCCGCCGTAGACCACCCACAACGCAGCGCCGCCGGCGCCGGAATGGCTGGCGTCCACCCATCGCCAGGCCGCGCGAGCCATGTCGGCCACCCACGCGCCGAGCACGGTCGCATGGGTGCGCACCGGAACGTCGAAGAACGCCACCGCGCCCCCGAAACCCAAAGCGGCGACCCCCGTCAAGATCGCACCGATCTGGAGCAGGCTGCGCCGCCAGGCACCGAGCGAGCGGGTCGCGTGGTCGACCTCCAAGCGGTTCATCACCCGGTGCGCCAGATGGGCCGGCGGTTCCTCGAGGGCCTGCGACCTGAGCCAACGCTCGATCGACCCCAGGCGTTGCCATTCGGCGCCGCAGGTCTGGCACGTGGCCAGGTGCGGCAGCAGCAGCGCATCGTCGGCACCGTCGAGCACGTCCGCCATCAACTGGCGGGCATCGTTGCAGTGCATGCGTGCACACCTCCTGAATTGATGGACGCAGCGGCGGCGCGCCCGTCGGCGTTGGCGGGCGCCAGCGGCCCGTTTCCGCCATCGACAACCATGATCTCCGCCAGCTGGCGACGCGCCCGGTGCAACCGGCTCTTGACCGCCGACACGGTTTGGCCCGTCACCTCGCTGATTTCCTCATAGCCCAGGTCGTGCCAGTATCGCAGCACCAGCGCGAGACGATAGTCCTCCGGGAGCTCGAGCAACAAACGGCCGATATGGTCCGTCAACTCGGCATCCTCCGCGGCCGACTCGGGATCCACCGCGTCGCCCGGCATCCAACGCCACGTCGGCAGGCCGTCGAGCGACACCTCGCGCAGCCGTTGCCGCCGCAACCGATCGATGCAGTGGTGCGCCACGATGGACAGAAGCCATGTAGAGAACGGTCGGCGCCGGTCGTAGCTCCCGAGTGCACGGTAGCAGCGCACGAACGACTCCTGCGCCGCGTCCTCAGCATCGCGTGGGTTGCCGAGCATCCGATATGCCAAGCTGAAGACCGGCTTTTGATAGGCGAGCACGAGCTGTTCGAACGCGCGCTTGTCACCGCCACCCGCGGCCTCGATCCAAGCCGCTTCACCTTCCATGGTCTCCTCCCGCTCCGCACTCTTTTACGCCCGATGACAGCCTGGGTTGCGCGGCCGCCGCGGGCTCTCTACAATGGCGGCCGCGGCGGTCGCGTCGAAGCCTTGCGCAAAGGGTGATCGGCCGGCCCCACACGAAACGCCACGGGGAGCGCGCCATGCAGCCGGATCGTCTGCTGATGGATTATACAGGCAGTTATGGCGGACGCGCCTCCCGGGGCGAGATCCTGCGCATGCTCAAGGAAGCGCTCGCCCTTGTCGAGGGCACCGCGCGTGACGCGCAGCTCGCGTGCGGCGGCATCCGCATCGAGGTGCTGGATCCTGGGACTCCCGACGACGAAGACCGCTGAAGGCTACCCCGCGGTCAAGGCGCCACCGCCTGGGTCGCGCGCGCGAAGTCCTGCTGGTAGAGTTGGAACAACTGCTCCCAGTCGGCAATGCGGATGGCGCCTTGCGTCTTGCGGCCGTTGATCAGGTAGGTTGGGGTGCCCTCGAAGCCTTGAGCGCGTGCCGCAGCCGCCGATGCGTCGACTCGTGCCCGATAGCGTTCGCCGGCCATGCAGGCGTCATAGGCGTCGACATCCAGCCCCACCGCGGCGGCGATCGCGTGGAGATTGTCACGCGTGAAGGTGCCGACGTTCTCGCCGGACTGCGCGCCGAACAGCCGATCGTGCATGTCCCAGAAGCGGTCCTGGTCGCCGGCGCACTGGGCAGCCAATGCCGCATCCACCGACTCGGGACCGCGCACGGGGAAGTCGCGGTACACCACGCGGACGACGCCTCGCGCCATCCAGGTCTGCTCGAGCCATGGCAAGATCTCGGTGGCGAATTGGCGGCAATTCGGGCATTGGTAGTCCGAGTACGCGACGATGGTCACCGGCGCGGCGGGGTTGCCGATGAACGGGTCGCCATCTGGCGTACGGCCGACCTCGGGCTTGGCCACAGCCTGGGACGTGGCCTCCAAGCCGACCGCCGACGGGACGGCGGCGGTTGTCGGCGCGGCGGACCCGGCAGTCGACGCGCCGCGCCCGCCCAGCACCCACCAGGCCGCGGCCGCGCCGGCGCCCACGAGGAGGAGGATGACGAGCGCACCGGCGCCGATCTCGATCTGGGTGCCCGCCGGGCCGGCGGAAGGCTGCGCGTGGCGCGCTGATCTGCGCTTGGTCAAAGCTTCACACCTTTCGATGGTGGCGTGGTTGTGGAGCGAATGGTGGTCACGGGCTCCCATGGCGCGGCGCGCGGGACTACCGCGGCTGGATCGCCCGTGGATCGTTCTCCATCCACGCCGGGCCAACGGCGAAGGGGAGGTGGATCCATGCGACCGGTGACACCGTGGGCCGCTCGGTTGCCGTGGATGGCGGCGTGGTCGTGGAAGACGGCCACGCCGTCGCCGTTGGCGCCAACGCCGGCGTGACGGTTGCGATGGGGGTGGCCGTTGCGGCAGTCGTTGGCGCCAAGGTTGGCGTCGGCATGGTGGGGGATGGCGTCGGCATCGTAGGAGGCACGGCAGGCGCTGGCGTCGGGACGTCGCTCGTCACCCGCGTCTGGGCCTGGGGCTCGCGCGGGATGGCGCTCCAGTTGCCGGCGCGATCGCGTGCCTGGGCCGCGAAATGATAGGTCTGACCCGCCAGCCCGTCGAACTGAACGCTGGCCGTTCCCGACAGGGCGCCGGCTGGCCACGGCACGGCGTCGACGAGCACCATCCAATCGGCGGGCTGTGCGGGCGGCGCGCCGGAGGTGAAGTAGACGCGATACGCGCCGACGCCGGTGCCGCCGTCCGCGGCCGACACCGTCAGCGTGAACCGCGTCGCCGACTCGGGGGGCAACGGCTCGACCACGGCCCGGAAGGGCCCGCTCGTGTCGCGCTCGACCACGATGACCGGTCGCCCGGCCATGACCGCAGCCTGGTTGCCCGGGTTGTTGCGGTTCGTGGCGCCGGGCAAGGTGAGCGTGTGACGGCCGGCCGTGGGGGTGGCGACGCGGCGCTGGAGTCGCCCGTCCGCGTCCAGCGTCAGCACCTCCGCCTCACGCCCCGTGCCGAACACCTCGACGGTGCGATCGGCACGGAGCAGGTTCCACAACACCATCACGCGGCGGTCCGGCGGCTGGTAGAGGAGCACCCGCTGCCAGAAGTCCGCCTCGCGCGGCGGGCGCCACAGGAGCTCGGTATTCGCCAGGATCTGGGCGGCGGCCTGAAGGGTCTGGTACGCCGGGCGCGGCGTGCCGGCGCCGGCCGCATCGAGTCGCCAGCAGGGTTGCCCCTCCGGAGGCGTCCAGCATTGGTTGGAGGCGTGGTTGCGCACCAGGCCGAACGCATCGTAGCTCACGGGGCCGTTGCCGCAATCGTCGTAAAGCTGAAAGACGAACATGACCTCGACCCCGGCGGCGCGCCCTTCGGTGAACGCCTGCCACAGGTAGACGGATTGCTCCGCCGAGGATGCTCGCCACGGGCTGACGGGGTCCCAGCACGGCCCGGGGTGCTCCGACCAAATGGGCACCCCCATCTCGGTGACCCAGATCGGGCGCGCCGGCAGCCCGCGTTCGGTGAGCAGCGCGCGCGCCCGGGCGGGTCCGGTCTGGAGCAGCGACGGGTACGTGTACCAGTGCCAGGCGGCCTTGTCGAAGTAGTAGCCGTGGCGCGCAGGCAGCGGCGAGGCGGCAGCCCGGGACTTCAGCGCGTCGACGAGCTGGCCGTACCAACCGGCGGCGCTCGCGTCGTCGGCGATCCCGCCATGGAGGATCGTTGCCCCGGGGTCGCGCCGGCGGATGACAAGGCTCGCGACCTCGAGGTACCGCGCGAACTGTGCCGGTGATCCGCTCCAGAAGTGCGCCAGGTTGGGCTCGTTGCCGATCTCCCATGCCCGCACGCCCGCCCCCGGCGCCCACCCGCTGGCGCGGGCGAGATCGCCGCCCGGCCCGTAGCGCTCGACCGCCGCGTCGACGAAGCGCGCCCAAGGGTTGTCGGCGTTGACCGCGCTGGCGATGTCGGGGTCGTCGGTAAGGCCCCCGTCGGCCCGCCTGAAGATCGGTCGCTCCAGGCCCGCCGGCGGCGAGGCTTGAACGGGGGGCGGGGCCGCGGACTGCGGTCGTGCGGACCACGCGGCCGCAGCCGCCGCCCCGAAGCGAAGCCCCAGGCCACCCACCGCCGGCACGCCCGCGGCCCGGTCGCCGCCGGTCGCGTGCTGAGGGGGAGTCCCCTGGAGAATGGCCAGCGTGCGCAACCCGGTCGCGGCGTCACGACTGACGATGGCGTCGGCGACCGACCAGTCGTAGGATCCGCCGCGCGACTCGACCATGTCCCAATACAGCGACCAACGGTTCCACCCCGCGCCTGACGCGCGCGCCTTGGCGTACCGATCGCCCAGGTCGGCCGCCGGCAAGCGCTCGGCGGGTCGCACGGCGCCGGACGGCTCCCGGGCCACGTGGAGATCCATGAGGTCCACGTGCGCCAACCCGAACGGGGGCGACGGCTCGGCGGGGTCGGCGGCCGCCTGGCGAGCCTCACGACCGGCGCCGGGCACCGGTCCGCCAAGCCCGATCCATGCCGCCATCGCCAGGGCGGCGACCGCCCGCAAGCGCCATCCGGCGCGGGCCCCTGTCACGGTTGAGGCGCCTGCTAGTGGCCGGTGACCAAGGCGTACGACTTGAAGACCGCGGGCATGAACACATCGCGGATGCCGTCCGCCGTCGGGGTGGCCTCCGGCGTTTCCGGGGTTCCGGGCGTGCCGGGGGTCGGCGTGGTCGACGGCCGGGGCGTGAGGGTTGCCACCACCGGCGTTGCGGTCGGGGTCCGGCCGGCGGGCACGGCCCGCTTGAGCGACAGGCCCGACGAGTTGCCGTTTGGATCGGTGCCGACCACCTTGACGAAGACGTGCCGGAAGCCTTCGGGCTTGTCGAAGATGAAGAGGCCCGTTGCCTGGTCGGCCTGGATCTCGCCCTCGAACACCTCGGCCTCGTCGCCCGTGTCGGAGAACACCTCCACCAGACAACCCGGGCAGGCGGCGCCCACGATGCGCGTCGCCGTCGTGTTGTTCAGCGTCGGGAGCCGGATGTTGCCGTTGGCGCCGGACGCCACGCGGATCGCGTCGCCGTTGTTCCGGGCGATGCTGTTGCGCGACACGCGGTTCTTCTGACAGCCCGCGCCACTGATGAGCACGCCGCCCTTGACGTTGCACACGATCCGGTTGCCGGACACCACGCTGTCGTCCACGGAACCGGTCATCGACACACCGTAGTTGCCGTTGCCGACGCACCCCGTGCCGTCGGGGCTCTCGCCGATGGTGTTGCCGGTGATCTGGGTAGCGGCGCTGTTGTCGAAGATCGAGATGCCGGACTGGTCGTTGCCGCTGATGACGTTGCCGGTGATCCGCGTGCCGCGGGCACCGAGCTTGATCGTGACGCCGGCCTCGTTGCCGGCCTTCTTGCCTGTCGCGTCCAGGCCGAACCAGTTGCCCTCGATGACGTTGTCGGTCGTGCGGATGTCCTGAAGGATCACGCCCGAGCCGAGATCGCTGGCGGCGAAGATGTTGCGGTCCTTGGCCTCGGGCCCGCCGATCTGGTTGGCGGATGTCCCATCGGCAAGCTGCACGCAGTCGTCGCGGTTGCGCTCGATGCGCGTGCCATCCCCCGCGATGCCGCACCAATTGCCCACAAAGCGGTTCTCTCGGACCTCGGGGCCGCTCATGCGCACCCCGATGCCGGGCAAGGCCGCGAACACCAGGCCGGGCCCGATCTGGTTGTTGGCGACGGTGCCGGATTCGAGCCCGGCGCGGATGGTGATGGCGGCGTTCGTGAACTCGCCGCGCACATCGAAGCCCTGCAGGACGTTGTTGCTGCTCTCGATGACCAGGGCATGGTCCATCTTGTTGTCGCCCGGGCCGATGGCGATCTTGTTGTCCTGTGGACCCGCCCAGCCGTCGATATCGGCGGTGAAGTCGATCTTGGCGCCGCCCTTGCCGAGGGTGTACGGCAGGTTGTGGTTGAAGTCGAACACCCACTTGCCGGTGGCCGCGTCGAATCCCTTGTCGGCCGTCGTCAGCGGCTTGGCCGCGCCGCGGCAGGCCTTGCCCTTGGGCACCTTGCCCTCGGCGATCTCGGTCGCGTCGTAACAGGCCCTGACCGTGGCGCCGCTCTCGGCGCGCTCGATGGCCGAGCGCAGCGGGCAGATCTGGGCCGGCAGACAGTACTGCGGCTCCGGCGGCAGGTCTTCCGTGGTGTTGACGAACACCGTGCCCTGCGCGGCCGCCGGCGCGCCGGTCACCGCGAGCGCGACGACGGCCGCCAGGCCGCTCCCCCATGCACGTGACTTCACGAGCTCTCGTCCCCCTTCTTGGCGTGATAGTAGACCCGATACACCCGGCCCCCGCCATCGTCGGCGATGAGCAGGCTGCCGTCGGCGGCCACCGCCAGCCCGGCCGGGCTGCCCCAGCGGCGCGTGTCGGGGCGCAGCCACCCGCTGACGAAGTCGAACACCTCGCCGCGCGGCGCGCCGTCGTCGAACGGGATGCGCACGACGTGGTAGCCGGTTGGGATGGATCGACGGTTGTCCGAGCCGTGGAGCGCCACGAACAAGTCGCCGGAATAGTCGTCGGGAAACTGGCGCCCGGAATAAAACACCATCCCCAGCGGCACCGAGTGCGCCGGCAGCTCGATCGACGGCGCGATCGTGCCGTCGCAGAACCCGGGATCGGCGGCGACGCTGGCGTCCCGCCGCTGTCGGCCATGGCACATCGGCCAGCCGAAGTGCCCCGCCACGAGCCGGTTGATCTCATCCGGCGGCAGGTCGTCCCCGAGTCCTTCGCGCCCGATGTCCGCTCCCCACAGCTCGCGCGTGCGGGGGTGGAAGGCAAGCGCGATGGTGGCGCGGACCCCGGTGCTCGACAAGCGCGGGTTCGCGCCGTCGAGGTCGAAGATCAGCACGGCGGCACGGCGCGGATCGGTCTCGGCGCACGCGTTGCAGCCGGCTGGCACGGACACGTAGAGGCCGCGGTCCGGGCCGACGGCCAGTCCGTGGCCTGGTTGCATGCCTGCGGCCGGCAGGTCGACCAGCTGCACCGGCGGTCCCGAGGCGACGGTGTCGCCCAGACGGTACGGCAGGCGCACGATGCGGTCATCGCCGGCCACATACAGCCAGTCGCCGGAAAAGGCGAGGCCGGACGGCTTGCCAAGGGCGGGATCTTCGGCGAACACCTGGACCCCGTCGGCCACCCCATCGGCGTCACGGTCGGGCAGGACGACGATCCGGTCGAGGGCCGCGTCGCTCCCGAAGACGTCGCCATTGGGCGCCACGGCCAGGTGCCGAACCGCACCGACCTGGTCGGCGAAGACGCCGATCCCGAAGCCATCGGGGAGCGTGAGCGGCTCGAGCGGGGGGATCACGCGCGTCGTGGCCCGGGTCGGTGTGGGCGAAGGCCCCGGCGTGCCGGTGTGCGTGGGCACCACGCCGAGGCCGCCGGCCACCGGCGTGAGCGCCAGCCGCCCCGGCGAGACTGGCGCGACGGGCGTGGCGGTGCCACAGGCGGTTGCCAGGATCGCCGCCAGGACGGACAACAGTCCGGGCACGACGGGCCGGCGCGACCGGCATCGCCCTCTGGAGACAAGGTGAGATCGCAGGGGGCGGCGGGAAAGCGCATCCGTCATGCCGGCAATTCTAGCGCAACTGGCGAACGCGCGCCGCCGTGATTCGCGCGCGCTCGGGGACGGCGACGCGATTTCCAGCCAGATTGTCGCGGGGGCTATACTCCCGGACGCACGACGCCCGTTCAACCGCCTATCGATCACCCCACGAGGTTCTCGCTTGATGCGCCTGTTCGATCCGACGACCGGACGGCTGGAGCGGTTCCGGCCCGAGCCGGGTCGACCCGTTCGGATCTACGTGTGCGGGATCACCCCGTACGACACGACCCATCTCGGCCACGCCTTCACCTACGGCGTGTTCGACGTGCTGATCCGTCACTTCGAGACCACGTACGGCTGGCGCGTGCGCTACGTCCAGAACGTGACCGATATCGACGACGACATCCTGCGCCGCGCGCGCGAGCTGGGCGACGATTGGCGGGGTCTCGGGGTGCGCTGGACGACGCGTTTCACCGACGATCTCACCGCCTTGAACCTCCGTCCCCCGGATGTCTATGCCGGAGCCACGGCGTTCATCACGCCGATGCTGAGCCACATCGTCCGGCTGGTCGAGGGCGGCCTGGCCTATGTGAACGGCGGCGGCGTGTACTTCCGCGTCGCTGCCGACCCGGGCTTCGGCCGGCTGACGGGGATGGGCCGCGCCGAGCTCCTGGCGACCGCCAACGAGCGCGGGAACCACCCCGACGATCCGCGCAAGGCCGACCCGCTCGACTTCGTGCTGTGGCAACCCGCCGCGCCCGGCGAGCCGGCCTGGCACAGCCCATGGGGCCCTGGCCGGCCCGGCTGGCACATCGAGTGCTCGACGCTGGCCCTCGCGCTCCTCGGAGAGCGGGTCGACGTGCACGGTGGCGGCGCGGATCTCGGCTTCCCCCATCACGCGTGCGAGATGGCGCAGAGCGAGGCGTTGATCGGATCTCGGCCGTGGGTGCGGTGGTGGATGCACACGGCGATGGTCCGGATGGATGGCGAGAAGATGAGCAAGAGCCTCGGGAACCTCGTGATGGTGCGCGACCTCCTCGCGGCATGGGAGCCCGACACCGTCCGGCTGTACCTCCTGCGGCACGGCTATCGCGCGCCATGGGATTGGAGCCCCGCCCGCCTGGCGGAGACCGATGCCTGGACGCGCACGCTCCACGCGGCGGCGGCCCGCGCCGGCGGGCGCCGGGATGCTCTGGATGCCTCCAGCTTCGGCCCGCGCTTCACTGCGGCCCTCGAGAACGACCTCGACACCCCCGCGGCCGTCGCCGCGGCGCTCGATCTGGCGGACGCCATCCTCGCCGCGCCGCCGGCCGCCGACGTCGGCCCGGCGCAGGACATCTTGCGCACGATGGCGGGCCGGGTGCTCGGGCTGTGGCTCAAGCCGGCCGCCGAGATCGCCCCCGCCGAGCGCCGCGCCTGGCCAGCCCCCGAGACCGCCCCGCCCGACATTGCGGCGTTCGCACCGATCGTCGCCTAGCTCGCCCGCCGGAGGCCGACCATGCCCGATCCAGCTGACAGCCCCCGCGTGCCTCCCGTGGCCCCGGTGGCCGGCGATGCCGGCGCGCCCCCCGCGACGCCGGGCCCGAGCCCCGGCACCGCGCCGGGTTCGCCGTGGGTGTTCGGCGGGGTCCGGCTGGGCTCGGGCGAGTTCGCCAACGCCATGATCCACTTCTACCGCGCCGAGGTCAGCCGGGCCAACGTGTGGCGGCAGCGGCTGGACATGACCACGAACTGGGCGGTGATCACCACGGGCGCGGCGCTGTCGCTGACGTTCGGCAGCACCGCATCCCACCTCCACGTCATGATCCCGATCATGACCCTCATGGTCACGCTGTTCCTCATCATCGAGGCGCGCCGCTACCGCTACTACGAGCTGTGGGCGCTCAGGGTGCGGCTGATGGAGGTCAACTTCTTCGCCGCGATGCTGGCGCCGCCGCACCAGCCGCGGGCGGACTGGGCCGGGAGCATGGCCGACAGCCTCCTCCACCCCAAGTACCCGATCTCGACGTGGGAGGCCGTCGGACGGCGCTTTCGGCGGAACTACCAGTACATCCTGGCGCTCCTGGCCATCGCCTGGCTCAACAAGATCCTCCTGCACCCCACGCCGGCCCGGTCGGTGGAGGAGTTCCTCAGGCATGCCAGCATCGGGTGGATCCCGGGCGAGGTCGTGCTCACGATTGGGCTGGCGTACAACGTGCTCTTGTTCGCGATCGGCTGGTTGACGGTCGGCTTGCGCCAGACGCGCGGCGAGGTGTTCGACGAGGCGGGGCTGCGCACGCCGATCGAGCTTCTCCATTCGGCCGGGCGCAGCATCCAAGAGGGCCTGCACCTCCCGCGGCGTCACGAGCAGCTCGGGCACATCATCACCGCCAAGGGCGACGAGGTTGCGCAGCGCATCATGCAGACGTTCGGCCGGGGCGTCACGGCCCTGCCCGGAAAGGGCATGTACACCGGCGAGGACCGCACCGTGCTCATGGTGGCCATGGATCCGACCCAGGCGACGTATCTCAAGCAAGCGGTCTACGACGTGGACCCCAGGGCGTTCGTGATCATCCACGGCACCGAGCACGTCATCGGCGCCGGGTTCGAGGCGCCGAGCTAGCTGCGGGCCAGCCTGCTTCGATCAGGCCGCGGCGCCGCGCCCTCGCTCCGCAGGCCGCCGCGTGGCCTCCGTGGCGAACGCCCGGACGCGCTGGTCTCGGCGAGGCGTCGATCCGCCTACCCTGGCGGCGCCGGCGTCGTTGCCGGCCCCCCCACCAGCCGCGTGAAGACGATGAGCCGCTTGGCGTAGGTCGCGCGGCCCGCGTCCCATGCGCCGTCGCACGTGATGAGGCTGAGGCGCGGCGCGTCCCCGTCATCGAAGAGCCGGGCATACACATCGCCCGCGACGGTGTCGGCCTCCACCAGCTCTTTGTCCTCGACCTCGAAGTCGAACCGGTCGCCGTTGGGGTAGACGACGGACACGCGGTCGCCGCGCTTCACGTCCTTGAGGCGCCAGAAGACGGCCGGCGTGCCGCGATCGGTGTCGAGGTGGCCGGTGACGATGGCGCTGCCGGGCTCGCCCGGGTAGAAGCCGGCCTCGTACCACCCGGCGTTCTCCCACGCCTTGGGCGCGGCGATGCGATCGTCACCGTCGGGGCTCAGCCGCTCGAGATCGGCGGCGACTTCGATGGCGGGGATCTCGAGGCGCGCGGGGGCACCGCGTGCGGCAAACGGATCGGGGGTCGACGTGGGCGGCACGGTGGCGCTGGGGCCGGCCGCCATCCGGCCGCCGCCAGCGTCGGCCATGGCGCCCACGGCGGGCTCGCTCGGCGGCGCGGCCGTGGGCTGGTGGCACGCGGCGAGGGTGGCGGCAGCGCTGAAAGCGATGGCAAGCCGCGCGGCAAGGCGGCACGTCGAGATCATGGAAGGCCAATCTGTCGTGGAAGATCCTGAAGATGATCCGCAGCATACGCGGCGGGACGGCTGCAGTCAAGCGTTGACGGGCTCGGGCCTGCGATGTAGACTCCCAGGCGCGAGGCTGCGACGCCCATCTTGCCGCCGGGTGGAGGGTAGCCGCACCACCGTTCCGCTCACTCGATCGTCGCCACGCCAAGCCCGAGATCGCGCCATGACCGTTCCCACCCCCGTGTTCGACCATCTGCTCGCCGAGTGCATCGGCCGGCCGCAGGCCTACGCCGCCCTCGGCGAGCTGTGCGACGCGGTCGGCGGCCGCACGAGCGGCGCGCCAAGCGGCGACCGCGCCGAAGCCTGGGCCCACGCGCTTCTCGACGCCTGGGGGCTCGAGTCCGTCCGCTACGAGCCGTTTGACGTCGTGGTCTGGCAGCGCGGCGACCTCGACGCTCGGATCGAGAGCCCCGCCGCGTGGCGGCTCACGGCCGTGGCCCACGGCAACGCCCCGTCCGCCGTCGACCTCACCGCGCGCGTCATCGACGCCGGCCACGGCGAGCGGCCGGACTACGCGCGTCTCGGCGACGCCGTTCGGGGCAAGCTGGTCCTGTGCGACGAAGGCGCCGGCGAGGGACGCCGGCGGCTGCATCGCAGCGAGAAGCTCCTGCTCGCCGTCGAGCATGGCGCCGCCGCCCTGATGATCCAGAGCTCCGCGCCCGGCGGCCTGCCGCGGACCGGCGTCTGCCACGCCGACCTCTCGCCGATTGCCAGCATCGGCATCTCGCTGGAGGACGGCGAGCGGCTGCGCCGCCTCATCCGTGCCGGCGCCGTGCCGACCGCCACCATCCGGATGGCCAACCGCATCGGCCCCGGCACGGCTCGCAATGTCCTGGCCGACCTGCCGGGACGCGAGCTCCCCGGCGAGGTCGTTCTCGTAGGCGGCCACCTCGACGCCTGGGACCTCGCCCAAGGCGCCACCGACAACGGCCTCGGCGCCGCCATCGTGCTGGAGATGGCCCGGGCGCTCGCCGCGGCCGACCCGCGGCCGCGGCGCACGCTGCGGTTCGCCTTGTGGGCGGCCGAGGAGACGGGCCTGCGCGGCTCCAAGCACCACGCCGCGCTGCACGCGGCCACCCTGCCCGACGTCAAGGCCGTCCTCAACTTCGACATGACCGGCGACCCTTACGGCTACTGGACGCCCGGCCATCCCGAGCCCGGCCCGCTCTTGCGCAACCTCGCCCGCCGGCTGGCGCCCCTGGGGCTGCGCGACGTCTTCGAGCACAAGGCCGGCCTGCACAGCGACCACCAGCCCTTCATGCTCGCCGGCGTGCCGGTCGTCGGCATCCTCGGCGATCTCGGCGAACAAGGCGGGCGCTATTATCACAGCGCCGGCGACACGTTCGAGAAGGTTTCGCTGCCCGCCTTCTGCCGCGCCGCGGCCGTCGGCGCCATCACGGCGTACGCGCTGGCCGACGCGCCCGCGGCGCCGCTGCCACACCTCGACCCAAACGGTGTGCGCGACATGATCGACGCCGCGGGCTTGCACGCGGCGCTCGTGGCCGAAGGCTACGACGGGCCGCCGATGCGCGTGCGCGACGTGGCCGCGACCGCCGACGCCAGCTCGACGGGCGCACGGCCGGCGCCGGCCGCCGCGCCGGCCCGGAACGGTCCCGCTGCATGATCCAGGACACGCCCCGCCGCGGATGCGCGCGGCTTCGGCCCGCCGCCGGCGGATGCCGCCAGCGGCGGC
>CAYQBA010000032.1:0-30923 GCA_964415605.1 uncultured Anaerolineales bacterium | reverse complement strand
GGGGCGCACGAGGCCATCGCCGCGCTGCCGGAGGGCTACGCGACGCCCCTCGGCGAGCGCGGCGGGGCGCTCAGCGCGGGGCAGCGGCAGCTCGTGGCGCTGGCGCGCGCGGCGCTGCTGCAGCCGCGGATCCTGCTGCTGGACGAGGCGACGGCCAACATCGACACCCGCACCGAGGCGCGCATCCAGGCGGGGCTCGAAGCGCTGATGCAGGGGCGGACGAGCCTCGTCATCGCGCATCGGCTGTCGACGGTGCGGCGGGCGGACCGGGTGGTGGTCCTGATCGATGGGCGGATCGTGGAGCAAGGCTCGCACGCGGAGCTGCTGGCCCGCGGGGGCGCGTACGCCGACCTCCACCACAAGCAGTTCGGCGCGCTCGGGGCCGGTGCGTCCGGCCCGGGCCCGTCGGCGCAAGCGCAAGGGGAGGCGTGAGATGCGGATCTCGTGGCGGGTGATCGTGATCGGGCTGCTGGCCGTCCTCCTGGCGGTGTTCGTCAGCCAGAACTGGGCGGCGTTCACGGCGCCGACGGACCTGGTGGTGTTCTTCTCGGTCGTCCCGGCACCGCTCGGCCTCGTCATGCTGGGCATCCTGGGCGGCGTGGCGCTCGTGCTGCTGTTGCTCATGGCCACGCAGCGGACGGCGGCGCTCATGGAGTTCCGGCGCTACGCGCGCGAGGCGGACGCGGCGCACAAGCTGGCGGACGCGGCGGAGCTGTCGCGCATCACCGAGCTGCAAGCGGCAGTGGCGGCGGAGTCGGCGGCGCTGCGTCAGGCGGTGGCGGATGAGGCGGGCCGGCTGCGCGCCGAGGCGGCCGAGCGCGCCAACATCCTGACGGCGCACCTCGGGCAGATCGAGGACCGCCTGGAGCGCGCGGGGATCGGCGGGGCGGGCGGTCCCGCGGACGGCGGCGCGACGGGGTGATGGGGAGGCGGCGGCGGTCTCGGCCGTGAGGGCCGCGCGCGATCCGGGGCAGGGACGACCCGCCCGGGGTCGCCCCTGCCCGGCCGCGGGCAAGCGGGCCTAGTACCGCCCCTGCTCCTGTCGCATGAACTGATCCAGGGTCTGCAGCGGCGTCTCGTCCCGCCACTCTTCTCGGAGGATGCCGAGCCCGATGACGTCGTGGTAGCGGCCATCGCGGTAAAGGGCCTGCCGCATCCGTCCCTCTTCCTTGAAGCCGGCGGACAGGTAGGCCTTGACGGCGCCCTCGTTGGCCTCGGCGGCGAGGTAGTAGATGCGGTTCAGCCCGAGCAGCTTGAAGGCATAGTTGAGGGCCAGACGCATCGCGTCGCTGGCGCACCCGCGGCGGCGGTAGGCGCGGTCGCCGATCCACACGGCGAGGGCGGCGGAGCGGTTGAGCCACTCGATGTCGTACAGCTCGGCACCGCCGATGAGCGTGCCGTGGCCTTCGATGCCCCAGCGGACGCTGTCGGCCTCGCGCCCCGACCACTTCTCCTCGTAGATGCGCTCCATGGTGGCCAGCGGCGTCGGCCGGCCGCCGGCGCCGGTGACGAGGCCGAGGTCCATGTCCTGGGCGAACTCCCACATGCGCGGGATGTCGGCGCGCTCCATGGCGCGCAGGACGACGATCTTGCCGTGCAGCATGGCGTCCTCTCCTTCTGGTGATGGCGGTCGCCGGCCCTTCGCCGCAGCGAGGCCAGATTGGGGAGCGCCCCACAGGCAGCGAGCACGACGCCGCGGTTGAATGGGGCGATTCTACCATATGACGAGGCCCGCCGGTGATCGCCGCTACCCGGCGTGACCGGCCCGGGGCTGCCGCCGCCACGCCCCCGGAGACTCGCCGACAAGCCGCTTGAAGGCACGCGAGAAGGCCGCCTCGCTGTCGTAGCCGACGTCCAGCGCGACCTCGATCAGCTTGGCGTTCGTGTCGCGCAGCCGGCCGGCGGCGACCTGCATCCGCCACTGAGCGAGGTACTGCATCGGGGGCTGCCCGATGTAGTGGGTGAAGCGTTCGTGCAGCGCTGACCGCGAGAGGCCGGCGGCATCGCCAAGGCGTTCGAGGGTCCAGGGGGCGCCGGGGCGCTCGTGCATGAGGGCCAGCGCGCGGCCGACCACCGAGTCGCGCATGCCGGCCAGCCACCCGGTCTGGTCGGCCGGAAGGGAGTCGATGTGCCGGCGCAGCACCTCGACGAAGAGCATCTCGCTCATGCGCTCGAGCACGGCCTCGCCGCCGGGGCGCTTCTGGTTGGACTCGAGGACGATAGCGTTCAGGAAGGTCCGCACCCACGAGTCCGAGCCAAGCGTGCTTCCCGTGACATGGATGACGCGCGGCAGGGCGGCCATGAGGGGGTTGAAGGGCCGGGCGTCGAGGCCGAGAAAGCCGCACACGATGATGGCGCGGTCCAGCCCGCCGCCGTCGAGGCGCGCGGTGGTGATCTCCGCGCCCCGCAGGCTGAGGGCGTATGGGAGCTGCGGGGGGCGGGGAGAGAAGAAAAAGCTCGGGTCGGGGTTGGGCACACGCATGCCGGGGGCACTCGCCAGCACGTGCGGATCGCCTTGGGGAAAGAGGATCACGTCGCCGGCAGCCAGCCGAATGGGTGCCTCGCGGCCGGTGGTGGCCCAACACCCGCCCTCGACAACCCCGTGGAACTCGATCATGTGCCCGACGCCGGGCATGATGGCGGGAATGATGTCGCGGGCGGCCGGCGCCTCGGCGACCCACGGCGACGAGCCTTCGATGTAGTAGAAGAGCGCGCCCCGCAGCCTGACGGCGCGCAGCAGGTCGGACAAGATGTCTCCGCTCATGGATCCTCCGGGGAACCGATCGGGTGACGTGGGCGCCAGGTGCCGTGCCGCGGGCGCGGCCCGCGATTCCGGACGCGCGATCAAGTTCGTCCGACGATCGGTCAAGCGCGGGCGCCACGGGATACGGCATGCTGTACGCATCGTGATGCCGGCCACCAACGCGGTCGGTCGGAGTTGAACGCCAATGATATCGAAAGGATGTTTGTATGAACGTATCGACCTTGACCCCGCCGTCCGCGCCGACGTCGGGCGTGGCGCTGGGCGCGCCGACCGCGGCGGTGCCTGACCTCGCCGCGATCAAGGCCAGGCAGCAGGCCACCTGGGCCTCGGGCGACTTCGGGCGGATCGGGGTGACGCTGCAGATCGTGGGCGAGTCGCTGTGCGAGGCGGTCGACTTGCTGGCCACGGAACGGGTGCTGGACGTCGCGGCGGGCAACGGCAACGCATCGCTGGCGGCGGCGCGGCGCTTCGCGGAGGTGGTGTCGACGGACTACGTGCCGGAGCTGCTCGAGGACGGCCGGAAGCGGGCCGAGGCGGAGCGGCTGTCGGCGACGTTCAAAGTCGCGGACGCCGAGAACCTGCCGTTCGGCGACGGGTCGTTTGACGTGGTCTTGTCGACGTTCGGGGTGATGTTCGCCCCGGACCAGCCGCGGGCGGCCGCCGAGCTCATGCGGGTGGCGCGGCCGGGCGGGCGGATCGGTCTGGCCAACTGGACGCCGGACAGTTTCATCGGCGAGCTCTTCCGGGTGGTCAGCGCGTTCGTGCCGCCGCCGGCGGGCTTGCGCTCCCCGATGGAATGGGGCGCGGAGGCGCGGCTGGCGGAGCTGTTCGACGGGGCGACGCGCGTCGAGGTGGCGCGCAAGCCCTTCGTCTTCCGCTACCGCTCGGCGGCGCACTGGATCGAGGTCTTCCGCACGTGGTACGGCCCGACGCACCGGGCGTTCGCGGCGCTGGACGCCACAGGCCAGGCGGCGCTGCACGCGGAGCTCGTGGCGTTCCTCGCGCGGTGGAACCGGGCGGGCGACGGCGCATTGGTGGTGCCGGGGGATTATCTGGAGGTGGTGGTGACGAAGTAGGGAGGCACTGAAAGCCGGCGGTGGGACCGGCGGCACGGGAAGCCAGGTGTCATGAGCGGTCTGCAACGCCCTTTCGCTGGGCGGATCGGCCTTCCTACTTCCCCCGCGCCGCCCCCCACCGCCGCGCACCCAACCCCAGGAAGCCCACCGCCTCCCACGTCACCCCCGTCGTCGCCAGGTCCGCCAGCACCGAGCCCACCAGCGGGGCGAACTTGAAGCCGTGACCGCTGAAGCCCGCCGCGAAGCAGACGTTGGCGTGGCGTGGGTGCCGATCGATGACGAAGTGCTCGTCCGGTGTCAGCGTGTACATGCACACGCAATGCGCGAGCGGCTCTCGGCCCACCCCCGGCACCCAGTCCGCGAGAAACCGCGCCACCGGCGCCACGTCCGCCGCCCGGAGCGACCGGTCCAGCCCGTCCGGGTCGACCTCGCGATCCCGGCCGGCCGAGCCGTCCCCGCTCGCCTCCGCGCCATCCCTGGCCCGCTGCGCGCCGCCATCTCCTCCGTCCCCGTTTCCGTCATCCCCGCCGGCAACGCCATTCGCTGCGCCGCCGCCATCACCCACCCCCGCGCCCGAATGACAGGCCACCTTCATCCGCCCCTCCCGCGCCGGGAAGCCGTAGAAGAACCCCTCCGGCAGGTCGTACGCAAACACCGGGCACCCACCCGCCAGCGACAACGCCGGATCCTCCGTCGCGAACCACAGCTGCACCCGCCGCCGCACCACCAGCGGCAGCCCGAGGTCCGCCAGCATCCGCGCCGACCATGCCCCCGCCGCGATCACCAGCGATCCCGCCCGATGTTCCGCCGACGCCGTGCGCACCGTCACACCGTCCCCGTCCGCCCGCCAGCCCGTCACCCGCTCACCCGTCAGCACCCGGGCGCCCATCGCCTGCGCCCGCGCCACGTGCGCCCGGACGCATGCCTCCACCCGGAGCTGTCCCGCATCCGCCTCGAACAAGCCCGTCATCCCGTTGCCGCACCCGAGCTCCGGGAAGCGCGCCGCCACCGCCGCCGGCCCCAAGTCGTCCACCGCCAGCCCGTGCAGCGCCCGTGACCGGCGCACCCCCGCCGCCACCCGGCCCTCCGGAGCGCCGATCAACAACAGCCCCGTGCGGTCGAAGAGCCGCTCCCCCGTCGCGGTCTCTAGCTCCGCCCACAGCCTGTACGCCCGCTCGAGCAGCGGCACGTAGTCCGGGTGCTCGAAGTAGGCCTTGCGGATGATCCGTGTCTCGCCGTGCGAGCTGCCCCGGTCGTGCCCCACCTCGAACTGCTCGATCCCCAGCACCCGCACCCCGCGCGCCGCCAGATGGTGCAGCGCCGCGCCGCCCATCGCCCCCAGCCCCAGCACGATCACGTCCGCCGATCGCCCCGCCACCATGCCATGCCTCCCTGGTTCCGCCAGCCGCCTGGCCGACATCATACGCGCGGGGCCGGCCCAACGCCGCGCCCCGCCACGGTCGAACCGACCCCGGACCCCCATCTGACCGAAGCCGAACAACCGGGACTCATAATGGGGTTTGCATTGTTAAATTCGTTTCATCTACCAAGGGGGGAACCACACCATGAACCATGATCCGATCCGCGGCCTGTGCATCGGCATCGGGAGGGCAGCCGTGCTCGTCACGCTCACCGCTACCCTCCCGATGCCGGCCGCACAGGCCGCGCCGGCCGCCGTGCAGCGCATCCAGGCCGACAACGCCTGCTACGTCAAGCTGCAAGACCTGCCCCAGGCCGTCTACGGCGGCTTCGGCGGCTACAACGCCGACACCGGCGTGCTCACCTTCGCCGGCGGCGCCGACAAGCAGGCCCAGGACAAGTACTTCACCCATTACGACCTGTACGCGATCAAGCTCGGCGCCGAGACCGCCAAGTGGAGCACCGTCATGTACGGCGGCGGCGTCGGCTACATCCGCGAGCAGGGCAAGGGCTGCCGCGAGATGTTCAGCCTGCACGCCGGCGGCGGCAAGTGGGCGTCCGTGCTCGGCGCCGACGGCTGCGACAACGGCAACATCGACGGCAACGGCGGTGACGTGCGCATCCTCGACATCGGCGCCACCGCCGACCGCACCGGCGTCAAGTGGACCCAGGATGCCCTCAACGTCAGCAGCGTGCCCGCCGAGCTCGCCTCCAAGGCCGGCCGCCTGACCCGCCTGTGGGCTGTCCTCGACGCCGGCCGCGGCCGCGTCGTGTTCGGCCACGGCACCTTCGACGACACCAACGACCAGGCGTCGATCGACGAGGTCTACAGCGCCACCCCTGCCGGCATGAAGTGGAACGTGCGCTCGATGAGCCCCGGCGGCAGCATCCCCGCGCGCCGCTTCGGGTCGTGCGCCGCCTACGTCGCCGACAAGAACACCGGCGTCGACGGCATCATCGTCGTCGGCGGCCGCCAGGGCGGCGCCGCCGGCACCGCGTTCAACGAAGTGTGGTGGCTGGACTTCACCAAGGGTGGCAACGCCGGCACGTGGACCAACATCACCAGCCGCTTCGCCAACCAGAACGACTACGGCGCGCGCTACGACATGGCGTGCGCGTACAACGGCGCCACCAAGCACTTCTACACCTGGGCCGGCCGGGCCGACCCGCGCGTGCCCGACGGCGCCGCGAGCTCCGCCGGCATGTGGCGCGTCGACCTGACCAACCTCGGCGCCGCCGCCACCCCCCTCACGTGGGAGCGCCTGGCCAAGGACAACCTCGCCGGCATCGAGGGCCGCAGCATCATCCCGAGCGTGTTCGACTGGAAGCAGAACCGCGTGTTCGTCATGGCCGGCCGCGGCAAGACCGACCTCACCGAGCTGTCCGACGTGTGGGCGATCTACCCCGGCGTGACCGGCGAGGCGTGCAGCGGGCTCGACCCGTACGCGCCGTTCGCGTCCGTGCCGACGCCGACCTCGCCCGGCCCGCAGCCCACCACGCCGACGCCGGGCGGCGGTCCGACCAAGGTGCCCACCGCCGTGCCCACCCCGCCCGGCCCTGTGGCGCCTTCGGTGTGCCCGAACCTCGACAAGCTCGTGCCGCGCGCGGCCATCGACGCCGCGGTGGCCAACCCGGCCAGCGTGCAGGGCTACGACCAGCTCTGCAACCCCAACCTGCCTGCCAGCCCCAACAATCCCAAGCGCGGCCGGCTGGGCCTGCAGAACCCCGCGGGCCCGTATCACCCGCTGTTCAACAGCGTGGTGTACAAGTGCGGCTGCCCGTGATCTGAGCGGCCGGGGCGCCGGCGGATCGACAGCCGCGCCCCGGCCCCCTTCCACCGGACTGCTTTCTCGGCTCTCCCCCTGACCCCCTCCACTGGGACTGGCTCGGTGGAGGGGGTCAGCGCGCCGTCCGCGCGTGCCACCACGCGGCCATCTCGCGCACGGTCACGCTTGCCGCGGAACCGGCGTCATGTAACATTGCGTTGTCATGATCAACTGATCGATGAGGAGCGTACCGCTTGCGCCGCGGTCATTGTCTGCTCGCCCTGCTGGGGCTCTCCGGATGCGCCAGCCTGCCGCCGATCGACGTCCCGCCCGCCGCACCGTCCAGCCAGACCACGGACGCCCCACCGGCCTCGCCGGCCGGGGATATCGCGGCCATCCCGGCATCCCCGGATGCCGCGCCGCCGCTGGTTCCCGCCGCGCTGGCGGCCATGGAGGCGCCCGACGCCACCGAGGCGCGCCCGCTGCCGCTGGGGCACGATCTCGTCCTCACCACCGCCGACGGCGGCCGCGCCACCGTCGGCATCCACGAGATCCGTGCCGGCCGGCGCGCACTGGCCGCCCTGGCCGAGATCGACCCCGATCACCGGCCCCCGGCCTGCGCTTCTACCTCGTCCGCGTGCGGATCGCGCTCGAGGTAAGCCGAGACCCCGCGTTCACCCGGATCGAGCCATCGCTGTTCTCGCTGCATGCCGGTGGCCGCCTCTACCCCGCCGCGATCGCCGGCATCGCCGTGCCTGAACCCGCCCTCGGCGGTCAGCTCACTGCCCCCGGCCGTCTCGAGGGCTGGCTGGCCTTCGAGGCCCCCGCCGCCGACGACCTGCGGCTGGTGTTCCATCGCGGGAGTGCGGCCGCCGCGAGCTGGTTCCACGTTCGCGGCACCGGGCAGTCCCAGCGGGCGTGCAACGACGCGGATCGGACGATGTAGGGCACCGGGGCTGGGCCGCGCAGCCGCCGCCCGACGGCACCGCGCCCATCGTCAATCCCCCCCGCGGGCCGGCTGCACCAGCACCCGGTCGACCCGCGGACCGTCCATGTCCACCACCTCGTAGCGCCACCGCGCGCGCACGAACGCGTCGCCGACGGCCGGGATGCGCCCCAGCTCCGAGATGACGAAGCCCGCCAGCGTGTGGTAGCCCCGTTCGTCCGCGCCCGGCAGCCCGTCGCGCAAGCCGAGCCGCGCCTCGAGGTCGTCCAGCGCGATCTGACCGTCCACCAGCCAGCTCCCGTCTTCGCGGGTCACGATGGCCTCGCCGTCGTCGCCCTCCGTCAGTCCCGGCCCGAAGTCGCCCGCGATGGCCTCGAGGACATCCGTCAGCGTGACCACCCCTGCCGCGCCCCCGTACTCGTCGATGACGATGGCCATGTCCGTGCGGGCGCTGCGGAAGCGCTCGAGCAGCTCCAGGGCCGGCAGCAGCTCCGGCACCAGGAGCGGGGGCGACATGGCCCCCGCCACGTCCACCGGCTCGCCGCGCAGGAGCTGGTTGAGCAAGGCCCGAGCGTTGACGACGCCCACGATGTCGTCGAGGCCGCCGCGCGCAACCGGCAGGTGGCCATGCCCGCTCTCGGCGATCGTGTGCCGGATCTCGTCGTCCGACGCCTCGAGGTCGATCCACTCGACATCCACCCGAGGCGTCAGGAGCGCGCTGACCCGCCGGTCGCTCAGCCGAAAGAGCCGGTCGATCATCTCCTTCTCGATCGACTCGAACACCCCGATCTGCCGGCCCTGCTCGATGAGCAGCGCCACGTCCTCGTCGGTGACCTCGGGTTGCTCCGAGGCGCGCGCCGGGATCACCTTCAACACCGCTTCGGTCGACACGTCCAGCAGCCAGACCAGCGGCGCCGCCAGCCGCGACAGCCGCTCGAGCCACGGCGCCGCGGCCACGGCCACGGCCTCGGCGTGGGCCAGGCCCAGCCGCTTTGGCACGAGCTCGCCGAGCACCAGTGAGAGGTACGTGATGCCCGCGACCACCGCCCCCAGCGCCAGCGCGTCGGCGTACGGCGCCAGCGCCGGTGAGCGCGCGACCCCGTCGGCAAGCCGCTCGGTCAGCGTGGCGCCACCGAACACGCCCGCCAGGATCCCCACCAGCGTGATGCCGACCTGGACCGTCGAGAGGAACCGCCCCGGGTCCTCAGCCAGCGCCAGGGCGGTCCGTGCCCCCGGCCGCCCGGCGTCCGCCGCCTGCTTCAGGCGCACCTTGCGGGCCGAGACCACCGCGATCTCCGCCAGCGCGAGCAGCCCGTTGGCGACCACGAGCGCCAGGATGAAGATCCCTTCCACGGCCAGCGTGCCGTCCATGCCCCGTCCTTGGATATCTGCCCGAGCGGCCCAATCGCACGTAGGTGCAGGGCACGCGCAGGTCGCGCGCGCCCCATGATTTCAACGCCGCGCAAGCATATGCGTTGGCATCTTCGTCCGCAAGCCGCCCGCCCATCGTCGGCCACCATCCGCGCCCGCCGAAGTTCACGCTTGGCGGGTCAGAACATTTGTGCTAGACTGTTTCCCATCATCATCCCCGCCAGCGTTGAACGGTCGTCGTTGAACGGACGATGCAAAGAGCGGGCGGCGCCATCCGGCACCGCCCGCTCGCCGTCTCCGCTCGCCGCCGTGCCGCGCGTCATCCGCCAGCGGCCATCCGCGTGCGCTTGATCGGTCCCCCGCGCCCGGACTTCGTGGCCAGCAGCCGCAGCGCGTCCGCCAGCGTGTACGACTCCCAGTCGGCGTCCTTGGGCAGCGACGCGTTCGTCTTGCCGTGCTTGACGTACGGCCCGTAGCGGCCGTCGAGGATCGCCACCGGCTCGCCGTCGTCGGGATGCGGCCCGAGGTTCTTCAGCGCGTTGGCCACCGTCCGCGCCCGCCCGCGGCTGCCGCGGGACGACTTCTCCTCGAGCAACTCGAGCGCGCGGTCCAGGCCCACGGTCAACACGTCCTCGCCCTTCTTGAGGCTGGCAAACGTCTTGCCGACCACGACGTACGGCCCGAACCGGCCGATCCCGGCCTTGACCTCGTCGCCCGACTCAGGGTGTTTGCCGAGCACCCGCGGGAGCGAGAGGAGCGCCAGCGCCATCGGCAGGTCCACGTCCTCCGGCCGCCGTTCCTTGGGCAGGCTGACCCGCGCCGGCTTGGTCTTGCCGTCCTTGCCGTCGTCGTCGCCCCGCTGGACGTAGGGGCCGTAGGGTCCGTCCTTGAGGTACACCGGCTCGCCCGTGGCCGGATCGTGGCCCAGCGCCGCCGGGCCGCCGTGGCCGCGATCCGCCAGCTCGCCGAGCACCTCGGGCGTCAGGTCCGCCGGCGCCAGATCTTCCGGCAGCGCCACGGTGGCGCGCGTGTCACCCTCGCCCAGCTCGACGAACGGCCCGAAGCGCCCGATCCGAACCTTCACCGCGCCGAGGTCGACCGTGCTGGCCCGCCGCGGGTCCACCGTCGACGTGGCCAGGTCGACCTGGGTGGATAGACCCGACTCGCCGTGATAGAAGCGATCGAGGTAGCCCCGCCACTCGACATCGCCGTTGGCGATCCGATCCAGGTCTTCCTCCATGTTCGCCGTGAAGCCCACGTCCACGAGCTGCTCGAAATCCGATTCGAGGAGCCCCGTCACCGCAAACGCGGTGAACGTCGGGACGAGCGTGCCGCTTTGCTTGCGTACGTAGCCGCGGTCCTGGATGGTGCCGATGATCGTGGCGTACGTGCTTGGCCGCCCGACACCGTTGGCCTCGAGGGCCTTGATCAGCGACGCCTCGGTGAAGCGCGCCGGCGGCTTGGTCTCGTGCGCCACCGCGCCGAGGTCGCGCAGGTCCAGCGGCTCACGCTCGGCCAGGGGCGGCAGCGGTGCGTCGCGGTCCTCGATGGCCGCGTCCGGGTCGTCGGAGCCCTCGACGTAAGCCCGGAAGAAGCCCGGGAAGAGCACCCGCCGGCCCGTGGCGCGGAAGAGCGCGTCTTCGGCCGCCACGTGCACCGTCATCATCTCAACGCGCGCGTCGGCCATCTGCGTGGCCATGGTGCGCTTCCAGATCAGGTCATACAACGCCGCGTCGCGGCCGGAGAGCGGCAGCTCGGCCACCGGGCGCATGCCGCCGCCGGCCGGGCGAATGGCCTCGTGCGCTTCCTGCGCGGTGCGTGACTTCGTCTTGAACTGCCGCGGCTGCGGGCTGAGGTACTCGGCGCCGTACTGCTCCGTCACACGCCGGCGCGTCCCCTCCACCGCCTCGTCCGACAGGTGAAACGAGTCGGTGCGGTGATAGGTGATGAAGCCGTTCTCGTACAGCGACTGGGCGATTTGCATCGTCTCGCCCGCGCCGAAGCGCAGCTTGCGGCCGGCCTCCTGCTGGAGCGTGCTCGTGGTGAACGGCGGGTAGGGCCGCCGCAGCGACTCCTTGGCCTCCACCGACGCCACCCGCCACGCCGCCGCCGCGAGTCGGGCGCGCAGCGCCTCGGCCTGCGCGCCGTCCAACAGCAGGACGTCGCGCTCGCCCGTCACCGTGCCGGTGTCGGCGTTGAAGTCCTTGCCCGTGGCCACGCGCCGGTCGCCGACCTGCACCAACGTGGCCTTGAAGCGCTGGTCGGGTCCATCCGGCCGCTTCGCCAGCTCGGCCGTCAGGTCCCAGTACGTGCCCTTCACGAACGCATGCCGCTCGCGCTCGCGCTCGACGAGCAGCCGGACCGCCACGCTCTGCACGCGCCCGGCCGAGAGCTTGGGGGCGATCTTCTTCCACAAGAGCGGCGACAACGTGTAGCCCACCAGCCGGTCGAGGATCCGGCGCGTCTCCTGCGCACGCACGAGGTGCTCGTCGATGGCCCGCGTCTCGCGCATGGCCTGGCGGATCGCGTCGCGCGTGATCTCGTGGAACACCATGCGCTTGACCGGCACCTTGGGCCGGAGCACCTCCACCAGGTGCCAGCCGATGCTCTCGCCCTCGCGGTCCTCGTCGGTCGCGATGATCAGCTCGTCGGCCTTGGCCAGCGCATCCTTGAGGCCCTTCAGCGTATCCTTGCGCTTGGCCGAGAGCACGTAGAGCGGCACGAAGCCGTCCTCGACGTTGACGCCCAGTCGGCTCCACGCCTCTCCGCGCACGCCCTTGGGGATCTCGGCGGCCGACGACGGCAGGTCGCGGATATGGCCCATGCTGGCCATCACCACGTAGTCGTCGGGTAGGAACCCGCGTATCGTGCGCGCCTTCGTCGGTGACTCGACGATCACAAGCTTGGTCACGGCCCTCGTCCTTGCAGTCCGAATTCCGGAGTCCCGGTGGGTGGACGCCAACGTCGAAGCGGCGTGCCACTGCCATCATTCGCGGTGACCGGGTCCGTATAATCACGTTAGCACAGCCGGCGCGCCGCGCGCAAAGGCGCGGCCGCGCCCGCGGCGCTCCGCCGACCCCACCCAAGGAGATGACCACGGCATGCTTGCCCCTCCCCGCTCTCGCCTTCCCCACGCGCGCCGAGCCTGGCTCGTCGCGGCGCTGGCCGTCACGGCGGCGCTCGCCGGCCTCCCGTCGCGCCCCCTGGCGCCGGCGCCCGTCGCCGGCGCGCCGGCGCAGGCCACGCCGGCGGCCCTGCTGCCCAACCTTCAAACCAACGGCGTCAAGGGCGCCCGGCCCGCCTTCTCCCCCGCGGGCATCGAGGGCTTCGGCTATTCCACCATCGAGCTCCTCAACCTCGGGCCGCAGACGGCGGACGTCGAGGTCGAGCTCAAGGCGTTCGACGTCCGCGAGGTCGTGCGCCGGCGCGTCGCCGCGCGCGGCGTCGGCCTCGTGGCGCTGGGCGCCGAGACCGCCCTGACCATCGGCAACCACGCCGCGCTCATTCGCTCCGGCCAGCCGCTCGGCGTGGTCGCCCGGACGGTCTGGGAGCACAGCGGGGCCGCCGAAGCCTATGCCGTGCCGGACGTCGGGACCGACCTCGTGCTCCCGCTGGTCGCCAGCGATGTCCTGTCGTTCACCACCAACCTTTACGTCCAGGATGCCGGAACGCTCGCCGACGACGAGGAGAACAAGGTGAAGCTCGAGATCTTCGACGACGCGAGCGGCGCGCTGCTCAAGTCCATCGACGTCTTCCTCGAGCCCGGCGGTGTCACCGCCTACGACCTGGCATTCGACGTCGCCCGCTTCGGCGACCTGCCGCACAATGCGGCGGACGGGTTCCTCGGATCGGTCCGCTTCCACGCCGAGGCACCCGTGGCCGTGATGGCCGAGCACGACGAGATGACCGGCACGGGCGCGGCGGCATACGAGGCACGCGCGATCGGCCGGGCGGGCCCGGTGCAGTACCTGCCGCTGGTACGGGCCAACATGCTCGGCGACTCGCTCATCGGCATTCACAACCGCGAGGGCACGCCGGTGGATGTGACGCTGACGCTGCGCGGCGCGGCCGACAGCCCGAGCGGCGCCAACCAGACCTACGCCCGCTCGTTCCAGATCGGCGCGCGCGGCGCGGCGTTCGTGGACCTGGGCACCCGCAAGCGAGGCACCGTCGACGCCCCCGCCGCACCGCGCGGCAGCGGCGTCAACCGCGGCTTCTACGGCAGCGCGCTCATCGAGGCCACCGGCCGCGTGCTTGCGGCGGTGGTCGAGACGGCGTCCGACGGCGGCGAGGCTCGCACCAGCGCCGCCTACAATGCCTTCGGCCCGGCCGACCTCGGCCTCGGCTTCGTGGTGCCGCGCGTGCGCGCCGCCGCCGAGGGCAAGACCGTCGTGGCCATCCACAACCCGGGCGCGGCCGAGGCCAGCGTCTCGACGACGTACGATGCCGGCGGGCAGCCGTCGGCCGGGCCGGCGGTCGTCGTGCCGGCCGGCACGACGCGGCTCGTGACGCGCGACGCGCGCGCGGCCGGCAAGTCGGCCACGCTGGTGTCGGACGCGCCCGTTGCGGTGGTGGCCTACGACACCCGCCTCGCGTCGGCGGCCGACTGGGGGCAATGGGGGGTCGACACCAACGCGTACTGGCCGCCGCGCAGCACCGCGGCCGACACGACCCCGCCCACCCCGGCCAGCCCGACGGCGACGCGGACGGCAATGGCCACCAGCGGCCCCACGGTGACGGCAACTTCGACCGGCGCCCCGCCCGTCGCGACGGTGACCGTTCCGCCCCCCAGCCCTACGACCCCCGCGCGGCCGGCGATCTACCTGCCGGCCGGGTTGAAGGCCGCCCCGCTGGGTCGCGGCTGACGCGGCGTCGGAGTGTCTGGGCCGGAGAGCGGCCGCGACGCGTGTGGACACTGCGTCGGGAGAGCCCATCCGCCCGCAGAACGCATGCGCGCGGGGCATCTCCCGCGTCCATCCCGCGCGTTGGCAGCCCTGGCGCCACACGGGGCCGGCAGATGAACCTGCCGGCCCCGTGTGGGTCTGCCTCGTTCGCGTCCGAGCGAGCTCGGCGCCGCCACTACCAGCGCGGGATGTGCAGGCACTGCCCCGCGCGGATGTGGTTCGGGTTCCACAGGCCGTTGGCGTTGGCGATGGCCCACGTCGACGTCCCGTTGCGCCAGGCGATGCTCGACAGCGTATCGCCCCAGCGCACCCAGTAGCAGCCCTGCTGGCCCTGGCCGCCGTGGTAGCCGCCCTTCCAGCCATCGTCGCCGCCCTTCCAACCGCCGTCGTGCCCGCCTTGCCAGCCGCCGTGATAGGCGCTGGGGATCTGCAGGCACGCGCCGGCCCGGACGAAGTTCGGGTTCATGATGCCGTTGTGGTGCGCGATGGCCTGCGCCGACACCCCGTACATGTACCCGATACCATAGAGCGTCTCACCGTACTTGACACAGTGGACGCCCCCGCCGTTCGCGCTGGCCGGAGTGGCGGGCGCAGCGGCGAACACAGCGGTGGCGACGAAGAGGGCCACCGCCATCAACAAGATACGAGCGCGCATTCGGCAAACCTCCTGAGTGATGGATGCTGTGTGTAACCGCGCCCAAGAGGTGGGGGGAGCGTCGGTTACGACAGACTTAATAGAGTGTGGCCTACAAAATACGCGAAATCGGCGCGTCTGTCAAGTGCTTTTCGGCAACAACCTTGCCACGTGCTCGCATGCGGCCGCGTGTCCACGGGGCTGCCCCACCCTCTGCAACGGCACGCCGGTGAAATCCGGCCGGGATGGCCGGAGACCACTTAAGATTGCATTAAGATTGCCGAGGCCGCGTCGCGCGCCTGCTTGACGCAGCCCGGCACGCCGACGTCGCGGTAGGCGCCGCCGACGACGCGCAGGCCCGGCGGGCACGCGGCCTCGATGGCGGCGACGCGGTCGAGGTGCCCGACGTCGTACTGCGGGTTGGAGGCCCGCCAGCGGAACACCCGCGCGATGCGCGGCGTGGCCGTGATGCCGAGCACGGGATCGACGTCGCGCCGGACGAGCGCGACGAGGTCGTCATCCGACAGGTCGACGTCGGCCTCGCGGCCCTCGCCGCCCACGAACGCGCGCAGCAGCACCGCGCTCTCCGGGGCGCGCCCGGCGTACTTGCTCGAGCTCCACGTGCACGCGACCACGCGCAGCGGGGCGTCGCGCGCCACGACGAAGCCGGTCCCGTCCAGCGGGTGCGCCACGTCGGCGCGCGCGTAGCCCAGCGACACCGTCGCCGTGGAGAGGTGCCGGATGGCGCCGATCTGGCGCGCGAGATCGGGCAGGCAAGGCGCGAGCAGGCGCGCAGTGATCGGCGCGGGGGTCGCCAGCACAATGGCGTCGGCCTCGAGCGCCGCGCCGTCGGCCAGCGTGACGCGATACGCTCCGCCCGCGGCGGCGGGCGGGGCCACGGCCGCCACGGCCACACCGAGGCGGAGCACCGCGGGCCCGAGGTCGGCCGCCAACGCCTCGACGAGCTCCTGGGTGCCGCCGGCGAGGCTGACGAACATCGGGGGCGCGGGAGCGCCGGCCGCCGCGCGGCGCGCGGCGCGGCCGGCGGCGCGCACGCCGCGGATCACGCCGCCGTGCTCGGCCTCCATCGCCGCGAACTGCGGGAACGTCGCCCGCAAGCTCAGCCGGTCGGGATCGCCGACAAAGATGCCGGCCATCATCGGCTCGCCCAGCCGCACCAGCGCCTCGTCGCCCAGACGCCGGCGCACGAACGCGCCGATGCTCTCGTCGCCACCGCCTCGCCGCGGCGGCCGCACGAGGTCCAGGGCCATGCGCAGCTTGCCGGGCCACGAGATGAGCCCCGACCGCACGAACGGCCACAGGCGGGTTGGCGCGATGAGCCGGAAGCCGTCGGGCACGCGGTGCAGCCGCCCGCCGGCGAAGACGTACACCGCCCGCCGCTCGGGGTTGACGGGAATCAGGCGATCGCCGAGCCCCAGCGCCCAGCACAGCTCGACGGCCCACGGCTTGGCCGTGAGAAACGAGTCCGGCCCGCCCTCGACGACGAAGCCGTCGACCCGCTCGGTGACGATCTTGCCCCCCGGGCGCCCGGCCGCCTCGATGACGGTGACGTCGACGGCCCGGCCCCCGGCCGCGGCCTGGTCCCGCAGGTGCCACGCCGTCGCCAGCCCGGCGATGCCGCCGCCGACGACGATCACCCGCCGGCGGCTCGTGGGGGCGGTGCCACCGGCCGGCGCCGGGTTGGGCGTCGATGCGGGCGTCGGGGCCGGCGGCGGGGTGGGCACCGGCCGGTCGCCCCGTTGCATGGCAGGCACGTCACCCTCGCCGTCGGCGGGCTTCCCCGCAGCCGGTGGCGTCATCGCGCCCCCGTCGCCGCGTGGATGTGCTCGGCCAGGCGCTTGACGTGGTCCACCGGCGTGCCCGGCAGGATGCCATGGCCGAGGTTGAACACGTGGCCCGGGCGCCCCGCGGCGTGGGCCAGCACGGCGTCGGCCGCCCGGCGGGCCGTGCGCCACGGGCCGAACAGCGTCACGGGGTCGAGGTTGCCCTGGATGGCGCGATCGGCGCCGATCTGTGCCCACGCATCGCCGAGGTCGACCCGCCAGTCCACCCCGACGACATCCCCGCCGGCCGCGGCGAAGTCCGGCAGAAAGCCCGCCGTGCCGGTCCCGAAGTGGATCACGGGCGCCCCGGCGGCGGCGGCCAGCGCCAGCGCCCGGCGGCTGTGCGGCAGCACGAACGCACGATAGTCCGCCGGGCCGAGCGCACCCACCCAGCTGTCGAACATCTGCACCGCCTGGGCGCCTGCGGCCACCTGGGCGGCCATGTAGCGCCCGACGCGCTCGGCCAACCGCTCCATCAGCCGGTGCCAGGCGGCGGGGTCGGTGTACATCAGCGACTTGGCCTGGATGAAGTTGCGCGACGATCCGCCCTCGATGGCGTAGCAGGCCAGCGTGAACGGCGCGCCCGAGAAACCGATGAGCGGCGTGCGGCCGTCGAGCTCGGCCCGCGCCAGCCGGATCGCCTCGAGGGTGTAACCGAGCGACGCCTCGATCGGCGGGTCGGCCAACGCCGCGATGTCGCGCGCCGAGTCGATCGGGTTGTGGATGATCGGCCCCTCGCCCCGCACGAACTCGAGCTCGAGCCCCATCCCCTCGAGCAGCGTCAGGATGTCGGCGAAGATGATGGCCGCATCGAGCTCGAAGGCCTTGATCGGCTGCAGCGTCACCTCGACGGCCAGCTCGGGGGTCTTGATGATGTCGAGGATGCCGTGGGTCTCGCGCAGCGCCCGGTACTCGGCCATGTAGCGGCCGGCCTGGCGCATGAGCCACACGGGCGTGCGATCCACCGGCTCGCGCCGGCAGGCCCGGAGGAAGCGGTCCCACATGGCGATCAGCCCTCCCGCAGCCAGCGCGCCGCGTCACGCGCCCAGTAGGTCAGGATCATGTCCGCCCCGGCGCGCTTGATCGCCGTCAGCGACTCGAGGGCGCACGCGCGCTCGTCGAGCCAGCCGGCGGCGGCGGCGGCCTTGATCATGGCGTACTCGCCGCTGACGTTGTACGCCGCCAGCGGCGCGTCGAACGCGTCACGGGCGGCGCGCAGGATATCGAGGTACGGCAGGGCGGGCTTGACCATGAGGATGTCGGCGCCCTCGTCGAGATCGAGCGCCATCTCGCGCAGAGCCTCACGGGCGTTGGCCGGGTCCATCTGGTAGCCACGGCGGTCGCCGAACTGCGGCGGGCTGTCGGCGGCCTCGCGGAACGGCCCGTAGAAGTGCGAGGCGTACTTGGCGGCGTACGACAGGATGGGGATCTCCGAGAACCCGACGTCGTCGAGGTCGGCCCGGATGGCGCCGACCATGCCGTCCATCATGCCGCTCGGCGCCACGATATCCGCGCCGGCCTGGGCGTGGCTCACGGCCACCCGGCCGAGGACGCCGAGCGTGGCGTCGTTGTCGACCTCGCCGCCGGCCACCAGCCCGCAGTGGCCGTGGTCGGTGTACTCGCACAGGCAGACGTCGGTGATGACGGCCAGCGCCGGCGCGGCCCGCTTGACGGCCCGCACGGCCCGCTGGACGATGCCATCGGGGTCAAAGCTCTCTCGGCCCTCGGCATCCTTGGCCGCCGGGAGCCCGAACAGGATGACGGCCGGGATCCCCGCCGCGGCGACGGCGGCGGCCTCGTCCGCGAGCACGTCGACCGAGAGGTGATGCTGCCCCGGCATCGCGCCGATCTCCCGCCGGATGCCCGCGCCGTGCACCACGAACAGCGGGCAGATCAGGTCGTCCACCGCCAGCGTCGTCTCGCGCACGAGGCCGCGGATCGCGGCGGTCCGCCGCAGTCGACGTGGGCGGTCGACGCGGCCGGCGTCGGCCGCGTGGTCGGGGTTGGCCCACGCGCCGGCGCCGCGCGGGGCGCCGGGGGCCGGGGGCAACGGCCCCGTCGACGAGCGTGTCATGGTGCGTGCTCCAGGTCGTTGACGATGGCCGCGACGAGGTCGCGCGCCGTATGCCCGGCCGGCTGGATGTGGACGGCAAGCCCGCAGTCCTGCGCGGCCGCCGCCGTCGCGGGACCGATGCAGGCGATCCGCGCGCCGGCCAGCGCCGGGGCCAGCCGACCCCCGAGCGCCGCGGCCAGCCCGCGCACCGCCGAGCCGGATGCGAAGGTGGCGACTTCGATGCCGCGGATCTCGGCCAGATGGGCGGGATCGATGGTCGCCGCCACGGTCCGGTAGGCCACCACGGCGTCGACCTGTGCGCCGCGCGCGGCCAGCCCGGCCTCGACGGTCGGTCCGGCCAGGTCGCCCTTGGGGAAGAGGATGTGCTGACCGGACACCGTCCCGAGGGCGTCGACGAGGTCGGCCGCGGTGGCCGTGGGCGGCTGGCGGTCGACGCGCCACCCGGCCCGCGCGACGGCCCCTGCGGTGGCCGGCCCCACGGCGCAGATGCGCGTGTGGTGGGCCGTCCCGTCGCCGCCAGGGGGTTCGGCGCCCAGCCGGGCGATCGTTTCGGCCAGCGGCGGCACGGCGTTGGCGCTGGTGAAGACCACCCAATCGTAGCGGCCAGCCCGCCACGCCGCGGCGGCGGCGGCCAGGGGCGCCGGGTCCACCGGCGGCGCGACCCGGATCGCCGGCACCCACACCACGGTGGCGCCCAGCCCCTCGAGGCCTTCCACCAGCGGGTCGTGCGGCCGCGCCGCGCGGGTGACCAGGATCCGGCGGCCGGTCAACGCGCCGGCCATGCGCCGCCTCGCTCCGGGGCGTCGAGATCGCGCGGTTGGCGGGTGGCGAAGCGCACCGTGGGCGGGATGGGCGCGCCGGACAGGATCTCGCGCGCGCCGATGCTCTGCAAGAGCTCGGCCAGCGTCTCGCCGAGGTCGTCGGCCTGCCGCCACGGGCCCGACCACCGCATGCGGGCCGCGCGCGACCCATCTGGCGTCAGGACGATGCCGAAGATCGCCATGGCGTCGCCGTCGGTGATGGCGTGCACCCCGATCGGCACGTTGCAGCCGCCGCCGAGCGCCCGCAGGCACGTGCGCTCGGCCAGGACGGCGTACGCGGTGTGCTCGTCGTGCAGCGGCGCCAGGCGGGCCGCCGCCGGGGCGTCGTCCTCGCGGATCTCCAGCGCCAGCGCGCCCTGCCCGGGGGCCGGGATCATGAGGTCGTAGTCGAAGTACTCCGTCACGCGGTCCAACCGGTCGATGCGTGCCAGCCCGGCCGCGGCCAGGACGATGGCGTCGTGATCGCCGGCATCGAGCTTGGCCAGCCGCGTGTCGATGTTGCCGCGGATGGGCTCGACGACGAGGTCGCTGCGGCGCCGCTTCAACTGACCCGCCCGCCGGCCGCTGCCGGTGCCGATCCGCGTGCCTTCCGGCAGGTACTGGAAGACCTTGCCGGAGCGGCTGATCAGCACGTCGCGCGGGTCGGCCCGCATGGGCACGGCCGCCACGCGCAAGCCGGGCGGGGGGTCGGTCGGCAGATCCTTGTAGGAGTGCACGGCCACGTCGGCGCGCCCGTCGAGCACGGCCTGGCGGACCTCGTTGACGAACGCGCCCTTGCCGATCGCGGCCACGCTGCGGTCGACCAGCTCGTCGCCGCGGGTTCGGACCACCTCGATGGTCACCTCGAGGCCGTCGCCGGGCCACGCCGCCTGCACCTCGCGCGCCACCGCTTCGGCCTGTGCCAGGGCGAGCCGGCTGCCGCGGCTGGCGAGCCTCAGCCGGGCCACGGCGACCGGGCTCCCCCCGCCGCGTGGGGGCCGTGGCCGTTCACGTGCGCGGCGCCGCCGGCGGGCCCGGCCTCGTCCATGGCCCGCGCGAGATCGGCGTCGCGCAGCCGCGGCGGGTCGCCGGCTTCGGCGCGCAGCCGGGCGATCGGGGGATGGAGCAGCTTGGCCGTCAAGGCCTCGGCCATGGCGCGTACGGCCGCCTGTTCCTCGGCGCCAAGGTGCGCGAGCTTGCGCAGCGTACGGCGCACCTCGCGCTCGCGCACGGTGTCGGCCCACTGCTGGAGGGCCGCGATGTCGGGCGCCGCGGCCGCCGTGGCCAGCCAACGCTCGAACCGCGCCACCTCGGCGTCCAGGATCTCGGCGACCCCGGGGATGGCGGCCGACCGCTCGGCCAGGTTGCCCTCGACCGTGGCGGCCAGGTCGTCGATGTCCAGCAGCCGCACGCCCGGCACCGTGCCCACGTCGGGCTCGACGTCGCGCGGCACGGCGATGTCGATGACGAGCAGCGGGCGCTCGGGGCGCCGGGCCATGATCGGCTCGACGTCGGCGCGGCGCAGGACGGGGTGCGGAGCGCTCGTGGAGGTCACGACGATGTCGGCAGCCGCCACGGCGTCGGCCAGGCGGTCGAAGGTGACCGCGCAGCCCTCCCACGTGTTGGCCAGCGCCACGGCGCGCTCGTACGAACGGTTGCTGACCACGAGGCTGCGCGCACCTTGCCCGACGAGCGCCTTGGCCGCCAGCACGCCCATCTGGCCGGCACCGACCAGCGCCACATGGCAGCGGGCGATGTCGCCCACGGTGGCCCGCGCCAACTGGACCGCGGCGGACGGCACGCTGGCGGCGCGGGTGCCGATGGCGGTCTCGCGCCGGGCGCGCCGCCCGGCGCGCTGAGCCGAGATGAAGAGCGCGTCGAGCACGGGGCCGCTGGCCCCCAGCGCGCGGGCCTCGGCCGCGGCCTGGCCGACCTGGCCGAGGATCTCGGCCTCGCCGACGATCATCGAGTCCACCCCAGCGGCGACCTCCATGAGGTGGCGCACGGCGGCGGACCCGGCGGGGGTGTAGAGGTGCGGTACGACGGCGGCGCGCCCGACGCTGGCGCCCTCGGCCAATGCGTCGATCAACGGCTCGACATCCGGCATCCCGTCAGGCCCTGGCGCCCCGTCCAGAGCCGCGTACAGCTCTGTGCGGTTGCATGTCGAAAGGATGACGACCTCGCGCACGCCCTCGGGCCGGCCGGCGCCCGCCAGCCAGCCGAGCATGCTGCGCAGCGACGTCGGCGTGAAGGCCAGTCGCTCGCGCACCGCAACCGGCGCCGTGTGGAAGGAAAGTCCGATGCAGACGAGGTTCATGAGCTACCCGCGGCCGTGGCAGGCCGCGAATGGGGATTATAGCGATCCCCGGGGGTGGGGCCAGTCCAAAAGAAGTCCGAAGTCGAAAGGGGCGCGGGGTCGTCGGGCCACCTCGGCTCGGAGGCGCCCTCGAGCATCGCGGAGACGGGTGCCCGGGGTGCCTACGGCGCCGCGCCCGCCGCGCCGCCGGCCGCCGGCACATCCGTGGCCTCGGGGGTGGGGGTTGGCGGCGGTTCGAGGTTGAGGAAGCGCTCGCGCAGCGGGGCGTAGGCGGCGGGATCGAGCTGCAAGACCCACTGCTCCGAGCTGCCCACCATGACGTAGCCGGGATCCGCGACGGTGTCGTCGATCTGGAACGTCAGGATGTCGGCAGGATCCAGCCCGCGGCCGAGCGGCGCGAGCGAGAAGATCTCATCCGGGGCGAGGTCGGTGTCGACGGCCTTGGAGACCGCCGGGAGGAGCCGCGGCAGGTCGAGGATCACGCCGAGGCTGGTGGCCCGCTCGCGGATCGCCATCAGCACCTGCATTTGGCGGCGCGAGCGGTCGAAGTCGCTCGTCGAATAGCGCGATCGGGCGTACTGCAGCGCGCGCGCGCCGTCCATGTGCTGCCGCCCCGGCGCGAACGAGATCGTGATCGTGCCGCACTGACCGTCGGGGAAGTGGCTGTCGACCAGCCCGACGGTCGGGTCGTCCTTCGACGGCGGGACGTCGACGTCGATGCCGTCGAGGGCGTCGACGATCTGCTCGAAGCCCCGGAAGTCCACCACCACGTAGCGATGCACCGGCAGGTCGAGGCTGCGCTGGATGACCTTCTTGACGAGCTCCGGCCCGCTGCCCGGCACCGGCGTGCCGTCCTCGAAGCGGGTGCCGTAGACGTTGGCCGTGGTGATCTTGGCGGCCCCATGGTCGTCGTCGATGTAGACATACAGGTCGCGCGCGATCGACAGCATCGCCACCCGCCTCGTGCGCGGATCGGCGCGCACGAGGATCATCGTGTCGGTGCGCTGGGCCAGGCTGGTCGAGCGGCCGCAGTCGTCGGCGTCGAGCCCGAGGAGCACGACGTTGATCGGACCGTGCTTTTCCCAGACGTTGACGTCGTCCTGGCTGGGGGGCGGCGTGCCGAGCGGCGCCGCCGCGGCGGGCGTGGGGGCCGCCTCCAGCGGCGCGGCCCGCCAGCGGGAGAGGGTGAGCACCGTGCCCGCCACGAGGACCACCACGGTGACGGCCGCCGCCGCGAGGGCCGCGAACAGGGCCATGAACAACACACGCAGCCCCCAGCCGGAACGGAGGGTGGCGGGCGGGGGCACGGCGGGCAGGGGGGAGGTCGGCTGCTTCATACCAGGCGGGTCGTCGATTGCTGCCGACATCATAGCATGCCGTCGGCGGGCCCCGGAACTCGCGCGCCCGCCGCGCGCCCGCCGTTTGGCCGCCGCCCCGCTTGCCGTCTACAATCCAACCTCGTGCCTCCGCCCGTCGTCCGACAACCGGGGCGGCGCGCGCCGGCGAGCGGCCGCCGGCACCTGGCGGACCGGCCGCGGGAGGCCCCCTTGCACGACCCCATCACCCCCCCTGGCGCGGCGGACCTCGTCGCCTATCTCGACGCCCAGGCCGCGGCGCCCACCGATCCATGGGCAACCGTTCTGGCGCGGACCGTCGAGGCGCTGGCTGCCGCGTTCGCGCACTTCGACTGGACCGGCATCTACCTCGTCGATGGTGGCGACCTGGTGCTCGGCCCGTTCGTGGGCCATCCCACCGAGCACGTGCGGATCCCGATCGGGCAGGGCATCTGCGGCGCGGCGGTGGCGGAGGACGCGACCATCGTCGTCGACGACGTGCGCGCCGACCCGCGCTACCTCGCGTGCTTCGTGTCGACGCGCAGCGAGATCGTGGTCCCGATCCGGGCCGGCGGGCGGGTCGTCGGCGAGATCGACGTCGACAGCGACCGCGCGGCGGCATTCAGCCCGGCCGACCGGCACTTCCTGGAAAGCATCGCCGAGGCACTCGGGCAGATCGCGGCGCACGCGGCACGGTCAGGCTGACCGCGCATGGATACCCTTGGCGCCATCGGCGACGCCATCCTCGCGCGCCTCGAGACCAAGCATGCCCAGCGCGAGGCGATGCTCGGGCTGAGCCGCAGCGTGGTGCAACACGCCGCGCGCGCCATCCGGGCCGTCCACCGCGGCGAGTGGGCCGAGGCCGAGGCGGAGACCGCCGCCGCGGGACGGCTCATGGCGGACATGCACGCGGCGGCCGCCGCGCACCCCGACCTGGCCTCGGCCGGCTACATGCTCGACGCCCAGAAGGAGCTCGCCGAGGCGCACCTCACGCGGGCCCTCGTGCGGGGCACGGACCTGCCATCGCCCGAGGACCTCGGCGTCGACGACGCGGCATGGCTCAACGGCCTCGGCGAGGCCGGAGGCGAGCTGCGGCGGGCCGCGCTGGATGCCATCCGCCGCGACGACACGGCGGCGGCCGAGGCCATCCTCGAGCGGATGCAGGACATCTATGCGTTCTTGACGACGGTCGATTTCCCGGCGGTCATCACCCGCAACATCAAGCAGACCAACGACATGGTGCGCGGCGTCACCGAGCGGACCCGCGGTGACCTGACGCTCGTGATGCGCCAGGAGCGCCTGCAGGCGGCCCTCGACCGGTTCGAGGCGCAAGCCCGTGCCGCCGGCGCACCGGACGGGGGCGACGATGTTCCTGGATGAGGCCGCGATCGACGTGCAGGCGGGCGACGGCGGCAACGGCATCGTCGCCTTCCACCGCGAGAAGTTCGTGCCCCGCGGCGGCCCGACCGGCGGCCACGGCGGGCGGGGCGGCGATGTCGTGCTGGTGGCGGACGAGGGTCTCAACACGCTCCACAAGTTCCGCTTCACGCAGCGTTACCAGGCCGGGCGTGGGGGGCACGGGGGCGGATCCAACCGTCACGGCCGCGATGGCGAGGACCTCGAGATCACCGTGCCGGTCGGGACGCTCGTGTCCGACGCCGCCACCGGCGACCTCCTCGCCGACCTCGTCACGCGTGGGCAGCGGGTGGTCGTGGCGCGCGGCGGGCGCGGCGGGCGCGGCAACAGTGCCTTCAAGAGCCCGACGCATCAGGCGCCGCGCATCGCCGAGAAGGGCGAGCCCGGGCAGCGCCTCCGGATCAAGCTCGAGCTCAAGCTGATCGCCGATGTCGGCGTCATCGGCATGCCCAACGCCGGCAAGAGCACCCTGCTGTCGGTGGTCAGCGCGGCGCGGCCGAAGGTCGCCGACTACCCGTTCACGACGCTCGTGCCGAACCTCGGCGTGGTGGAGGTCGGCTTCGACACGCTCGTGCTGGCCGACGTGCCGGGCTTGATCGAGGGGTCCAGCGCGGGCCACGGCCTGGGCGACCGTTTCCTGCGGCACATCGAGCGCACGCGCCTGCTCTTGCACCTCGTGGACGGGTCCGCGCCCGACCCGTTGGGCAACTTCGACGTGATCAACCGCGAGCTGCGCGCGTTCGACGCGGCGCTGGCCGCCCGGCCGCAGATCGTGGTGGTCACCAAGCTCGACCTGCCGGACGTGCGCGCCCGCTGGCCGGAGCTGCGCGCGGCCCTGGCCGCGCGCGGCCACCCGGATGTGTGGGCCATCAGCGCGCTGGCGCGTGAGAACATCGACGCGCTGATGCGGCACGCGCTGGCCGCGGTCCGGGCCCTGCCTGCGCCGGTGGCGGCGCCCGAGGCCGTGCCGATCCTCCGGCCGGCGGCGATCGACGACGACGCGTTCACCATCGCCGACCTCGGCGGCGGCACGTTCCGGGTCGCCGGGCGGCGCGCCGAGCGGGCGGCGGCGATGACCGACTGGGGCAACGAGGACGCGGTGCTGCGCTTCCAGCGCATCCTCGACGCCATGGGCATCCGCGCCGCGCTGCGCGCGCGGGGGGTGCGGCCGGGCGACACCGTGCACGTCGGGACGGCCGAGCTGGAATGGGTCGACTGACACGTCCGCCCACCCGTGTCGGGGTCTTCGGCGGCACGTTCGACCCGGTCCACCTCGGCCACCTGATCATCGCCGAGGAAGCGCGGGCGACCCTCGAGCTGGACGTCGTGCTGTTCGTCCCGGCCCGGATCTCGCCGCTGAAGGCCGATGCCCCCCGCGCCGGGGATCCGGCGCGCGTGGCGATGCTCGAGCACGCGATCGCCGGCCAGCCCGCGTTCGCGGTGCACCGCGTGGACATCGACCGGCCGCCCCCGAGCTACACGGTCGACACCCTTGCGCGCCTGCGCGCCGAGCACGAGGCATCGACGGACTGGTGGTTCATCCTCGGCGCCGACGCGTTGGCCGACCTGCCGGCGTGGCGCGACCCGGGCGGCGTCGTGGCGCAGGCCCGGCTGGCCGTGTTCGACCGCCCTGGGGCGGTGCCGGATCTGGCGGCGCTGGCGGCCGCGGTGCCTGGGCTCGCCGGCCGGGTCGACCGCGTGCCGGCGCCGCTCGTCGGGATCTCGGCCACCGACCTCCGCCGGCGCGTGGCGGAAGGGCGCCCGATCCGCTACCAGGTGCCGGCGGCGGTGGAGGCCTACATTCGGGGCCACGGGCTGTACCGGTCCGGGGGCGGCGCAGCGGGGCGGGGTGCGGAGGGTTGCGTGTCATGATGCCGCCTGTCTCGATCGTTTGCACGCGACCCGCCTGGTCGGCTGTCTGGGCGGTGTTCGTGCTGGCGGCGACCGGCTGTACGGCGGCGCCGACCGCCACCACGCCCGCCGGCGGGATGCTGCCGCCGGCCCCGGCCGGCTGGCGCCTGGGCCACGCCGCGCGGGCGGCTTCGCCCGCACTGGCCGCCCTGATCCGCGACGAACGGACGACTCCGATCACCGCCGCCTTCGGCGTGTACATCCCCGCGGCCACGGATGCGGACGCCCGGCCGTCGGCCGCCGTCACGGTGACGGTGGCCCATTACGCCGACGCCAGCGGCGCCCAGGCGACCTACAACCAGTGGTTCGCGACGTTCGGGTTCATGCCCTCGGCCGAGCGGGCGCCGCTGGGCCTCGGCGAGCAGGCCGAGCGCTTCGATGCCGGAGCGCCCCCGCTGCACGCGGCGGTGGCGCGCGCCGGACGCCGCTTCGCCCTCGTCGAGGCGGGCGCATCGGTCGATCCCGCGGCGCGGAGCGGCGTGATCGAAACGCTGCTCGCGGCCGGGCTGGCGGCGGACGGGCCGGAGTCCCCATGACGCCAGCACGCCGCGATGGCGGCCCGCCGGCGGCGCCCGCGCGCCTGCTCGTGGCCACCCACAACCCCGGCAAGCTGCGTGAGTACCGCCGGCTGCTGGCCGGCCTGCCGCCGGCGCTCATCAGCCCGGCCGACCTCGGGTTGGACCTCGACGTCGCCGAGACCGGCGCCACGTTCGCCTCGAACGCGGCGCTCAAGGCCCACGCCTTCGCCCGCGCATCGGGACTGCCGGCGCTGGCCGACGACTCCGGGATCGAGGTCGACGCCCTGGGCGGGTTCCCCGGCGTGCGCTCGGCGCGCTGGGCGCCCGGGTCGGACGCCGATCGCGTGGCGGCGCTGCTGGAACGCCTGGCGGGCGTGCCGGCGAGCCGGCGGTCCGCGCGCTTCCGGGCCGCCGTGGTGCTCGCCTGGCCCGACGGCACGGCCATGGCCGCCGAGGGCACGGTGAAGGGCCGCATCGCGGATCGCCCGATCGGGACCGGTGGCTTCGGCTACGACCCGGTGTTCCTGGTCGAGGACGGCGGCTACGACGGGCGGCTCACGATGGCTGAGCTGTCGGGCGAGGCCAAGGACGCGCTGAGCCACCGCGGCCGGGCGACCCGGCGATTGCGCGTGGATCTCGAAGCCCTGTGGCGCGGCACGTGAGCGGGCGTTCCGCCCCAGCCGAACCCGGGGCCATGGTCCGCAGCGGCGTTACACGAAACTTAATCTCGAATTCGCGCCCCGTCGCGTATCCCATCCCCGCCGCCGTGCGTCTTCACATGCAGAAGATGCAATGGCGCACGTGAGGATCGCCAAGTCTTCACGGGCAGCATCGACCGACGCCGTACCATTGGGTTTTGCGCTAGTAATTTGGTTTGGTTGCAGGGGACAAATCAGGGGACGGGACACGCGGGGCTGGGCAACCAGCCCCGCGCCCATTTAAGCCCCAAGAGCCGGTCCACATCCAGTCACCCGTGACCGGCGGACCGTCGCGGCCGTTCCCGGCTACGACGCCATGATGGCCTCGAACTCGGTACGGTCAATCGTCTCCACTTCGATCAGGCGCCGCGAGATGGTGTGCAGCTTCTCGATGTTGGTGCGCAGGACCTGGCGGGCCCGCTCGTGCGCCGCCGCGACGATGCGCCTGACCTCGGCGTCGATCTGCTCGGCGATCTCCTCGGAGTAGTTGACCCGCTCACCGATCTCGCGCCCCAGGAACACCATCTCGTCGCGCTCGCCGAACGTGACCGGCCCCAGGACTTCGCTCATGCCGTAGCGCGTCACCATGTCGCGCGCCAGGCCGGTGACCCGCTCGAGGTCGTTGGAGGCGCCGGTGGTCACCTCGTCGAAGACGATCTCCTCGGCGGCGCGCCCGCCGAGCAGCCCGGCGATCTCGTCCTCGAACTTCGATCGGACGTAAACCGTGCGGTCCTCTTGCGGCAGCGGCATCGTGTAGCCCAAGGCCATGCCGCGCGAGACGATGGTGATCTTGTGCACCGGGTCGCAGTGCTTGAGCTGGTTCATGACGACCGCGTGCCCCGCCTCGTGGTACGCGATGATCTTGCGCTCTTCGGGCGAGATGATGCGGGTGCGGCGCTCGGGGCCGGCGATGACCTTCTCGATAGCCGACTGGAGGTCAGCCATGTAGACCGCGCGGCTGTTGTGGCGAGCGGCGAGGATGGCGCCCTCGTTGATCAGGTTCTCGAGATCCGCCCCGCTGAAGCCCGGCGTCTGGCGCGCCAGGACGTCGAGGTCGACGTCGCTGGCCAGCGGCTTGCCCCGCGTGTGCACCTCGAGGATCGCCCGCCGGCCCCGCATGTCCGGCCGGTCGATCACCACCTGCCGGTCGAACCGCCCCGGCCTGAGCAGCGCCGGGTCCAGGATGTCGGGCCGGTTCGTCGCCGCGATCACGATCACGTTCGTGTCGGTGTCGAACCCGTCCATCTCCACCAGGATCTGGTTCAGCGTCTGCTCGCGCTCGTCGTGGCTGCCCCCCAGCCCCGCTCCGCGCTGCCTCCCCACCGCGTCGATCTCGTCGACGAACACGATGCACGGGCTGTGCTTCTTGGCCTGGTCGAACAGGTCGCGCACCCGGCTGGCGCCCACCCCGACGAACATCTCGACGAACTCCGAGCCCGAGATGCTGAAGAACGGCACCCCGGCCTCGCCCGCCACGGCGCGCGCCATCAGCGTCTTGCCGCAGCCCGGCGGCCCGACCATCAAGACGCCCTTGGGGATGCGCGCCCCGAGCGCGATGAACTTCTCGGGCTCGCGCAGGAACTCCACGACCTCCGAGAGCTCGTGCTTGGCCTCGTCGACGCCGGCCACATCGTCGAACGTGACCGTGGGGGTGTCGCCCGTCATCAGCCGCGCCCGGCTGCGCCCGAAGGCCAGGGCCTGGTTGGTGCCGCCCTGGGCCTGGCGGAACATGAAGAAGATCAGCACGCCGAAGAGCAGGATCGGCGCCAGGGGGATGAGCAGGCTGAGGACCTTGTCCCACAGCCGCGAGTCGGCCTGCGTGATCGCGATCGCGTCGAGCTTGGCCGCATCGGCGCCAAGACCGATGAGCGTCGGCCGGATCGCCCGGCTGACTTCCTTGCGGGCGACCAGCCACTTGCCGCCGTCGTCGGCGTCGCCGACGAGGCGGACGCGCAGCGTCTGGCGGTCCTGATCCACGGCGATCGAAGCGACCTTGCCCTCGTTGATCGCCTCGACGAGCCCGGGGTAGAGCGGCACCGGCTCGGGCGCCGTGCCCGGCCCGGCGAGCTGCATCAGCACCACGAACAGGAACAGCACGATCACCAGATAGACCGCCGTGTTCTTGAACAGTTTGGACATCCGTTCACCTCACCTTGTTAAAAGGATATCCGGAGCGGGCCACCCGGCCAAGACTGGGACCGTCGACCAGGCGCGGCGGCGGGGCGTGGGCGGCCCGGCCGTCCACCGCCGTGGCGCGTCCGCGGCCATCAAGGCCGATCGCCCGGGCGGACGGCGCCGCGCCGGGCGATCGGAAAGTCTTGTCCCGCGACCTCGCCCGCATCGCGCGGGGCGGGCCGCTCCGCTATGGGCTGCCCGAGGCGCCGGCGGACCCGGCGTCGCCGCCGGTTGCCCCGCTCGCGCCCGCGTCGCCGCCAGTGGCCGCGCCATCGCCGGCGGGCGCCCCCGCGCCACCATCACCGGCCCCGGCGTCGCCACCCTCGGCGGGCGGCGCGGCCGGGGGGGCCGCCGTCGAGACCTGGATCGAGCTGAGGTCGAGCGTCGGCTGCGCCTGGACGGACGGCACGAACTCCTCGTAGCGCTGGACGAACCAGTCGGGCTCTGCCGGCACCAGCTCGGTGAACGGGTAGCGCTGCACCGCATCCTTGGCCAGGCGGGCCTCCTCGAGCCACTTGTCCACCGCGCCGGCGCGGCGCGACTCGAGCTCGTCGGCGGGCAGCTCGCGCGTGGGGTCGGCGTCGACGACGTGCGCCACCAGGTAGCCGCGGTTGCTCTGGAGCGCCTCGGTCGTCTTGCCCTTCTCGAGCGCGATGACCTTGTCGGCGTTCGTGTCGTTCAAGCCCAGTCGGTTCTTGAGGCCGTCGACCGTCAGCCACTCCGGCTCGCCCTTCTCGAAGGCGAACGGGTTTGGCACGGCGGTCGGTGGGGCCGCGGCCGGGGCCGCGACGGTGGGGGTAATGCCCAGCGTCGGGGTGACCGCGTCGGCGGGCGCGACCTCGGCGCCGGCACCGGCGGCATCCGCGCCCGCGCCGTCGGCCGTCGGCGTGGCGATGTCGGCGGCATCCGCGCCGCCGCCCGTCGCCGGCGTGGCCGCGTCGTCACCGGCCGCCGTG
>CAYQBA010000031.1:0-31561 GCA_964415605.1 uncultured Anaerolineales bacterium | reverse complement strand
GGCCGACGCGAAGGGTTGACAAACGCCTGGGCTTTGAGTAAACTGGATGCACTTCGGACAGACAGTGATGTTTTCGGACCGCGTACCTCAGGAAGTGCTCGCCTCGTCGTGCTCACCCTTCACCCAGCAGGGCACAACCCGAAGCCGTAAGGCCACGCAGCCGACGCCTGCGTGGCTGCTTGGCGTGGACGGACCGGTAGGAAGCAGACTCTCCTTGTCCGTATCAGCCGTTTCGCATCTAAGGAGAACACCAACCCATGAATGAGACGCAGCTTACCGGCGAAGTCAAGTGGTTCAACACCCAGAAGGGCTTCGGGTTCATCAGCCGGGACGACGGTCAGCGTGACGTGTTCGTGCACTTCAGCGCGATCAAGACCGACGAGTCGTTCCGCAACCTGAACGAGGGCGATCGCGTGATGTTCGACGTCGAGGTCGGGCCGAAGGGCCCGCGCGCCACCAACGTCGCCCGCATCTAGATCGATGCCCGGGCGGCGGTGACGCTGCCTGGGCTCGACGTCAACGCGCCAGGCCGAACGGCCTGGCGCGTTGCTTTTCCTGTCCGGATCAGTCTGGCCCGAGGGCGACCAAGGCGCCATCGACCGCCTCGAGCTGCTGCTCGAGATCCGCCAGCATCGCCTGCTCGCGGGCGACCACCTCGGGCTTGGCGCGACTGACGAACGCCTCGTTGCCCAGCCGGCCACGAACGCCGGCAACCCGGCCGGCGAGGCCCTCTCGCTGGCGCCTCAGGCGCGCTCGCTCTTGCATCACGTCGACGACGCCCGCCACGTGGACTTCCGCGTCGCGTACCACCGCCACGGCGCCGCCGGCGGCGCGCGTCACGTTGGCGGCCACGTTCATCGTGTCCACTCCGGCCGCGCGCGTGACGATCGAACGCAGGTCGGTCAGGACGGCAGCGCCGTCGCCGATCGCCTTGACGGCGATGTCGACCTTGCGCGCGGGCGGCACGTTGTGCTGGTTGCGCACGTCGCGGATGGCGCGCACGACCTCCTGGCAGAACGCCACGCGCGCTTCGACGGCCTCATCCAGCCAGCCGGGCTCGGGGGCCGGCCACGCCGCGCCGACGAGCCGCGCGGCCGGCGGCAGGGCGGCGAGGATCCCGCGGGCCGGGGCGAGATGGTTCAGGCGCTCCCACAGGGCCTCCGTGATGAACGGGACGAACGGATGGAGCAGGCGCAGCGTCTGGTCGAGCGCGGTCGCCAGCACCTGGCGCGCGACCGAAGCGTCGGCCGGGTCGTCCATCCGCGGCTTGATGAGCTCGAGATACCAATCGCACAGGTCGTTCCAGAAAAAGTCCCGCGCGGCGTCGATCGCCGCCGACGGGTTGTAGGCCGCCAGCGCCCGGTCGACCGCGGCGGTCGACCGGGCGAGCCGGCTGAGGATCCAGCGATCCTCGGGTGCCAGGCGCGCCGGGTCCAGCGGCACGAACGCCGCGCCCGATTCGGCCCCGTCGAGGTTGATCAGGGCAAAGCGCATGGCGTTCCAGAGCTTGTTGCAGAAGTTGCGCCCGACCAGGAACCGATCGCTGATCAGCTTGGCCGGGGGGACGTCGGGCATGGTCCCCAGGACGTCGAACTCCTGACCGGTCGCCGGGTCGAGGTAGGTGAAGATGCTCCGGCCATGCTTCGCCGACGCCAGGTCGATGACCTGGCCGGTGTACGGCGAGATGGCCTGGACGGGCAGCCGGATGTCCTGCGTGCCGGTCTGCATCTCGCACAGCACGAACCGCATCGCGTCGGCGCCGTAGCGCTCGATGATGTCGACCGGGTCGATGCCGTTGCCCTTGGACTTGCTCATTCGCTCGCCCTTGCCGTCCAGGATGTTGGCGTGGATGAACACGTCGGTGAACGGCACATCGCCGAGGTTGTAGAGCCCGAGCAGCACCATGCGCGCCACCCACAGCGTGATGATGTCGCGGCCCGTGACCAGACAGCTGCCGGGATAGTAGTAGTCGAGCGGGGCCGGGCCGTCGCCCTCCGGGCCGAGCGGGAGCTGCCCGGCCTCGACCGCGGCCGTGGCGGGATCGGGCCAGCCGAGGGTGCTGTGGGGCCACACGCCGCTGGAGAACCAGGTGTCGAGCACGTCAGGATCGCGGGCGAAGCCGAGCGCCTCGAGCCCGGCGGCCACGGCCGCGTCGGCGGTCTCGTCCCGCAGGCAGGCGAGGATCTCGACGTGCGCGCTGGACGCCGGCGCGTCGGCCCCGCCGGCGCCGCCCGTCCCAGTGGTCGTGCCCGGACCGGCGCCTCCCGCAGCGGCGAACCGCGCGATCTCGGCCAGCGGTGTGTCGCCGGTGAGGGACAGGCTTCCGCCGTCGGGGCCCCCGACGGCAGCGCACACGTCGGCGCGCCGCAGCCACGGGCGGAGCGCGTCGACGATTCGGGCCAGATCGGGGCCCTCCGCGCGGAGCGACCAGATCGGGATCCGGTGACCCCACCAGAGCTGCCGGCTGATGCACCAGTCGCGCTTCTCGCCCAGCCAGCTCAGATACGTGCTGGCGTAGCGGTCGGGGTCGGGGTGGAAGCCGACCTTGCGGCCCGTGGGCGATCGCCACTCGCCGGCGACGGCGTCAATGGCCGCCTGGGCCAAACCGGCGCCCCGGAAGGCGCGCGGCGTGCCCTGCCCGAACAAGATGCCGCCCGGCAGGTCGCCCATCCGCACGAACCACTGCTCGGACAGGTAGGGCTCGATCGGCGTGCCCGAGCGATCAGAGTGGCCGATCTCGGTCTCGCGGGCTTCCTTGTTTTCGAGGAGGCCTTGCGCTTCGAGATCGCGCGCGACCGCATCGCGGGCGGCGAAGCGGTCCATGCCGGCATAAGGGCCGGCGTTTGCGTTGAGCGTGCCGTCGGCGTTGAGGAGGTTGATGATGCCGATCCGGCCGCGCTGCCGCTGCCAGACCTGGTAGTCGTTCGGATCGTGCCCCGGGGTGATCTTCACGACGCCGCTGCCGAGGTCGGGCTTGGCCCAGGCGTCGGCGATGATGGGGATCGGCCGGTTGGCAAGCGGCAGCAACACATGGCGGCCGGCGCGTGCCATCGCGGTCAGCGCCTCGAGGTGTGGCAGGTGCACCGCGCGCCGGTGCTCGAGCTCGGCAAGCGCAGCCTCGGCGGCGGCGCGATCCCGGGCCGGCCCGCTGGCGGCCTTGGCGCGCGCCGCCGCGATGAGGCCGTCCAGCGCCGCGGCCGGGTCGGGGTGGCACGCCACAGCCGTGTCGCCGAGCATGGTCTCGGGGCGCGTGGTGGCCACCACCACGTGCGTCGGCTCACCCGGCTGGGGGTCGATCACCGGGTAGCGCAGGTGCCAGAAGAAACCGGACACGCTCTCGTAGACGATCTCGTCGTCCGACACGGCCGTCTGGAGGTACGTGTCCCAGTTGACCAGGCGGTTGCCGCGGTAGATCAGCCCATCGCGAAACAGGTTGAAGAACGTCCACCGCACGGCGCGCGAGCACACGGCGTCCATCGTGAAGCGCTGGCGCTCCCAGTCGCAGCTGCAGCCCATCCGCTGCTGCTGCGCCACGATGCGCTTCTGGTACTGGTCCTTCCAGTCCCAGATCCGTTGCACGAGGGCGTCGCGCCCGATGTCGTGCCGGGTCTTGCCTTCCAGCTCCAGGAGGCGCTTCTCGACGACGGCCTGGGTCGCGATCCCCGCGTGGTCGGTGCCGGCCATCCAGAGCGTGTTGTCGCCGCGCATCCGGTGCCAACGGATCAACAGGTCCTGCATCACGTTGTCCATGGCGTGGCCCATGTGCAGCGCCCCGGTGACGTTGGGCAGGGGCATCATGATGACGTAGCGCTCCTCGCGCCCGTCGGGCATGGCTCGGAAGGCGTGATCGTCGAGCCAGCGGGCGAACATGGCGGGCTCGATGTCTGAGGGGGCGTACTGCTTGGGGATCGTCGCGGCGGCGGAGGCCGCGGGCGTCGGCTCGGTCTGCATCGATTCGGTCCCATCCTGGTGTCAGGTGGATGCTGCGTTGGCCGGCCTGTGCCCGCCGTCGGGCGATTATAGGGCAACGCGGCCCGGCCGGCGGAATCACCGGCCGCTGTCCCCGCCACTGGGCCCGGGCGAACGCGAGCGGGACATCAAGCCCGGATCCCATGTCGCCGTTGCCGCCGGGCCGTGCCCGACCGGGGTGCTTGCGCAACGGCGCGCGGCTGCATATGATACGCACCCGTGTCGACCAGAGTGCCCTCGCCCACAGGAGACGTGCGTGGAAGACAACCGTCCCTCGGATGAAGCGTCGCCGGCCGCGCCGCCACCGTCCCCGGAGCCGCCTGCTCCAGCCCAAGACCCGCCGACGCTCACCGGTGGCCTGCCAGGGTCGGCCGCCCTGACGTCACCGGGCGGCGGGTCTCCCCTGATCGAGCCCGTGCCAGCCGAGGCGTCGTCCGGCGCCCCGGCCATCGCCGACGACCCCTTCTTCACCGCGCCGCTCACGCCCGCGGCTCCGGCAGTGGCGCTCACGCCAACCTATGCCGGCAACGAACAGGACTTCACGGCCTTCGTCGCAATGCTGGCGGGGGTCGGGACGTTGGTGCTCTCGTGCATCCCGGGCGCCAGCTGCATCGCGCCGGTGGTGGGGCTCGTTGCCGGGGCCGTGGCCTTGCGCCATGCGGATCGCGCCTTGAACCCCGCCCGCGCGCGGATGCACGCGTGGCTGGGCATCGGGACCGGGGCGCTGTTCATCTGCTTCATCGTGGCGCTGCTGTCGCTGTACGGGGCGGCGATCCTGGCGGCCCTCTCCAACGCCGGCCGCTGACCCGCGCGGCGGATGCCCACATCGGCAACGACGAGGGCGGCGGCGATGGTGACGATGATCCCGCGGCCTCCTCAGCTCGTCTCGGACCTGCGGACCATCTCGATGCGGCGGAACGACTCGATGTAGCCCGCGGCGGCGAACGCTGCGAGGTGCGGGTCGTCGGACGTGATGTTCTCCGCGTGAGTGTCGAGGTCGGGGTGCGCGCGATGGAGCGCGCCCAGGAGCACGCGGGCGACCGCCCGGGGATCGCCGCTTTCGGTGTGGATCACGATGTGGGAGAGGTAGTAGTGCTGGCGGCGGCAGATCAGCCAGCCGGCACCGGTGCCCGTGAGGTCGACGCGCAATCCGATGACGTCGGGGACATGGCCGAGCGTCTCGGCCGCGTTGGTCCACGGGCGGACCGGGTCGCCGGTCGCCGCCAACCTTCGGGCCTCGGCGGGAGCCAGCCAGCGCACCGCGGCACCGGCAGCGTCCAACTCCGCCGCGCACGGCGGCGGCATCGGCGGGCGGCGCAGCACGACGAGCTCGCGCCGCGGCACGAAGCCGCACTTGACGAACAGCGCATGGGCCGGATCGTTGCGCACGATGACCTCGAGCACCACGTCGCCCTGTCCGGCGGCGTCGGCTTCCGCCAGGAGCGCTTGGACGATCGTCTCGCCCACGCCACGCCGGCGTCGGGTGGGCAGCACCCCGAGGCGGGTGATCCAAGCCCGGTCGGGACGCAGGCCCAACATGCCGAGCCCCAGGATCCGGCCGCCGTCGACCGCCACCAGCGAGCGGTCGAGGTCCACGTCGTAGATCGCGATGTACTCCCGCAGCCGCTCGGCGTTCATCGGCATCGGGATCAGGTAGTCCACCCGCGTCTGGTTATAGGCGTCGGTGAGGATCTCGATGCCATACCGGCTGCATGGCACGAGGGCGCAGGCGGGCCCTTGCAGAGCGGCCGGGGACGCGCCTCCGCTCATCGCTCCACCCCGTCAGCGGCGGAGGTACTCGGCGACATCGTGCGCAAAGCGGGTGGCGCTGATCGGTTTGCTGATGTAGCCGTCACAGCCGTAGGCCTCCGCCAGGTGCTTGACGATCTCCCTCGGCCACGCGGTGAGGGCCACGATCGGTGTCCGGGCGAGCTCGGGCACTCGCCGGAGCCAGCTCACGAGCGTCAGCCCGTCGACGTCCGGCAAGCCGAGGTCGACCAGGATGATGTCGGGATGGACCGCGACCGCGGTCCGGAATCCGCTGGCGGCATCCTCGGTGCGCACCACGTCGAACCCATAGGCCCGTAGGATCCGCTCGAACAGGCGGGCGTTGTCGGCCACATCCTCGACGAGCAGCACGGTCTCCATCGCGAGCCGGTCAGGCGCGGCGTGTGTCCGCCGCGCCCGTGGCCATGCCTCCAACGGCATCGAGGATCGCCTGACCGATGGCGTCGACGGGCCCTTGCCCCGCGACGCAGACCAGGATGCCGGCGGCGCGATAGTGCTCGACAACCGGCGCCGTCTGTTGGTGGAAGATGGCGAGGCGGCGGCGGACGGTCTCGGGCTCGTCGTCGGGACGCCGGGCGAGGTGCTCGCCGGAGCACCTTGTATGAGGGCAGGTGGCGAAGGGTTTGGCGTCCACATGAAACGGCGCCTCGCACTCCCGGCATACCAGGCGGCCGGACAGGCGGCCTACGATGGCGTCGTCGGGTACGTCGAGGTACACGGCCCGGTCGACCCGCTGGCCCATCCCTGCCAGGAGCTCGTCGAGGGCGTGCGCCTGGGCGAGGGTGCGGGGGAAGCCATCGAAGAGCACGCCGGCGGCGATGTCGGGCTGGGCCAGCCGCTCGCGCACCATGGCGATGGTGACGTCGTCCGGCACGAGCGCGCCGCGGTTCATGAAGCTCTCGACCGCTCGACCGAGCTCGGTCCGCGCCCTCAGGTGGTGGCGGAAAAGGTCGCCGGTGGCCACGTGGGCCAGCCCGAGCCGGCCGGTCAAGATCGTCGCTTGGGTGCCCTTGCCGGAGCCCGGCGCGCCCAGCAAGACAACGTTCAAACGGGTGCTCCTATGGTGATGCTGGCCCATCTTGAGATTCCGGGCGCGTCAAAATATTATAGGGCTGTCGCCGCCCGGCGTGAAGCCGTCCCCAGCCCGGGTGCATGCTACAATGGGCCAAGGGCCCGCGCCGGCCGGCGTGGGCCGTTGCTCGTCCCGTGTCACCCCATCCCAGGATCACGCCGGCATGAACGATCGACTGCTGCCACGGGTGCGGCCGACGCACCCCCGCTGGGGCCGTTGGGCCCAGGTGCTCGCCCCGCCGGCGCTCGTCGGCGCCACCGCGCTTGTGGCCGGCGCCGCCGCCGCGAGCATCCCGGAGCCGCCGCCGCTGCCGGGGCGCCTCGTCTACACGCGCGCCACGGCCTTCGCGTGGGATCTCTACGCGGCGGATGCCAACGGGGCCAACGAGCTGCGGCTCTCGAGCTCGCGCGACGCCAACCCCGTGGGCGAAGACCAGCCGCGCTGGTCGCCGGATGGCCGCGAGATCGTGTTCACGACGTTGACCAAGGACGGCGACCGCGCCTTCATCTGGCGGATGCCGTTCTCGGGCGGCACGCCGACACCGGTGGCCACGGCCAACGCCGAAGGGGCGGGCTACCCGGCATGGGACCCGTCCGGCCAGGCCATCGTGTTCGCCGGTGCGCACGACGGGGGCCGGCCGGGCGACCTTGACCTGCGCGTGTGGTCGGCCGCCGGCGGAAGGACGCTCCTGAACACGGCCGATCGCGACGAGCGCGATCCCGATTGGTCGCCGGATGGCCGCCGGATCGCCTACGCGGCCCGGCCGTCCGGCGACGACGACGCGTGGTGGGCGCTGCGCAGCGTCGCCGCCGACGGCACGGACGACCGCGTGCTGTGGGAGCAGGCAGGCGCCACGGCGCGCAACCCGCGCTGGTCGCCGGATGGCCGGCGGATCGCCTTTGTCACCTATGGCAACGTCGACGGGTACGGGCGCGGCACGCTCACGATCATGGACGTGGCCAGCGGCGCGACCGAGGAGATCATCGCCGGCGTCACGAACCCGGCGAGCTGGTCGCCGGATGGCGGGTGGCTCCTCATCTACAACACCAAGGAGAACGGCCTCGAACCCATCGGCCAGCCTACCCCGACCCGTGATCCCGGCGTGACGCAGATGCTGGGGCTGTATCTGGTGCGGCTCTCGGACCGCGCGCTGTTCCGCCTGAGCGGCGGGCCGGGCGGCGCCGCCGCGCGGGTCGACTCGTTCGAGTGGGGCCAGGTGGCCGACTGGACGCGGGGAACCTACACGCCCACGGCCGACGCGCCGCCGACCGACACGCCCACCGCGACCCCCGAGCCGCGCACCGCGACGCCCACGGCGACCGCCTCGCTGATGCCCACGCGCCTTCCGAGCGCCACGGCCACGGACGAGACGACACCGACGCCCGACCTTGCCGCGACGGCGGCGGCGGGCACGGCAACCTCCGCCGCCCGGACACCGGTGGCGACGCCGACGGCCACTCAGGCCCCCGGCGGCAAGATCTTCCTGCCGCTTCTGCTCAAGTCGCACGCAATCGACGGGCCGGCTCCAGCGGGCCGACGCGGATGACGGGGTTCCGGCTCCGGCCCGAGCGCGCCAGTGGTCGGAGCCGGCATCTCGGGCAGAGGTTGCGCGCCTGACTGAGGTGACGCGCCCCTACGCACCAGGCTGGGTGTAAGCCTCGATCTCGCCGAGCAGGTAAGCCGGCACGCGCGCACGCAAGCGAGTGCCGGCCTCGCCGTGGACCTCGAGGTCTACGACGCCGTGGGTGTGAACCAGGTCCAAGACCTTGCCCGCCTGGTACGGCAGGAGGAGCGTGACCGGGACGAGCTGCTTCTCCAAGGCCGTGTCGACGGCGTCGAGGAGATCGTCGAGGCCGATGGCGTCCCGCGCGGAGATCGGCACGAGGTCGGGATAGGCCGCCAGTCGCAGTTCGGCCAGTGCGTCGAAGGGCGGCCGGCCGGCCATGGGGTCGATGATCGCGACCCCGTCATCCGGAAACGGCGCGCCGTCGGGCTCGCCCCGCCGCGGCAGTCGATCGACCTTGTTGGCCGCGACAACCATCGGCGGATCATCCATGCCGAGCTCACCCAAGACGCGCTCGACGGTTTGCGCCTGGCGGATGACGTCGGGATGGGTCACGTCGACGACGTGCAGGAGCAGGTCGGCCTCGGCGATCTCCTCGAGCGTCGCGCGGAAGGCTGCGACGAGCTGCGTCGGTAGCTTTTGAATGAAGCCGACGGTGTCGGTGAAGAGGGCCGGGCGGCCGCTGGGCAGCGTCACGCGGCGCGTAGTCGGATCGAGCGTCGCGAAGAGCTGGTCCGCGGCGTGCACGCCGGCCCCGGTGAGCGCGTTCAGAAGCGTGCTCTTGCCGGCGTTGGTGTACCCCACCAGCGCGACGACCGGGAGGCCCGCCCGCCGGCGCCGCTGGCGCGTCTGGCGCCGCTGCTGGCGCAGGGTCTCGATCTCGCCCTTCAGGAAGGCGATCCGCCGGCCGATCTCGCGCCGGTCGATCTCGAGCTGGGTCTCGCCGGGACCGCGCACGCCGACACCGCCGGTGGCGCCGCCGGCCCGCCCCCCGCTCTGGCGCGCGAGGTGCGTCCACATGCGCGTCAGCCGCGGCAGCCGATACTCGTACTGCGCGAGCTCGACCTGCAACATGCCCTCGCGGGTACGCGCGTGCTGGGCGAACACGTCCAGGATCAGGGCGGTCCGGTCGATGACCTTGAGCTCGAGCGCGTTCTCGAGGTTCCGCTGCTGGCGCGGCGACAGCTCGTGGTCGAACAGCACGACCTCGGCGCCGGCGTCGTGCGCGGCGAGCTTGGTCTCCTCGACCTTGCCGGAGCCGATGAGCGTGCCGCCGTGCGGGGTGCTGAGCTGCTGGGTCGTGCGGCCGACGACGGCCAGGCCCGCCGTCTCGGCCAGGGCCTCGAGCTCGTCGAGCGACGACGCCAGAGACCAGCTGTCGGGCTCGCTGAAGAGGTCGACCCCGACCAGGAAGGCGGGCTCGCGCTTCGCGGCGGCACCGCGGTCAGATAGGAGCGAAGTCGGGCGCTTGGGCATGTTCCTCCGCGAGAGATGGGGCTTGGCGTGCGAGACACGCGTCGAGGTCGGCGAGCGCGCGCGCCGCGTACGCCCGGTAGCGCTCGGCCTTGTGGCGCACGGCGGGCTCGATCGGGGGCAACAGGCCGAAGTTGGCCTTCATCGGCTGGAAACGGGCGGGGTCGCAGGCCGTGATGTAGTGGCAGAGCGCGCCGAGCATGGTGGTGGGCGGCAAGACGAGCTCAGCGTGCCCGGCCATGGCGCGCACGGCGTTCAGGCCCGCGAGGAGCCCCGAGGCCGCGTTGCCGGCGTACCCTTCGATCCCCGTGATCTGGCCGGCGAAGTACAGCCCCGGCCGACCCTTGAACGCCAGGCCCGGCGTCAGGAGCAGCGGCGAGCTGATGAAGGTGTTGCGATGCATCTGGCCGAGTCGCACGAACTCGGCGCCCGCCAGCCCAGGGATCATGCGCAGCACCCGTTCCTGCTCGCCCCAGCGCACGTTCGTCTGGAAGCCCACGAGGTTGTAGAGCGATCCGGCGACGTTGTCCTGCCGGAGCTGGACAACCGCGAACGGCCGGCGACCGGTGCGAGGGTCGCGCAGCCCGATCGGCCGCATCGGCCCGTAGGCCAAGGCGTCCGGGCCGCGCGCGGCGATGACCTCGATGGGCAGGCAGCCCTCGAAGAACCGCTCGTCGGCGGCCTCGAAGTCGCGCAGTGGGATGCGCTCGGCCGCCAGCAGGGCGGTGACGAAAGCCCGATAGGTCGGCTCGTCGAGCGGGCAGTTGATGTAGTCGCCGCCGTCGTCGACGCCGCGATCGTGGCGGGACTGCCGGAATGCGATCGTCAGGTCGATCGACTCGGCGGCGACGATCGGGGCAAGCGCGTCGTAGAAGTACAGGTGCTCCTGGCCTGTCAGCCGCTGCAAGTCGGTGGCCAGCCGGTCGCTCGTCAGCGGGCCGGACGCGATCACGCACGGCCCGGCGGGCACTTCGGTGGCCTCGGTGCGGACGACATCGATGCGCGGGTGGCCCGCGATCGCCTGGGTGACGATCTCGGCGAACGCGTCGCGGTCCACGGCAAGGGCGCCGCCCGCGGGGACGGCTGCGTGCTCCGCGGCCGCGATGATGAGCGACCCGAGCCGGCGCAGCTCGGCCTTCAACAAGCCGCCGGCGCGGTCGGGCAGATCGGAGCCGAGCGAGTTGGAGCACACGAGCTCGGCCAGCCGATCCGTCCGATGGGCGGCGGTCGCCCGGACGGGCCGCATCTCGATGAGCGTGACGCGGGCACCGGCGCGCGCGGCCTGCCAGGCGGCCTCGCTGCCCGCCAGACCGCCCCCGACGACGGTGAGGTGGCCTCGCGTGCTGGGCGACGCGACAGGGGGGTGGTCCATGGGCGGTGGAACTATAGCACACGGCGGGAAGACCGGTGATCAGAGTCTGACGCGGGGCTGACGGGGGGCTGACGGAGCACGGACGGACCGCAGACAATCGAGGCCAGAGCCTATCCAATGGCAGGCCGTGGCGTTATGATGTTCAACACAAATGAGGTCAGGACGTCGAGGGCGGGGTGGCCGCCCGGTCCCGCCGTCAACCATGGCGGTTGACTCGCTCTGGATCAACGAGCAGGCGGCGGACAACCCGAAGGTCACCCGCCGCCTGCTTGGATGCGCCGGTCAGTATTTCCCCGACACCGGCCGGTCGGGAAGGATGGGCCTTGGAATCAGGGCCAGGATGATGTCGGGCGGTATTGTACCCTGGGCCGGGTGAGTTGTCCACAATCCGCCGCACCCTCGCGCCAGGTGCATTTGAATCCCACCAGCGGAACATGGCTGAACCGCGGGCGGCCGCACTCGTGCGGTCCGCCCGCGGTTCGTGTCCGGGGGCGGTGAGGCCACCGGCATGGGCGGTGCTGGCGGGTTCGCGAGCGGCCAGGGGTCGCGCGCGCGGTGTGGTAACATAGGCCCATGGATGCCCTCGACCTGATCGTCGCGAAGCGCGACGGCGGCGCGCACGACACCGCGACGCTCGACTGGCTGATGCGGGGCGTCGTCGACGGGACCATCCCGGACTACCAGCTCGCGGCGTGGCTCATGGCCGTGGTCTGGCGCGGCATGACGCCCGCCGAGACGGCCGACCTCACGCAGGCGATGGCGGGCTCGGGCCGCATGCTCGACCTGTCCAGCCTGCCCCACCCTACGACCGACAAGCACTCGACCGGCGGCGTTGGCGACAAGACCACGCTCGTCGTCGGCCCGTTGGCGGCGGCCACCGGCCTGACGGTGGCCAAGATGAGCGGCCGGGGCCTTGGCCATACCGGCGGAACGCTCGACAAGCTCGAGAGCATCCCGGGCCTCAGCGTGGCGCTGCCCGTCGAGCGCTTCATGCGCCAGGCGGCGACCGTCGGGCTGGTCATCGCCGGGCAGACGGCCGAGCTGGCGCCGGCGGATCGACGTCTGTACGCCTTGCGCGACGTGACCGGCACGGTGCCGAGCCTCCCGCTCATCGCCGCCTCGGTCATGAGCAAGAAGCTCGCCGCAGGGGCCGAAGCCATCGCGCTCGACGTCAAGGTGGGCTCGGGCGCGTTCATGTCGACTCAGGCCGAGGCGCTGGACCTCGCCCGAGCGATGGTCGACATTGGCCGTCGCGCCGGACGGCGCGTATCGGCAGCGTTGACGACGATGGACCAGCCCCTCGGCCGCGCCGTGGGCAACGCGCTCGAGGTCCGCGAGGCCATCCACACGCTGCGCGGAGAGGGGCCGGCGGACGTCCACGCGCTGTGCATGGCCGTGGCCGGCCTGATGCATGTGGCGGCCGGCAACGCCGGCCGGCCCGAGCACGTGTCGGAGGAGCTGCTCGAGGCCCTGGCATCGGGCCGGGCCGCGGAGCGGCTGCTGCGCATGATCGAGGCGCAGGGCGGCGACCCGCGCGTGGTCGATGCCCCGGAGCGGGTGCTGCCGGCCGCGCCGGTGGTGCGGGCCGTGACGCACGACGGCGACGGCTGGGTGGCGGGGCTCGACGCGCGCGCGATCGGTGCGGTCGCCGTCGATCTCGGGGCGGGGCGCCGGCGCAAAGAGGATCGCGTGGATCCAGCGGTAGGGATCGTGCTGCACGCCAAGGTCGGCGATCGTGTCGACGGTCACGCCCACCTCGCGGATGTCCATGCCCGCACGGAGGCCGCCGCCGAGGCGGCGGCGGCCCGGCTGCGCGATGCGTTCGTCGTCTCCGAGACGGCGGCCGAAGTGCCACCGTTGATCCTGGAGTATGTGTTGTGAGATCGCGCGGCCCTTCGGAGCATCCGCGCGTCGGCGGCCCCGTGCGGGCTTGGATCGTTGCCGCCTGCGTCCTGGTGGCCGGCCTGGCGGCGGCGGCCGCCGCGCCGGCCGCCCACGCCCGGCCGGGCGGGGATGGCGCCCGGAACGTCGGGGCGCTCGGCGGCGGCGGGCTCGACGACACCCACGCGGCTTTCGGCGGGACCGGCTCGGCGACCGCCTACGGTGTCAACGACCCCGATGTCGTCGAAGCGGCATCCTTCCCGACGGCGCGGGTGATCGGCGGCTACGACCTCGCGGGGCGCTACTACAGCGCGGCCTGCCCGGCGCCGGTGCCGCCCGACGCCCACTGTATGCGCCAGCCGGTGCCGGACCCCGATCCACTGGACGCCCCGGATGGGTCGGGCACGGCGATGGCGGGCGCGGTGCTGCGCGCGGCGCCGGGCGTGAAGCTCGTCGCGCTGAAGGTGCTCGGCAGCCCGCTGTCCCCGCCGGGTGTCGTGCCCGCGACGACCGACCTCGTGGCGGACGCGCTGGACTGGGTCCGCCGGCACAACGCGGGCTCGGCCGTGCCGGGCGCGCCGGCGGGCAGGGTGCGGATCGACGTCGTGGTGGTGGCCGCCGGCGTCAGTTGGAGCGGGACCGATCGCCGCATCGACGACGCGGCCCGCGCGCTCGGCGCGACGGGCGTGACGGTGGTCGCGCCGGTCGGCGACACCGGCCCGCTGCCGTTCGGCGCGGCGGGGCCGCCGGGCGTGCCCGGCGTGCTGTCGGTGGCGGCGGCACGCGGGGCTGACGTGACGGCGTGGGGCATCCGGGCCGAGTGGCGCGAGAATGGGCAGACGCGAGCCGAGAACATCGAGGCGGTCGAAGGCGGCGACTGGCTGCCCCGGCTGCGGGACGCGGGGCCGATCGCCGCGGAGCTGGCCTGGTATGGCCAAGCCTGTGACGACGCCAACGGCGAGCCGTCGCCGCCGGTTCAAGAGGTCCGCGAACGGGTCGCGCTCATCGAGCGCGGGACGTGCACGTTCGCGGTGAAGCTCGTCAACGCGTTGCGGATGGGCGCGATCGCGGCCGTGGTGTACAGCGACCAGCGGCCGCGGGGCGCGATGCCGTGCGGCACCCCCTGCACGGCGCATCCGCGCATCCCCGCGGTGATGATCGACAACGCGCCGGGGCGCGGTCTGCGGCAGCGGCTCGAAGCCGGGGCAGTGGTCAGCGTAACGCTCGACGCGGACCTGGTGGTCCCGCAGCCCTGGCTGTATCACACGCTCCTCGGCACGAGCGCGCGCGGGCCGGGGCGCCCGGGGCTGGGGATCCGGCCGCACGTGGCGGCCGCCGGGGTGGGCTTGAGCGTGCCACGCGCCGGGTCGGGCGACGGGGAGCGTGTGGCGAGCGGCACCGACATCGCGGCGGCGACGGCGGCGGGCGCCGCCGCGCGCGTGCAGGCGCGGCTCGCGGAGAGCGGCCTGGGCGGCCTACCCGGCCTGGCGGTTGGCCTGCTCGAGAGCCGGGCGGTCGCGGACGTGCATCTCGAGCGCCGCGACACGGGCGTGCTGGCGCCGGTGGGCTTGCAGGGGGCGGGGCGCCTGAACGTCGCCGCGAGCCTGGCGGGGACGCTCCACGTGGACGGTGGCGGCGGGTTGCCGGGGGCGCTGGGCTTCGGGCTGGTGGATGTGACGGAGGGTCCGGAGATCGAGGTCCGGCGCCCGCTGCGGCTGCGCAACGCCTCCGAACGGCCGCGCCGGCTGCGCGCGCGCTTTCGGACGGCGTTCCCGAGCGAGGATGACGGCCATGGGGTCGCGGTCGCCCTCGACCCGGGGATCGTGGAGATCCCGGCCGGTGGCGAGGCGGCGGCGGGCGTGGCCCTGCGGCTGCGCGCGGGCGATCTGCGCCCGTGGGCGCTGGATCGGGGCAACGCCATCAGCGACACGGTGGGCTTGCAGACGGCGGAGCTCGACGGCTGGATCGCCTTCGACGAGGTCGACGGCGCGGGTTCGCCGGTGGCCGCTGGCGAGGCGATGACGGTGGCCCTGCAGGTGCTGCCTCGGACACGGGCGTGCGTGGCCGCGACCTCGCTGTCCTCGTTCCAGAGTGGTTCGGGCGACCTCGGCGTGGCGGTGCTGGACAACGGGTGCGTGGCGCCGGGACCGGTGGTGGCGATGCCGCTCGTCGGGGCCGACCCCGCCGGGGACGTGTCGGGGCTGCCGGAGGCGCTGGACGTCGATGCCATCGGGCTGCGGCACGGCCCGGCGGCCGGCGGCGGGCCGGGCGGATCAGGAACGGGCGAGGTCGTGGAGTGGCACGTTCACACGCGAGCGGCCAGGGACCTGCCGCTGGGCGCGCGGATCACCGTGCTGGTGGACCGCGACCGCGACGGGCGCTTCGACCGGGCCCTCGTGACGATGCAGGGAGCCGACGCGCGGTCGACGCTGCCGCGGGGGCAGTGGTTCACGATCCACACGGCGCTGGAAGCCGATGGCCTGACGCCGGACTTCAGCCGGCAGCTCCCGAACCCGCTGCCGCTGGTGTTCGACCTCGACGCATCGGTGGCGGTGCTGCGAGCCCGGGCGGAAGAGCTGGTGCTTGACCTTGACTCGGGGGACGAGGCGTTCGGCTTCGCGGTGCGCATCGAGAGCCCGCGCGAGCCGTGGTCGGTGGACGCACCGGCGTTCGTCGACGATGCGCCGGACGGGCTGGCGAGCGGCGAATCCTTCCAAGTGGCGCAGGCGTCGCTGGACTGCTTGACGCGGGCGGGCCTCGAAGGGCCGCTGTGGTCCTTTGGCGACGGGGGTGCGCCCGGTGCCGTGGAGGTGGCGTCGGGTGGATCGGCGCGGCTGGCGCTGGAGCTCCGCCGCGACGGCGAAGCCTGCGCGGAGATCCGGGCGGGCGGCGAGGTCGGGGTGCTGCTCAGCTTCCCGCGGAACGCGTCGGCCCGCGGGCAGGCGACGGTGTGGCGGGGGCGCGTGGATGCGCGGCCGGATGGCGGGAGCCGGGCGTATTTGCCGGTGGGGTTGATGGGCGCGGCGTTGTGGTAGGGTGAGGATCAACCGGTGATGAGGTTTGAGGGTCAACCGGTGAAAATGGTGGATCCGGCATCGAACGCCGACGCGTGGTCAACACCCGCCACCCCAAAGGCAACAGCGGCGCAGCTTCAGATCGCTGGACGCTGGCCCGACCACGAGCGGCCGCCCGGCCATGAATGACCTGCATGAATGACCTGATCGACGCGCTGCTCGCAGCGCTGGGCCGGTCGCAGTCGACCATGAGCCGGTCCGAGCACCTGCTGGTCGAGCTCGAGCTGTGGATTGCGGTCCTGCTCGTGGTCGTGCTCGTGCTCCGCCTAGTCCGTCGCTGGGTCCTGCGATCGCGGTACGAGGTCGACGACCTGCTCCTGGCGACGAGCGAGCTTCCGCTCCGCATCATCGTCGTCGTCGCCGCGATCGTGAACCTGCTCGAGTCGCTGCAGCTCGACCCGCCTTGGCCGGAGACCAGCCTGGCCTTCCACGCCCTGGCGACGATCGTCAAGCTCGCGCGCGTGGGCCTCGTCATCGCCCTGATCTGGCTCGCGCAGCGCATGCTGGAGCGGGCGGTGATTCGCGTGCTCGCCAACAGGGCCACCCGCACCGACACGCGCCTGGACGACATGTTGGTGCCGATCGCGCGGGTTCTCGTGCGGCCGGTGCTGTACACCGTTGCGCTGATCGCGTTCATGGACGCGACCGGCGCATCGACCCGCGGAATCGCCGTCGCCGTGGGCGCCGGCTACCTCTTTCTGAGCTTCGGTGCCAAGTCCGTCCTCGACGACGTCTTCGGCGGCGTCTCGCTGCTCTTGGATACTCCGTTCGGGCGGGGCGACCTGCTGGAGCTCGAGGACGGTACGCGCGCCAAGGTCGATCACCTGGGCCTGCGGGTCACGAAGATGTACGACCCGGTCGATCATGCCGATCTCAGCGTCCCCAACCGGATCCTCGCGGGCCAGAAGCTCGTCAACCTCAGCCGCCCAACACCCGAGAAGAGACTGACTCTGATCGCGCGGGTGGAAGCCTCCAGCCCCGACGAGGTCGTGCGGGACCGGCTGCGGGAAGCCGCTTACGGCCATCCGTGGGTCCTCGGTCAGCCTACCCTTAAGCTGCCTGCGATGCGCCGGCGCATCGACCGGCTCGTATGGTTGGGTGACGTGTCAGAGGCCTTGAGCATGGTCAAGGAGATGGCCCGCATCGAGCACGAGGGGCGCCTGGATGCCGCGATCCAACACCATGCAGGGTTCATCTACGAGATGGCCGCAAAGCTGCACCGCATGGAAGCCGGCGGCTTCAACGACGCCGAACGGGCAGCCATGGGGGCTGACTTGGACCGCCTCGGCGCCATGGTGGATGGCATCGAAGACGCCATGACCCGCTGGCTCCTGATGGTTCGCTACACCTACGTTCGCGGACCGGAAACGCACCTGCCGCCGCACGACGAGGCGGCGTTGCGATCCGCCGTGGCCGGCATTCGGCGGCATGGCGGCCCCGCTGCGCCGGACGATATCGCGGAGGTCCACGCCCTCACGGAGACGGCGCTCTCGCCCGCCTTCCATCACCTGGCTGCCTACACGCAGCTCGTAGACCACGCCCTGGCCGACGGTGCGCCCCTGGTGCGGGCGGGACGCATCGATCGCGCGGATCTGTTGTACGCGATGGAAGCCCAGGAACGCTGGCTCTCCGAGCACGGCTTCGGGGCACCACTGGGTGCCCGCGAGGTCGGCGGCTTTACCGATCTCGACGCCCTGGAGGAGTATACGAACCTGTTCGCGGATTGGTCGGATCGCACACGCCAATTGCGGAACACCGTCGCAGCCATCCTCGCCAAGCCAGCGCAGGGGCGCGGACGGTTGATGGACGAGGACCTCCTGGCCGTGCGGCGCCTGCTGGCCCGTGAGATGCACGAGGCCGGGCCCATCTGGAAAGAGCCCAGCGTGGCGCTGGTCGACACTGACCTGGGCCTGGAATACGAGCTCAAGGCCTATGTCGACAACGTCAAGCTCAGCCACTTTACGCGTGCGACCAAGACCGCCAAGCAGTTGCGCCTGGACGTGATGCACCTGCTGCGCGACATCGAGCCGGCGGTTCGGCTCGGCCGCCCCATCATGCTGCTGGATCCGTCGGGTGCGATCGTCGATTCAGGTCAGGCAGTCCACATCAGACACCGGGATCGTTAGACGACCCCACCGCGCCCAGCCCCAGCGGGCGGTAAGCCGCCGTCAATCCCACCGCGTCCGCCGCCCCCACCGCACGCGACCCTGCCCATCCGGCGCCTCGTCCAGCACCTCGAGCCACTGCGCCCGAGCGGGGCCCCAGTTGCCGTTCGCGTCGCGGGCACGCGCCACGACGTAGTACCGTCCGGGTTCGAGACCACGCACCGCCAGCGTGCTCGCCGCGTCTTCCGACACCTCGTCGAACCCACCGTCGACCGCCGCGAGCGGTGTGCCATCGCCTTCGGCGACGCTTGGGCCGGGTGGCCCGCCGCCCACGGCGGCGCCACCCGGCTGGCCCAGCAAGATCTCGACCGCCGCCACCGGTTGCCGGCCCGCTCGGAGATCCGTGGCGCGCACCGACACGCCCACGGTGGATCCGGCCGGCGCGAGCGCCGGGCGCAGCGCCAGCCGCGTGATCTCCGGGCCGTTGATGCGGCGGTACGGGCGGTCCGCCAGCCCGAGCGTCATCACGAGCGCGTCGAGGTTTTGCCCGATGACGTCCGCCAGCTCGGTGCACGACGACGCGAAGTCGCTCCCCTGCACCTCGATCACGTAGCTCGGGATGCCGAGCTCGCCGTAGCTCCAATCGCGCGTGTTGCCGCTGACCGGGTAGAGCGCGCTCTGCACGCGGTAGCCGTTGAACGCCACGTAGCGCCGCGCGATCGCGTACAGGTCATCGGCGTTTGGAGCCCGGGCCGTCGTCCAGCCCCAGGGCACCAGCATCGTGCCGGGAAACGTCGCGTTGTGGAAGTTGATGAGGAACCCCGTCGCATCCGCCGCCGCCGCGTCGGTGTCCTCGGGTCCGCGCTGGTCCGGCATGATCGACCGCACGAACGCCGCGTAGGCCTGGATCTCCGGCTCCGAGCCCGGCGTCGGCCCTCGGTATGTCTCGGCACAGACGTCTTCGCTGTGACCTTCGGCATCCCACTTGAACGCATGGTTGCGGTTCAAGTCCACCCCCGTGTGCCCGCCCCCCGCCGGCGGCCAGCCGCACGCTCCGCCGCCGACGTCGCGCCCGTTCTTGCGCCACATCCACGGCCGCGTGTCGTACGGCGGGTGCGCGCCGAGCTCGACGAGCTGGCGCCCATCGGGGTTGCTCGACAGGCCGACGTAGACCTCGCGGTGGTCGAGGAGATAGGTGATCTGCGCGTCGCGGCCGTAGCCGTCCAGGAGGTGCCGGATGAACGCCTGCGCCAGCGCCACGGTCGGTATTTCGCGCGCGTGCAGGCCGCCGTCGATCCACAGCCGGCCCGCCTTCGGCGACTCGGCCGCCTCGTTGGTCACGCGCACCGCCACGATGTCGGCGCCGGGAATCGCATCGCCGCCGGGCGTGACGCACCCGCCCGCGGCCTTGCAGCCGCTGTCGCCGATGTCGAGCACCTCGAGCAGCTCGGGTCGAGCCACCGCCGTCGCCTCGGCCCAGGCGTGGACTTCCGCGAGGCGATCGTAGCACCCCGGCCACGCCGGGAGCCGCGCCGGCGCGGCGGCGACGACGTCGACCGCGAAGCCTTGGCCGCGCAGGTCGTCCAGCTGCGCCCGCGGGATCGTGATCCGCTCGGTGCCGGCCGCGATCGACTCCTCCCACTCCGGGACGGCCTCGGCCAGCGCGCGGCGGCGCGCGATCGGTACCGCGCGGATGTCGACGACGACGTCGCCGACTTCGGCATCGGCACCGATACCGGCCCTGGTATCACCGGCGGGCCCGGGTACCTCGTCATCGGCGACCGCCGTGCTCGCCGCGCCTGTCACCCCCGCGATCCCCACCACCAACGCCGCGGCGAGCCACGACCGCCCGCTGCGCCGGGCCGCGCGCCGGGCGCCGCCGCCCAAAGACCGGTGCCTGTCCAGGCCGCGCATGTGAATCCTCCGTGCTGCGATGTCCCGGCCTTCGCCGGGCCGTGGGTAAACACGCCGACGTCGTGTTCCGTTGCTTTATGTCGCCTTGCCCGAGCGTCCGGTCCGGCCCAGGTTCGGCCCGCCCACGGCGCTAGCGGTTTCGGCCGAACGGCAGGTAGACGACCGACTTTCCGCCACCTGACGCGCGGTGCCGCCAGACCGTCACCCCCCCGTCGCCGCTGGCCACCAGGACCACGCCCGTGCCTCCCACGCGCGCCAGCATCATGTCCAGCGGCTGACTGCCCGCCGGGAGCACCGCGCGCGCGAGCTCGCGTGGGGGTTCGTTGCCGGCGACGTCCAGCGCCCAGACCGCGTTGTTGAACGCGTCGGAGACGTAGGCCACGCCCTCTCCGACCGCAATGCGCGGCGAGACCAGCGGGCCGCTTTCGGGCATCCACTCGCCCACCACGGCCGGGTTGCCGGGTGTCGTCAGGTCGAAGACGTGCACCCGGTCGGTGGCGGCATAGGCTCGCTCGCCCTCTGCGGCGACGGTACCGGGCAGGTCGCCTTCCATCGCCAAGGTTGCCGCGGCGCCGGGCCGCGCGGGATCGCGGGTATCGAAGACCTCGAGGCTGCCATCCATCACGAGCGTGCGGCTGACCTGCGCAAAGACGGCGCTGGCGAACCCGTCGGTCGGCGCGGCCGACAGGGGGCGCGGGCGTGCCGGGTCGGTGGCATCCAGCACCGCCAGCCCGTCGCCGCCGGCCGCGACGTACACGTGCCGGCCGGCGGCATGGACGTCCATCGCGGTCGTGCCCGTGACCACTCCGATCGCCGCGAGGCCGCTCGGACCGCGCGCATCGATCACGCCCAGGCCCTCGCGGCCGCCGGCGACGTACACGTAGCCCGCGTGCGCGGCCAAGGCGCCGCCGTCCGAGCCGGTCACCGGTGACGCGACATGGCTCGTCGCTCGGGCCGTCCGCAGACCGTCGCCTGCGATCGACCACAGCAGGGCGTGCGTGCCGTCGAAAGCGAACCATCGGTCGCCCTCGGCCGCGACGCCCACGACGTAGCCGGGCGGGTCGATGTCGGCGCTGCGCCGCGGCAGGCCCGGGTTCGAGGCGTCGATGACGCGCAATCCGTGCTCGTCGGTCACCATGACCAGGTCATCCACGGCGGCGACGCTGCTGGCCGCACCGTTCGTGACATGTCGTCCGAGGAGGCGTGGGTTGCGCGGCGACGCCACTTCGACCACCGCCAGGCCCCGTGCGCCGTCGGCGACGTATGCCAGGCCGTTGGCCACGTGGACGGCACGGGCATCGTTGACGTCCGTCAGCCGCCCGACCTCGCGCGGCGCGCTGGGATCGACGACGTCGAAGACGCGCAGGCCGTTCGGCCCGTCGGCGACAAACACATAGCCGCTGGCCAGGTCCATCCGCCCGCCGAGGCCGCTTTCGCGATCCGGGGTCGGGGCCCGCCCGATCAACAGCGGCGACGCGGGCGTGGCGAGGTCGTAGATGCGCAGGCCCTCGTCGTCGACCAGCACGTAGACCCGCCGCTCGGCGGCGACGAGGCCGATGGCCTCCGCCGGCAGCTCGATGCGGCTGGCCACCCACGGGGCGGCCGGGTTGGCCACGTCGACCACCCACACCATGGGGGGATCGGAGGCGACGGCGACGCAGACCACGTCGTCGCCGGCGGCCACCTCGGTCACGCCGTCCGACATGTCGAGGTAGCTCAGGCGCCGCGGGTGCACCGCGTCGGTCACGTCGATGACCTCGATGCCGCCCTCGCCGGTCACGGCGAAGACCGACCGCGTCGGGCGGCCCCCGGCCACCGCGATGTCGAGCACCACCCCTGACAGGACCGGGCTCTCGCCGATCCACCGCGGCACCGACGGGACGGAAACGTCCCAGGCCACGACGCGCGGCCCGACGCCGACCCACGCGTGCTCGCCGGCCATGATGACATCGGCCGCCAGACCGCCGGTCTGGCCGACAAGATCGAGGGCGTGCGGGGCCTGGGCGTGCGCAACCGTGCTCGGGTCCGCGGCATGCTCGACCGCGGCGCCAACGGCCGCCAAAACGGCTACGGCGAGGCCGCGTCTGACGAGATCGGACAGCTTCCACGTGACAGCACGCACTTGGGCCTCCCGCATTCGTTCGGTGATCAAGCGAGTGTACGGCATGTGTTGGGCGGCGTCCAACGCAAGGCGGGCGGATCCGTCGGCCGGCCGTGTCAACCTCGGCGGCGAGGGGCATGATCCTTGATCGCGAACGCGCCCAGCGCCTAACGGATCTCCAAGTCCCGCACGTGGATGTGCACGTCGCCGGTACTCGTCAGGTCGTGGAACTCGAGCCGGAGGGCGGAGACCGTGACCGGTCCGTCGGGGAACGGGAAGTCGATGCGCGGCTCGTCGGGCAGATCGCGATGCGTCGTCGTGTACGCCCGTGCCTCGCCGCCGTCGGCCGGCGTAACCAGCATCTTCAGCTCGAGGTCCATCATCGCCGTGTGGGCGGCGATGCCGGATATCTCGCGCGGCTCGGGGAAGGCAAATTCGAGGATCAGTGGGTTGGCGGACTCGCCGCGGATGAGAAGCTCCGGGTTGGCGTCGAACAGGTCCACCAGGCGGCCGCGGTCGAGGCGCGAGTGGCGGACGCGGACGCGCTGGCCGCCCAGGTCGATGACCGCTTCAACCGGGCGCTTCCGCTCGACCGCCTCGCGGGCGAACACGGCGTCGACGCCCGGCGCGTAGCGCAGGCGGACGAAGTAGAAGCCCGGGCGCCCGTCGGGATAGGCAATGACACGTTCGGTCGACGTGACCTCAATCCTGCCGCTCTTCTCTATCTGTGCCATCTCCTCCGGCGACAGAACGAAGACCTTGCCGGCGGGGAAGTCGACCCTCTCGCGCAGCAGCGGAGCGGTGTTGCCGAACTTGACGCGCTTCACGAGGTCGGGCGGGAGGAAGAACTCGGCCAGCGCGTTGGCGTTGTTGGTCCAGTCGGGCGAGATCCCGATGACGGCCTCGGGCGACGTCGCCAGAATCTCCTCCGTGGCTCCAAACACCTGTGCGGCGCCCCACTGCATGCCGAAGAGCCCGTAATCCGTGAACCAGGTCGGCCCGGACGTCAGCGCGGCGCGCAGGAGCCACACGCTCCAGGCGGCGAGGGCGGCGCCGGCGGCGAGATCGACCGGCAGGCGGCGGGCGCGGCCCGCCGTCAGGCGGTCGACCAGCCAGTCGAAGCCGATGCAGGCCAGGAGCGTGACCGGAACCACCATCGCCAGGGCACGGGTGATGAAGACCGTCGCGATGGCGGCCGAGAACGGCGCGGCGAGCAGCACGAGCACGACGACGCGGTGCGCGGGGGAGCGCAGGCGGGCAAGGCAGACGCCGAGCCCGAGCACGACGAACGGCAGGAGGAAGAGCGGGAAGTGCCCCACGTCCTTGACCCGGTGCCGCACGAGGTCGACGTCGTTGGGCAGGAACCAGTAGCGTGGGTCAAACCCGCCGGCGTAGGTGCGGGCGAACGTCGCCAGCTTCGTCGACAGCGGGTCGTCGAGGATCCAGTAAGACGAGATCACGTGGAGCTGGTAGGAGATGGCGTCCGGGTGCTGCAGGCGGAAGCGGAGGTAGGGCAGGGCGAGGATCAGGCCGAGGGCGACGGCGCCGGCGACGACGCGGCGCGGCTGGCCGAGGTGGTAGCGCAGGTCGGACCCGAGAAGGAGCGCGCCGGTGGCGAGCATCAGGCCCTGGCCATTGGCGTAGCCGTAGAACGTCGCCGCCCCGAGGACGAGCACCAGCGGCAGGTAGCGGGCGCCGCGCAGGCGGTACAGGAGGTACGCCCACACGAACCCGGCGTAGAACGACACCATCATGGCGACCTCGAACCCGGTCCGGCTGTGGAGGAACCATGCCGGTAGCCCGGCCATGACCAGCACGGCCATCCACCACGCCCGGCTCCCGAACGCTTGCTTCATGGCCAGCGCCGCGAACACCGCCCCCAGCGCGGTGATCAGCGCCGATGTCGCCCGCAGCGCCACCACCGACTTGCCGAACAGGGCGACTGCCGGGACGTGCAGGTAGACGCTGAGCGAGAGGTTCCACCGGTCGTCGTTCTGGAAGAACGTGGGCAGGAGCGCCCCGTGCGGTTCACGGCCGCCATGCGTCAACAGGTGCTGGGCCAAGTTGGCGTGGATCGCCTCGTCGCAGAAGAAGTAGATCGGGAACCGATCCAGCCCGACGAAGCGGGTGACACCGTAGACGGCGAGCGCGGCCAGGAAGAGGAGCGCGTCGGGGCGGGCCAATCGGGCCATGCCGGTCCGCGTGATTCGGGCCCTGACATGGTCCGGCTCCGTCGACGAAGCGTCGGTAGCCGGCGGAGAAGGCAGGGGCTCGTTCGAGGTGGCCATGGCGAACGCACGATGCGGCAATGGTGTCACGTTCCACTCGAGGGTGGCGTTGGTCCGCCGGGCAATCGCACGAAATGGGACCCGGCGAAGACCGAGCACGTCGGGCCACCCTCGGCCACCGCGGCGCCAACGGCCGCCAAAACGGCCACGGCGGAGCCGGGTCTGACGAGATCGGACAGCGTCCACGCGATAGCTGGTACTCGGGCCTCCCGCATTCGTTCGGTGATCACGCGAGTGTACGGTATGTGGTGGGCGACGTCCAACACAAGGCGGGCGGACCCGTCAGCCGGCCGTGTCAACCTTGGGCGGCGCGGGGCCGAGTCAGATGCGGCGCCACCGTGGCGAGCCGGCACCCTCGTCGAGATGCCGGATGCGATCACACTTCGGCGTCTTTGGCGCGCCTCCGGCGCCTTTGGCGGGCCTCCTGGTTGGTCGGTTGGCCGCGCCGGCGGTCCGTTCATGTCAGGCGCGGCGCACCGGCCACAGGCTCACCAGCGTCGCGCCGACGATCAGGGCGGCGCCCGCGACACCCAACGCGCCCAGCGACTCGCCCAACAGCAGCCACGCGAAGCCTGCCGCCCACAGCGGCTCCGTCGTGTAGATCAGCGCCGCCTCGGCCGCCCCGACCCGCCGCTGACCGCAGGCCTGCAGCCATGTCGTCAGCGCTGTCGCCACCAGCCCGAGGTAGACGACGGCACCCCATGCCCCGGCCGGGATCATGTCGGCGATCCCGGCGGTGCCATCGGCGACCCGCATTGCCGCGCCCGCCAGCCACGCATCGGCGCCCGCCGTGAGCGCCGCGAAGAGCGTGACGCTCCACAGCTGCACCGCGGTGAGCCTGCGGGTGTCCAGGGTCAGGGCGTGCGCCTCGAGCCGCACGACGTAGACCGCGTACGTCGCCGCGGTCGCCAGCGTCCAGGCGTCGCCGATGTTCGGCCGACTGCCATCCCACGAGAGCAGACCGACGCCCAAGAGCGCAATGGCCGCCGCCCCATGCACGCGGCGCGGGACGTGCCGCCCGGCGGCGGCCGCCAGGACCGGCACCAGCACGACGCTCACCGCCGTGATGAACGCGCTCCGGCCCGCGGTGGTGTGCTGCAGCCCGACGGCCTGGGTGATGTAGCCGAGGAACAGCCAGAAGCCGAGCTCGAGGCCAGCCGCCCAGGCGCCCGGCGACCGGGTCAGCCACGGGGCAAGCACGAGCGCGGCGAGCGCGAAGCGCGCGAACGTCAGGTGCAGGGGGTCGACGTCCCGCACGGCGCTCTTGATGACGGCGAATGTCGTGCCCCACAGCACCGTGACGGCCAGGAGCGTCAGCACGCCGGTGAGGCGCGGGCCGGGCGCCGGCGAGCCGCGCGACAGGCGGCTGCGAAGACGGGCCGTCACGGCGTCGGCGATCACCCGCGGCGCCGGCATCGCGGCGGATCAGGCGGGCCGGGCGCCGGCGAGCCGCGCCGCGTCTCCTTGCCTATCGCCCCACCCGCGGCGCCAGGACCGGACCGTGCCGCTCGGATCGGCCGTGGTTGTCGACGTCCTCGATCCAGTAGCGCACCGCCCGCGCCGGTGCGGTGGCATCGGTAAAGGTGTAGTCCGCCCCGCCCAATTCGGAGCCGCGCGGCGCGACGAGGCGCGGCGTCAGGTCCACGACTGCGCCGCCGCCCGCGTCCCGCAGCACGCGGAAACCCGCGTGACCGGTCTCCGTGGCCGTGCGCCACGCGACGACCACGGCCCGCCCCCGGCGCCGGGCCACCAGGGACTCCAGCGTCACGGCCATCGGCGGGCCGTTCAGCGTCCCGCTCATCGACCACAGGCCGGTCAGCTCGGTGACGCCGGCGCACGTGACGGTGTTGGCGCCGGTGTCGCGGCTCCGGTCACCGGACGGGCAGTCGGCCCAACCGCCACCCGTCCAGCGGCGGAGGTACGTCGTGGCTTCGTCGGCGATGTCGCTGGGATCGAGCTCGTCGGCGTCGTCCGGAGCGTAGGCGAGCGTCATGTCGGCCGCCACGCTGCCTGACCCGCCGCTCGACGTGATCTCGAAGTGCCGCTTGATCGGCCGTTCCAGCGGCGCGACGTCGGGGAAGGCGTCGGGGAACACGCACACCTCGACGCTGTCGACGTCCTCGCTCGTGACGTCCAGCGTCGCGCCGACTCCGTCGAAGTCGTATGCGCCGGGGCCCGTGATGGCCATCGACTGGCAGATCGGGCACTTGCTCCGCAGGACCTCCTGGCCGCGCGTGTAGTCGCTGGTCCACGCGTAGAGGTAGCCGTTGAGCTCGGCCAGCTCCGCCGCGAACGTGCTGGCGAAGCCGAACCCGTCGGGGTTGGCGCGCGCCCACGCCAGCTCGGGGCCGCCGCCAGAGAGGCTTCCGTCGGTTCGCCAGATCTCGACGCCGGTCGACGCGTGCGTCGGCGCGACGTACAGGAGCCCGTTGTACACCGCCTGGCCGTCGACGATGGCGCGTCCGTTGCCCGCGTCGCCGTCGAAGCCGTCCAGGTTGACCTGCGCCCACGACCCGCTCGCACCGGTGGCGCTGCGCCACACCTCGGTGCCGCTGCCGCCATCGAAGGCGACGTACAGGTGGCCGGCGTACGGCCCCACGACGTCAACCCGGTTGTTGGCGGGCGCGGTGAAGACGTTCTCCCAAAGCCAGTCATGGGCCGCGCCCGTTCCGCCGTCGAGCGTGCCGTCGGTGCGCCAGACGCTGCCCGGGAAGCCGGCGAACCGGGCCGTGCCGATGTACAGCCGCCCGCCCCACACGTCGGCCGACTGGCTCGTGATCTCGGTGCCGGCGCCGTCGAAGCCGTCGAGGTTGCGCTGTGTCCAGACCAGGCGCGGCCCGCCGCCATCGAGGGTCACGCCGTCGGTGCAAAAGACCTGCGTGCCCGTGGTGGCGTTGCCGGTGCCGGCGCACAGCTCCGGAGGCGTGTCGGCGCCGTCGAAGACCAGCATGTCCTTGAAGTTCTGGCTGTCGGGCTCGGCCGTCGGCGGCGGGGTGGGGAAGCCGCTGTGGTTGACCTGGGTCCACGTGCCGGCCGCCCCGCTGGCGCTGCGCCACACCTCGGAACCATCGTGTGACGCGTTCTGCACCGCCGTCGACGCATAGAGGTGGCCGCCGAAGCCCGCCAGGCTGTCGATGTGGTCGTTGTTGGCCACGTCGCCGAACGCGTCGGGCACGACCTGCTCCCAGTCCGCTTGCCCGGTGGCGATGGCGACCCCATCGCGGGTGCGCCACACGCGCGCCCCGAGCGTGTTGTCGGCTTCCATGCCGACGTAGAGCTTGCCGCCATGGACGGTCAGCTCGAAGCCTTCCTCGGACGTGTAGGGGGCGACGCCCAGCCCGAACGCGCCGTCGTTCACGTGCACCCACGGCCGGCACGCGCCGCCGTACGTCCCGGCCGGCAAGGTCCGCGGCGTCTCGTCGCCGCCTGGCGGCGGCGCGGCGGCGAAGACAGGGCCGGCCGGTCCCGCCGGTCCCGCGCTTAGCCCAGCGCCCGGCGCCGGGAGCGCCCACAGCGCTCCGATGAGGCCAGCCGCGCCGGCCGCCAGCCAGCCGTGGTCACGCCAAGTGCTCATATCGATGTCGGCCCCCCGTCCGACGCGCGGACCAGTCCGCGCAGTTCGTACAGCGCCGTGAGGGCGCCCAGCGGCGTCATGCCGTCGACGTCGAGGCGGCGGAGGGCCTCGACCACCGGGTGCTCGACCTCGACCGGCGCGAAGAGCGGCAGCTGGCCGGTGCCCGCGGGCGGCGGGCGGTGGTCGGCGCGCTGCAGCGGTACGTTGCCCTCGGCCTCGAGCCGCTCGAGGATCGCCCACGCCCGCGCCGTGACGTCGCGCGGCAGGCCCGCCAGCTCGGCGACGTGGATGCCGTAGGATCGGTCGGCCGTCCCGGGCTCGATGCGGTGGAGGAAGGCGATCCCGGCCTGGGTCTCGGCCACCGCCATGTTGAAGTTGCGCACGCGCGGCAGGAGGTCCGCCAGCGCCGTCAGCTCGTGGTAGTGCGTCGCGAAGAGCGTGCGCGCGCCGAGGCGCGGGTGGTTGTGGATGTGCTCGATGACCGCCCACGCGATGGCCATCCCGTCGTACGTGCTGGTGCCGCGCCCGAGCTCGTCGAGGATGACGAGGCTGCGCGCCGTGGCGTGGTGCAGGATGCCCGCGGTCTCGACCATCTCGACCATGAACGTGCTCTGGCCGGCGGCGAGCTCGTCCTGGGCGCCGATCCGGGTGAAGATCCGGTCCACGATCCCGATCTGGGCGGCGTCGGCCGGCACGAACGATCCGACCTGCGCCATGAGGACGACGAGCGCCACCATCCGCCCCACCGTGCTCTTGCCGGCCATGTTCGGCCCGGTGAGGAGGATGATCTCCCCCGCCCCGATGGCCACGTCGTTGGGGACGAACGGCGCGTCGAGCCGCATCCGCTCGACCACCGGGTGCCGGCCGCCGGCGATGGCGAGCTCCCGCCCGTCGGCGAGCACCGGCCGTGCGTAGCGGTGCTGCACGGCGACCTCCGCCAGGGCCGCCAGGGTGTCGAGCATGGCCACGTCGCGGGCGGCGGCAAGGATCTCGGCCGATCGGGCCGCCACGCCCTCGACCAATGCCACGAAAAGCTGACGCTCGGTGGCGACGATCGTCTCCTCGGCGTGGAGGACCTCGCTCTCGCGCGCCTTGAGATCCGGCGTGATGTAGCGCTCGCCGCCGGTCGTGGTCTGCTTGCGGTGGTAGTCGGCCGGGACGCGGTCGGCGTCGGCCTTGGGCAGCTCGAGGTAGTAGCCGAAGACCCGGTTGAAGCCGACCTTGAGCCTGCGGATGCCCGTCCGCTCGCGCTCGAGCGCTTCGAGGCCGGCGATCCACGCGCGGGCGTCGGCCACCGACGCGTGGATCGCGTCGAGCTCGGCCGAGTGGCCCGGGCGGATGACGCCGGGCACGCCGAGCACGGCCGGGGGGTCGTCGGCGATGGCGGCGTCGATGGCGTCGGCCACACCCGCGACGTCCTGGGTGCACAGCCGCGCCAGCGTGGCCGGCGCCTGGGGCAGCGCCGCGACGTGCGCCCGCAGCCCGGCCATGCGCCGGAGGCCGTCGGCCAGCTTGCGCAGCTCGCGCGGCCCGGCATAGCCGGCGGCGACGCGGTGCATCAGGCGCTCGATGTCGGGCATGCCCTTGAGGCCGGCGCGGATCTCGGCCCGGCCCCGGCCATCGCCGGCCAGGGCCTCGACCGCGTCGAGCCGGCGCTCGATGCGCGCGCGGTCGACGAGCGGCTGGTCGAGCCACGCGCGCAGGCACCGCCCGCCCATCGGCGTGAGCGTCGCGTCGAGCGTGGCCAGGAGCGACCCCTTGCGGCCGTCGCCGCGCAGCGTCGTCGTGATCTCGAGGTTGCGGCGCGTGGCGGCGTCGAGCTGCATGAACGCGTCGGTGGCATACGTCGCGAGCGTGCCGACGTGCGCGACGGCGCTCTTCTGGGCATCGCGCAGGTAAGCCAGGACCGCGCCCGCCGCGCGTGCCGCCAGGGGCCGGTCGGCGCACCCGTAGGCCGCGAGCGACACCGTGTGGAAGTGCTCGAGGAGCACGCGCTCGGCGTTGGCCGCGTCGAAGCGCCACGCCGCGTAGGGCATGACGGCGGTCGGGAGCCCCAGGGCCTCGATCGTTGCGCGCAGGCGGTCGGCGCGGGGGTCGGCGCCGTCGCCGGGCACCTCCGGGACGATCAGCTCGGCCGGGCGCAGCCGGACGAGCTCGTCGGACAACCGCCGCTCGGCGTCGGGGCCGGTAAAGTCGGTGGTTGCGAAGTCGCCGGTCGTGATGTCGGCGTGGGCCAGGCCGGCGCCGGCGTCGGACCAGACGACGGCCGCGAGATAGTTGTGGGACCGGGCGTCGAGGAGGTCGCCCTCGACGAGCGTGCCGGGCGTGACGACGCGCACGACCTCGCGCGCCATGATGCCCTTGGCGGCCGGCGGCGCAACGGCCGCCTCGGCGACGGCCAGGCGGCTCATCCGCGCCCGCTTCTCGGGGCTGGCCTCGGGCCCGGTCTGCTCGACGATCGCCACCTTCAGCCCGCGGCGAACCATCTGGGCGATGTAGCCGTCGACGGCGTGGTACGGCACGCCCGCCATCGGGGCGCGCTCGCCCTTGGCCACGGGGCGACTGGTCAGCGTGACGTCGCAGACGTCGGCAAGGCGTGCGGCGTCCTCGTTGAACGCCTCGTAGAAGTCGCCGAGGCGGAAGAGGACGATGGCGTCCGGATGCTGGCGCTTGATCGTCGACCACTGGCGCATCATGGGGGTCTCTTTGCTCATGGCAAGGGCGGAGTATACGATTGCCCGGCCATGGGTTCAACCCCGTACGCGCTGGCGGTCGACCTCGGCGGCACGCACCTGCGCGCCGCGCGCGTGGCGCGCGACGGGACCGTGCTGGACCGGCGGCGGATCGCCACCCCGGCGGCCAGCGGGCCGGATGCCGTCGTCGCCGCGATCGTCGGGCTGGCCGCGGAGCTGGCAACGGGCGCCGACCGGCCCGCCGGGGGGATCGGTGTCGCCGCGCCCGGGCCGCTCGACCCGCGCACCGGCGTGGTCCACGAGGTGCCGAACATGCCGGGCTGGCGCGGCTTCCCGCTGGCGGCGCGCCTCGGCGACGCGACGGGCCTGGTGGTGCGCGTGCATAACGACGCCAACCTGGCCGGGCTGGCCGAGGCGCGTCTGGGCGCGGGGCGGGGGTTCGACCCGGTGATCTACCTCACGGTCAGCACGGGGGTCGGCGGGGGGATCATCCTGGGAGGCGACGTGTTCGCGGGGCAGGCGGGCCTGGCGGGCGAGCTCGGACACGTCGTGGTCCGTGCGGGGGGGCCGGCGTGCAACCTCGGGCACGCGGGCTGCCTGGAGGCGCTCGCCTCGGGCACGGCCATCGCGCGGCGGGCGCGCGAGGCCGTGGCCAGCGGCGCCCCGACGGTGCTGGCGGACCGCGCGGCGGCC
>CAYQBA010000030.1:23184-31617 GCA_964415605.1 uncultured Anaerolineales bacterium | reverse complement strand
GCCACGCGTCCCAGCGCGTCGGCGCGTCCAGCACGACCAGCCGTGCGGCGTACGGCGGGCCGGGCGCTGGCGGCGCGGCGCGGCCGGCGGGTGCCGGCGCCGCCGCCGTGGCCACCCCGACGGCCACGCCGACCGCCGACACCAGCCTGCGCCCCCGATGACCGCGCCGGCGTGTGACCGTCCGTCGACCGCTCGTTTCAGACATGCCGGCCAATCGTAGCCGGGGCCCGGCAGGCCCGCAAACGGTCGGCACGGCGCCTGCCCACCCCGGCGCCGCAACCCGCCGGCAAGCGACTATAATCCCGGCATGCTTGGACCCGCCGCACGGCTGCGCCTCGGCCGATGGTCGATCCCGCTGGCGTTCGCCGTGCTCGCGCTGGCCTTCTTCTGGCCGCTGTGGGCCGGCCATCCGGAAGACCAGCGCATGATCGGCCCCGCGGAGGGGGATTTCGCCCGCCAGTTCTACCCCTATCGGGCGTTCGCGGCCGCGGCATGGGGCTCAGCCCACCCGCCGCTCTGGAACCCGCACCAGTATGCCGGGACGCCGGCGCTCGCCGACCCGCAGGTGGCGGTCCTCTACCCCTGGCGCCTGCTGCAGGCACCGTTCGCGATCGGCGGGCGGCGCCTGCCGCTCTGGGCGGTCGAGCTCGAAGCCGTCCTCCACGTGGCGCTGGGGGCCGTCTTGGCATGGGCGCTGGCGCGTCGCCTCGGCGCCCCACCGGCGGCGGCGCCGTTCGCCGGCATCGCGTTCGGGTTCGGGGGTTACCTGACGGGCTACCCAGTCGAGCAGCTCGCCGTGCTGAACACGGCGGTGTGGATCCCCGCGACGCTGTGGGCGCTGGCTCCGATGGCCGGGAAGGGCGGCGGTTTTGAAGACCGCCGGCCGACGGAGTCACGGGCCGCGCATCGCATGGAGACCAGCGGAGACGGCGCGGTCGATGGCGCCGGCGGCGCGCGCCGCCCCCGACGCCTGCCGCCGGCCGCGGCGGCGGCCGGCGCGACCGCCCTGGCCGTCCTGGCCGGGCACCCCCAGACCCTGCTCTACGCGCTGTGGGCCGGCACGGCGTGGCTCGCCTGGCAGTGGACGCGCGACACCGCCGACTGGCGGCGGATCGGCGCCACGCTCGTCGCGTGGATCGGGGGGGCCGCCGCGCTGTCGGCCGCCCAGTGGGCGCCGGCGGTGGACTTCGCGCGCCGGTCGGCGCGCGTGCTCGACCCGGCCGAGGTCGCCGCCGGCATGCCGGTCAGCGACGTGATCCAGCTGGTGGCGCCGGCGTTCAGCCGCACCTGGCGCCCCGATGCCGTCTGGGGCAGCCAGTGGGTGCCGCTGTACGTCGGTGCCCTGGCGCTGCCGCTGGTGGCATGGGGCGTACGGCATGTCCCGGCCACCCGCTTCTGGGCGGCGCTGGCCGGCGGGGGCTGGCTGGTCAGCCTGGGCGGCCACGGCCTCTTGTACCCACTCCTCGTGCGGATCTTGCCCGGGATGGCGCAGTTCCGCCACCAGGAGCGCGCCGCCGTCCTGGTCAGCCTCGGCCTGGCGGTCGCCGCCGCCATCGCGCTGGGGCGGCTGCTCGACGATCGCCGCGCATGCGCCGCCGTCGCCCGCCTGTCCGCCGCGCTCGCCGGGGCGGCGGCCCTGGCGGGCGCCGTGCTCGCCACGCGGCCGGGCCTGGCCGCATCCACCGGCCTCTCCCGCGCCGATGGCACGGCGTACGCCGACGCCCTGGCGTTCGCCGCGCTCGTGGCCGGGCTGGGCGCCGTCGCGTTCGCGCTGCGAGGGGAGGATCGACTGACGGGGCGAGGGTTGGGGCTGGCGATCTGCGCGCTGACGGTGCTCGACCTGTTCAGCGTCAACCGCGGGAACGCGCTGGCGCCGCGGCGGGACGTGTTCGCCACCGACGCGATCGTCACGGCCCTGGCGCCGCGCGCCCGCGACGGCCGCGTCAGCAGCGAGGGCCTCCTTCCCGGCGGCGCCAACGCGGCGAGCGTGTTCGGCCTGCTCGACGTGACCGGCGACAGCCCACTGCAGCTGGGCGCCATCGCGGAACTCGTCGCCCGCACGCCGGAGATCGTGTGGTGGCGGCTGCTCGGCGTGCGGTACGTCGTCACCGATCGACCGACCGGGGATGCGCCGTTGGCCGAGCTCGCCCGCACCGACCAAGCGGTCCTCTACGAAGTCCGCCTCCCGGCGCCCGGCGCCTGGGTGCCGGCGCGGGTGCTGTGCGTGACGTCGCACGACGGGCGAGCCGTCGGCGGCGACTGGGCGCGGTCCGACTTCGACCCGCACGAGATCGTCGTCGTCGACGGCTCGGACGCGCCCCCCGCCGACTGCGACGCGCGCACGCCGCGGGTCGAGGGCACGGCGACCCTCACCGCGTTGAACGAGCTGCGCGTCGCCGTCGATGCCACGCTGGCCCGCGAGGGCTGGCTGGTGCTCGCGATGGCCTTCGACCCCGGCTGGCACGCTCGGGCACGTGCTGCCGACGGCCGGGTGGTGCCGGTGGCGAGCGTTCGCGCCTACGGGGCGATCACGGCCGTCCGGCTGCCGGCGGGCCGGTGGACGGTCGAATGGACCTATCGACCGAACGCGGTTATATTGGGAGGCGTGCTCAACCTGATGACGCTCGGGGCGGGGGTGTGGTGGTGGCGGCGATCCCGGCGCTTGAACCCCATGCCGGCGGCATGACCGCCGCGCCATCCGTCGGCGCCGGGCGCGGCGTGGTCGGCGTGCTCTACCACCCGCGCATCGACGCCTCGCGCGACCTAGCGGCCGAGCTCGTGGCGCTGATGCGCGAGCGCGGCGCCGATGCCCGGCTGCTCAACGCCTGGGAGGAACGCGGCCAGCTCGCGGGCCGCCTGGTCGGCCTGGACTGGGCGGTGGCCCTGGGCGGCGACGGCACCGTCTTGCGGCTGGCCGGACTGCTCGCGTCGCGCGGCGTCCCGGTAATCGGCGTCAACTTCGGCCGGCTCGGTTTCCTCGCGCAGATCGACGCGGCCGACGCGCGCTCCGTCATCCCGCGCCTTCTTGCGGGCGAGGGCGAGGTCGAGGAGCGCCTGATGCTGCGTGCCGCGTGCAACCGCGACGCCCTGGTCGGCGGCGACGGCGGCCCGGATCACACCGCACCGTACGACGCCGTCAACGACGTCTTCGTGGGGCGCGGCAAGGTCGCGCACGCCGTGCGCATGGACCTAGCCGTCGACGGCCGCCCGCTCATCCGCTTCGCCGCCGACGGCGTGATCGTCGCCACGCCGACCGGATCCACGGCCTATTCGCTGTCGGCCGGCGGGCCGGTCGTCGCGCCGCGGATGCAGGCGCTGATCATCACCCCCGTGGTGCCGCATCCCGTGCCGGTGCGGACCATCGTGCTGCCGGCAACATCGGTCGTCGACATCCGGGTGCAGACCGAGGAGGAGGCGATCTGCTCGATCGACGGGCAGCGCCACTACGCGGTGCCCGACGGCACGACGGTGCGGGTCCAGGCCGCGCCGTACCCGGCGCGCTTCCTGCGGCTCGGGTCGTCCGACCAGTTCTACCAGACGCTGGTGGAGCGGCTCAGCCGATGGTGACGTCGCGCGAGCTGGCCGAGCTCGACGCCGCCGCGCTGCTGCGCCGCGGGATCGCCGCGGCCCGCGTGGGCGACGGCGACGAAGCGCGCGCATGCTTGACCGAGGTGACGCGGCGCGAGCCCGAGAACGCCGACGCCTGGCTGTGGCTCGCCTCGGTGGAGGCGCATCCTCAGCGCAAGCGCGACCACTTCGACCGGGTGCTCGCGCTCCGTCCGGGCGACGCCGAAGCCGCCGCCGGCCTGGAGCAGCTCGCCGAGCGCTTCGGCGCGGCGGTGCTGCTGCCCGACGATGCCGACGAGGCGCCGCGCTGCACGTGGCACCCCGATCGCGAGACGCGCCTGCGCTGCGCCCGGTGTGGCCGGCCGATGTGCGGCGAATGCGCCCGCCACCACCCGGTGGGGATGCGCTGCAAGGAGTGCGCCAAGGCACTGCGCTCGCCGCTCTATCGCGTCGGACCGCTGCAGTATGCCGGCGGCTTCGCTGTCGGCTTCGTGGCCGCGTTCGGCGCCGCGCTGCTCCTCGGCGCGCTGTGGCTGATGTTCGCGTTGTTCGGCGCACTGGCCATCGGCGCCCCCCTGGGCGATGCCGTGAGCTGGGGAGCGGGCCGCAAGCGCGGCCGGGGGCTGCAGGTCGTGGCCGCCGTCAGCCTGTCGCTCGGTGCGCTGGCGGCGATCGCCGCGATGGCGTCGCCGCTGCGCGGGCTGCCGCCGCTGTCGCTGCTGCCGTTCAGCCCGCTCGGCCCGATCGCGCTCATGGCCCTCGGCGTGACCACGGCGGTGCGGCGGCTGAAGTAGGCCGTGGTGCGACCACGCCCGCGAGCGCCCGGCCACGGCCCGACAAATCCTTACTGGACAGCCGGCCGCCGCCTCTGCTACGATTGCGCACGTTTGTTCGACGGACCCACGGAACACCGGCCATGCTGCTCGAGCTCGACGTCCGCGATTTCGCCATCATCGACCACCTCCGGGTCCGCCTCGCCCCCGGGTTCAACGCCATCACCGGCGAGACCGGCGCCGGCAAGTCCATCGTCGTCGATGCCGTCGGTCAGCTCCTCGGGGCGCGCGCCGACACCGCGCTTGTCCGCGCCGGCGCCGAGCGCGCGGTCATCGAGGGCATCTTCGACCCCGGCGACGCGGCCGGCCGCGTCGCCGCCCGGCTCGCCGAATACGGCGTCGAGCCGGACGACGCGCTGATCCTCTCCCGCGAGGTTTACGCCGCCGGCCGGTCCACCGCGCGCGTCAACGGCCGCCCTGTCCCGGTCCGCGCGCTCGCCGATCTCGGCGAGCTGCTCGTCGATATCCACGGCCAGAGCGACAACCTCTCGCTGCTGCGCGAGGGCGAACACCTCGGGCTTCTCGACCGCTACGCCGGCGTCGTGGCCGAGCGCAAGGCCCTGGCCGAACGGGTCGCGCACATCCGTACGCTCGAGGCCGAGATCGCCGAGCTCCGGCGCGGCGCGGCCGAGCAAGCGCGGCGCTCCGAGGCCCTCGCGTTCCAGATCGACGAGATCCGGGCCGCGCGCCTCTCCCCGGACGAAGAGGCCGGCCTCGTGGCCGAGCGCACCCGCCTGGCCAACGCCGAGCGGCTCGCCCGGCGCGCGGAGCAGGCTTACGCGGCCCTGGCCGGCACCGACGACGCCGCGGGTGGGCTGGACCGCCTCGGCATGGCGATCGAGGCGCTCGACGACCTGGCCCGGATCGACCCGGACCTCGACGCGGTGCGCGAGCCGGCCGCCGCGGCGGCCGAAGCGCTGCGCGACGTCGCCGGCCAGCTGCGCGACTACCTCGACGGCCTGGATCTCAACCCGCCCCGCCTCGAGGCCGTCGAAGAGCGGCTGCTCGCCATCGCTGCCCTCAAGCGCAAGTACGGTGCCGACATCGCCGCCGTGCTCGACCACGCCGACCGCGCGGCGGCCGAGCTCGAGCGCCTCACCGGGGCCGAGGCCCACGGCGACGCGCTCGTCGGCGAGCGCGACCGACTCGCGGCCGAGATCGGGGCCGCGTCCGCGGCCCTGTCGGAGCGCCGCCAGGCCGCCGCCGAACGGCTGCGGCACGCGATCGAGGCCGAGCTCGGCGAGCTCGGCATGCCGCAGAGCCGCTTCGAGGTCGCCTTCGACCGCCAACCGGACCCCGCCGGCGTCCCTGCCGGCGACGGCCGGTGGGCCTTCGACGCGACCGGCATCGACCGCGTGGCGTTCCAGGTGTCGATGAACCCCGGCGAACCACCCCGGCCGCTGGTGCGCGTGGCGTCGGGCGGCGAGACCGCCCGCCTGATGCTGGCGTTGAAGGGGATCCTCAGCGCCGCCGACGAGGTCCCGACGCTGATCTTCGACGAGATCGACGCTGGCATCGGCGGACGCGTGGGGGCCGTCGTCGGGCGCAAGCTGTGGGCCGTCGGCAACCGTCATCAGGTCCTGTGCGTGACCCACCTGCCGCAAGTGGCGGCCTTCGGCGACCGCCACTTCCGTGTCAGCAAGGCCGTCGTCGACGGCCGTACCGCCACCGTGGTCGACGCCATCGAGGCCGGGACCCGCGTCGACGAGCTGATGCACATGCTCGGCGTGTCGTCGCCCATCGCCCGCGAGAACGCCACCCAGATCCTCCAGGAGAGCGAGCTGTGGAAGGTCACGGCGCGCCGCGCCGCCGAAGGGCACGCGATCGCCGCGCCGTAGCCACGACAAGCCCGCGGGGCCGTGTGCCTCCGGGTTCCGACAGAGGCGCAATCTTGACACCGGCGGGCCCGACAGATAGAATCGTCGCCTTGTAGCCGTGCCCCCCAGTTCGATGCTCCCAGGCGCTCGGAACACGCCAGCCAGAGCACGACCGACCTCATCCGTTTGGATCTCATGCCTTCCTGAAAGGAGCGACCTTCCCAATGGCTTTCAGCACCCAGAACAGCAAGGGACAGACATACTTCCTGCACGCCAAGGACGTCACCCTGCGTGGTGGCCGCCAGCAGCGCTTGTTCTTCTTCGCGCGCGCGGCCGGCACCGGCGCGTTGGATGCCGTCCCTGCCGGTTATGTCGTGTCAGAGTCCAAGAATGGGCTCCCGGTGCTCAAGAAGAAGGCCTGAGCTTTCCCGGCGGCCGATGCCGCCGCACGAACCCCAGCCCGCGCGTCCGCATCGATCAAGGACGCGCGGGCTTTTCCTTGCCCGCTTCGCCGATCGCCCGCCGCACCCAATCCAGACCCAGGCTGACGGCCCGCCTGGCCGCCATCGCCGGGTGGCCGCCGTGCGCGATCTCGCGGTGTTCGATCCCTGCCGACGAGACCAGACACAGCCGCGCGACCTGACGATCCCCGTCGGGTGCGAGCGCGATGCCGAGCCCGAAGTCCGCCCCTCTGGCGTCGCGGCCGGCCGCGGTCCACGTCCCCAACGCACCGGCCTCGAGGGCCCCGCCGGCGCGCACCTCGCCGCCCGCGAACGGGCCGGGCGACATGGCCTCGCCCCCGAGATCGACGTCGCCGAGCGCGCCGGCCAGCCGCCCGCCGAGGCCGGCCTCGACGACGGCGAGCGCCTGGCCCCGCGCGGCCAGGCCGCGCAGCACGGCTCCCGCCAGCGTCTCGCCGTCGGCGCCGAACACCCACGCGCCCAGCCGGGCCCGCAGGTCATCCTCCACCGGCCCGATGAGATCCGCCGCGGCCGCCTCGGAATCGGCCTTGGCCGTGATGCGCACGTCGACCTGGCCGGCATGGGCGGCCAGCCCGACGGTCGGGTTGGTCAGGTGCTCGAGGTCGTCGATGCGCGCGTCGATCGCCGACTCGCCCACGCCCGCCGTCCGCAGCACCCGCACGACGATCACGTGCGTCAACCCAAAGCGCGCCCGCAGCCACGGGATCACGGCCGTCGCGAGGAGGTGCGTCATCTCGCGCGGGACGCCCGGCAGGGCGACGATCCCGCCGCGCTCGGTGGGCGCGATGAAGGCCGGCGCCGTCCCGACCGGGTTGGGGATGGCCTCGGCCCCGCGCGGGACGAACGCCTGGCGGCGGTTGTTGTCGCCGGGCCGGGTGCCATAGCGCGCAAACACGGCCTGGACCTGATCCCACAGCTCGGGGCGGAACTCGGTCTCGACGCCCACCGCCCGGGCGACGGCGTCGCGCGTCGGGTCGTCGACCGTCGGGCCCAGCCCGCCGGTGGTGATGACGACGTCCGCGCGCGCCGCCGCCTCGCGCAGGATGGCGGCGATGCGCGCGACGTTGTCGCCGACGCTCGTCGTCCGGTAGACGTCGACGCCGCACGATCGCAGCGCACGAGCGATGGTCGGGGCGTTGGTGTCGGTGATCTCGCCGAGCAGGATCTCGGTGCCGATGGTCACGATTTCGGCCGATGGCATGCGCGACCCCACCCCGTGGCGCGCCGCGAGGGCACAGGGGCCCGGCCGGCGCTACGCACGGCGGCCGGGCTGCGGTAACATTGATGGCGGCTGCCGTCCCGACCCTCCGGGCGGCAGGCCGGGAGAGGATAGCACATGCCCCGCATGACCTTCGCAGAGGCCCGAGCCCGGGCCGAGGCCGACACGCGCACGCTCGGCCAGTGCTTGCTGGCCTGGGCCCGGCGCGGGCCGCGGCGGACCGCGGTCATCGACCCGCGCGGCGCCATTAGCCGCATCCGGCTGGCCGCGGTCGCGCTGGCTGTGGAGCCGCTCCTTGGCCTGGCCGACGACGAGGCGCGGGTCGGCGTCGTGCTCCCGCCCGGCCAGGGCGGCACGCTGGTCAACGCCGCGCTGGCGCTGGCCGGACGGACCGCCGTCAACCTGAACCATACCACCGGCGAAGCCCAGCTGGCCCAGATGTGCCGCCTGGCCGGCCTGCGGACCATCGTCTCGTCGCGCGTCTACCTCGAGCGGATCGGCAGCCCGCGCCTGCC
>CAYQBA010000030.1:0-23084 GCA_964415605.1 uncultured Anaerolineales bacterium | reverse complement strand
AAGCTCGCGGCCCGGGCGCGGACCACGTTCCTCATCAGCACGCCGACGTTCGTGCGGACCTACCTGCGCCGGATCGCGCCGGAGCAGCTCGCCCACTTGCGGTTCGCCGTCGTCGGCGCCGAGCGCTGTCCCCAGGATCTGAAGGATGCGTTCAAGGCCCGCTACGGCGCCGATCTCCTCGAGGGCTACGGCGCCACCGAGCTTGGCCCGGCCGTCAGCGTCAACCGGCCGGGGCATGTGCGCGAGGGCTCGGTCGGCCAGCCGCTGCCCGGCGTCGAGGTGTTCACCATGCATCCCGACACCCGGCAGATCCTCCCTCCCGGCGAGGCGGGGCTCATCGTCGTGCGATCGGCGGCCCGCATGTCGGGCTACCTCGACCGGCCCGACCTCACCGCACAGGCCCTGATCCACGACGGCTACGACACCGGCGACATCGGGCGCGTCGACGCCGACGGCCACGTCCACCTGACCCGTCGCCTGGCGCGCTTCGCCAAGGTCGGCGGCGAGATGGTGCCGCTCGACAACGTCGAGGCGGCACTGCAGGCATGGGTCGAAGCGCGCCACGGCGAGGCCTACCACGTGGCCGTCGGCGCGGCGCCCAGCGCGACGCGCGGCGAGAAGATCGTCGTCCTCCACACCGGCGTGCCCGACGACCCCGAGGTCATGCTCGACGCGCTGGCCGGCCTCCCGCCGATCTTCCGGCCCAAGCGGCCGGACTTCCACGTCGTCGACGCCATCCCGACCCTCGGCACCGGCAAGCGCGACCTGGGCGGCATCCGCAAGCTGGCCGAGGCGCTGTCCGCCGCCGCCGACCAGCCCTCAGCCGTCCAGGATCTCCACGCCCACGCGCCCTGACGTCAGCGCGGCGATCGCCGCGGCGAAGGCGTCCACGTCCTCGGCCGGGAAGTCAGCGGTGAGGTCGACGTCGGCCGTGAACCCCTGCGTCCGCAGCTTCCCGCCGTGGGCGTCGATCACCCGCAGCACGGGCTCGTACTGGGCGTAGGGCACCACCAGCCGCACCACCCGGCGCACCTCGTGGATGGCCCGCGGGATCTCGGCCAGCACCCGCTGGGCCGCCTCGGTGTACGCCCTGACCAACCCGCCCGTGCCGAGCTTCACGCCGCCGAAGTAGCGCGCCGTCACGACGCACACGTCGCCGAGGCCGCTGCCGTCCACCACGGCGAGCGTCGGGCGGCCCGCCGTGCCGGGCGGCTCGCCGTCGTCGCCGGCGCCGCGGATGACGCTGGCGCCGTGCCCGACCGCGAACGCATGCACGTGGTGCGTGGCGTCTCGATGCTCGCGGCGGACGGCCTCGATCAAGGCCTTGGCGGCCTCGACCGTGGCGGTATGGTCCGCGGTGGCGATGAAGCGCGACCGCTGGACGGTGATCTCGACGCGGTGCCGTCCGGCCGGCACGGGGTAGGCGGATGACACGTGCAAAGTCCGACGCGCGCCCGCGCCTACGACGCGCGGTCGCCCAGCGCCGCCGCGAAGAACGCCGCCAGGTCGGCCTTCAGCCGGCCCAGGGACGGCTCGTGCACGTACATCATGTGCCCGGCCTCGTAGTAGCCCATGCGGATATTGCCATCCAGCGACGGGTCGAGTCCAAGATGGCTGAACGTGTGCTCCGTGGCGCAGTAGGGCGTGGCGAGGTCGTAGTAGCCGTTCGCAACGAACACCCGCAGGTGTGGGTTGCGGCTCATGGCCTGGCGCAGCGGCTCGGCCACGTCGAGGTAGCGGTTGCGGGCCGTGTCGTAGTCCCACGGGTGCACCTTGTCGGTCAAGGCCTCGTAGGGCAGGTCGTTCTCGTAGCCGAGGTCGGCGCGGAGGTAGTGGTTGACCGCCGCCGTGTAGACGCCCTGGATGGCCGAGTAGCTCGGGTCGTGCTCGAACGACTCGCCGGCGGCGTCGCGGTCCATGCCGGTGTAGCGGCTGTCGAGCCGGCCCACCGTGCGCCCCTCGTCGCGCCGTAGCTCCTTGGCGAAGCGTCCGAGCCGGATCCGGAGGTCGCAGCGGGTGACGAAGTCGACCGACAGGCCGGTCAGCGCGGCCAGCTCCGCCGCGACGCGCGCCCGTGCACCGGCCTCGAGGCGGTTGCCCTGGAGCAGCGCGGCCGCGTACTCGCCGAGCGCGAACGCCTCGGCGCGGTCCAACACGGCCCGGAGCGCGCCCGACGAGCCGTCGCCTTGCAGCTCGGGCGCCAGGCGGCCGTGATACCAGGCGGTGGCGGCATAGCCCGGCAGGTAGAGGATGTACGGCAGGTCGTTGTCCGGCCCGAACAGGATGGTCTGGAAGTGCAGGACCGACGAGATCAGGAGCACGCCGTTGAAGTACATGCCATGGCGGTCCTGCATGTGGTTGACCAGGTTGGCGGCGCGCGCCGTGCCGTAACTCTCACCGGCCAGGAACTTGGGCGACGCCCAGCGCCGGTGGCGCGTGACGTAGAGCCGGATGAACTCGCCGACGGACTCCACGTCCGGGGTGACGCCGTGGTACTGCTTGGGGTCTTCGCCCGACGCCGCGCGGCTGTAGCCCGTGCTGACGGGATCGATGAACACGAGATCGGTGATGTCGAGGATCGAGTACGCGTTGTCGACCATCCGGCAGGGCGGCACCGGTGCCGACGCGTCGTCCGGCAGCACCACCCGCCGCGGCCCGAACGCGCCCATGTGCAGCCACACCGACGACGAGCCCGGCCCGCCGTTGAAGGTGAACGTGATCGGCCGGCGGCCCAGGTCATCGGCACCGCGGCGCACGTAGGCCGTGTAGAAGAGGCTCGCCTTGGGCTTGCCGTCCTCGTCCTTCAACGTCAACGTCCCGGCGGTCGCCGTCAGCTCGACCGGCTGCCCCCCGATCTCCACGCGGTGGTCGGTGGTCGATGCACGGTCGCCCGCGTCCCCCGCCCCGCCGGCTCCCCCGGCGTCGCCGGGAGACGCCGCCCCGCCCGACGACTGGCGCACGATGTCCGCCACGTCCTTGGGCAGCGCCACCGCCGCTGGCGGCGCCACCACCACCACGCTGCCCACGCTCTCGAGGTCGACCTTGAGCGGCCGCGACTTGCGTTCCATGTGCTATCTGCTCTCCGATCCCGGATGATGCGGTGGGGTCTGATGTCCGCCGAACCGGCGCGCGACACTCCCGGCCGTCTCGGCTCCGACGCGCCAGCCGCGCCGTGCCCGGCGGAGAACGACGGGGGCTCACCGTTCCGGCCGGTCAGGTTGGTTTGGGTTGAGACATGATACCACCGCGACCCGCCCGCCAGCTTCCCAACGGGCGTCCGGCTACGGGCGCCCGTTCCACGGCAGCAGCGCCTCGCCGGCACCCGGCACGTGCAGCGCGGGCCGCGGGATCGCGACGTGGCGATCGGCGGTGGCGCCCCCCGTCAGCTCCGCCGCCGCCGTTCGCAGCACCGGCACCCACGACCCGGCGCGGCGCGGCGTCACGCGATAGCGCACGACGACGCCGGCGGTCGGCCCCGCCACGCTCATCCGCGGCCAGCGCAGCGTGCGCGCCGCGGGGTCGAACACGGCCGGCGGTTCGGCCGACCCCGCCACGAAGTCGACGTCGGGCGCGAGATCGACGCCGACATCGACCGCGGTAAACGGCACGTCGACGACGGTGGCGCGCCCGGCCAACCGGTTCGCCTGACGGTCCAGCCCTTCGGGCGTGTGGGCCGTGAAGGCCCGATCCGTGCCGCCGGCGAGCGCCACGGCCGCCTGCACGTCGTCGGGCGTGATCTGGGTGAAGGGGTGGATCTGGCTGTAGATCTCCACGCCTTGCGCGCGCAGCGCGGCCAGGGCCGCCGCCGGGTCGTCGCCGGCATCCGGACGGGCGCCGTCGGTGACCATGAGCACCACGCGCCGCCCGGCGTCGGGCCGGCCGCCGGGGCAGGCAAGCGCCGCCTCGGCCAGGGCCAGGGCGCCCGACCAGTCGGTGCCGCCGGCCGCGACGAGGTTCGCCACGGCCGGCCGGACGTCGGCGGGGCCGGCGGGGCAGGCGGTCTGGAGGGCGGCGTCGCCGGCGAACGCGATGAGCGCGAGCTCGACCCGCGCGGGATCCAGGCGTCCCACGAGGTCGATCAGGCCCACCTTCGCGCGTTCCAGGCCATTGTCGGTGTTCATCGACTCCGAGGCGTTGAAGACGATGACCAGGCGGGCCGGGGCGGGCGCGCCCGTGCACGCGCCGTCGACGCGGTGCTCGATCGCCACCGGCGCGCCGGGCCGCGCCGTGCGCGGCTCGGCCGCCGTCCGAGCACCCACGAGGCAGTCAAACCGGCCAGTCGTGGTCAGCACCGGGGCGTCCGCCACCCCCAAGGCGCGGGAGGGTTGGAACACCCAGACCCCGGCGCGCCGGATCATGACCCGCTGGGCGACGTCGACCGCGTCGGGGACGGGCGCCAGGTCGACCCACGGCACGTAGACCCGGCCCGCCGGGTCGACGGCCACGTCCCGCGCCAGCACGGTGGGATCGGGCATCGGCCACGCGGTGAGGAGCCGGGCACGCCCGGGCGGATCCCCTGGCCCCGGCTCGGGTGCTGCATCGATCGCATAGTGGTACGCCCAGCCGAACCGGTCCAGGGCGACGACGTCGCCGCCGGGCGCAAGCGCGACGCCGCGGAGAGGCCGGGGCGCCACCCAACGGGCCTCGAGGTCCCCGCCGCGCGTGAACGCCCGCAGCGCACCATCTCCCCCCGATGCCAACACCACCCGGTCGCCGGCCATGGCGATGTCGGTCGGCGCCCACGGGTCGTGCGATCCGGCCGCGTAGGGCCACGCGGCCACCCGCCGGCCGGCGTCGTCGACGACGAGGACCGCCGCCGACCCGACGTCGAGCACGGCCGCCTGGCCGCCATCGGCCGCCACCCCGGACAGGTGCGGTGTCACGGTCACGTCGAGGCTCAGCTCGAGCGCGTAGGTCTCCCACGCCGGCGGGTGGTCGTCGGGCCGATACGAGATCAGCTGGTGGTCGATGCTGTAGACCGCATCGCCGTCGGCGGCGACGTCGGCGTAGGCCTGGGGTGCGTTCCACATCCCGCACAGGCCGAGCTGCCCGCGGAGGTCGCCGTTGGTCCGCCAGTGCTGCACCGTCTGGGGATGCGTGGTGTAGAGCTGGCTGGTGAACGGCGCATCGGTCGCTCCGGCCGGGGCGGGCTCGAACCGGCCCTGGAGCAGCGCGAGCCGCGACCCGAACGCCGCGCGCAACGGGTAGACCGGCCCGCGGAGCATCGGCAGGTCCAAGGCGCCATGGAACACCGGCGTCGCCGTCGCGCCGCCGGCGTCGGCGAAAGCCACGACGCCCTGGAACGTGCAGTGGGTCATCGCCGCCACCAGGCGCGCCGGCCCCGCGGCCGGCACGGCCAGCGAGAACATCGTCGGCGTGCCCAGCGCCGGCAGCCGGTAGGGGCTCTTCTGGACGGTCGGCCCGGCGTACAGCGGCTGGCGCGATCGGAGCGCGTACACGCCGTTGTCGCGGCTGACGAACACGCCGGCCGGGCCGACCGCGACGTCCATGGCGCCGCTGAACTGGGCCGTCTCGCGATAGACCTCGTCGGGGCCGAAGATCGCGACCCCGTCGACCTTGCCCGAGCCCGGCCCGGGGGCGCCGGTGTGCGGCCACTGGTCGACGACGTAGAGCGTGCCGTCGGCGGCCACGTCGAGGTTGATCGGGATCGTCAGCTGCGGCGGCACGAGCGATCGGAGGCGGGTGCCCGTCGGATCGAAGACGTCGATGGCGTACGTCCCGGAGCGCACCACGTTCCCGTTCGTGCGCGTGAGGTAGATGCGCCCATCGGGGTGCACGGCGAGGTCGACGAACCGCTCGGGGGCGACGACGCCGAGGTCGAGCCAGCGCGCCCGCGCGCCGGCGCCATCGAGGATGTCCACCCGCCAGCGCGTCTCGGGCGGCCCGTCCTCGCGCGCGAAGGTCCCGCGGGCCAACACGTGCGCGGCGCCGTCGAAGCCCGTGTCGAGCCGGACCCACTGCCACGCGCCGCCATCCACCGTCGTGACGGGGTTCGGCCAGATCGCCCGCGGCACGCCGCCCGGCGCCAGCACGTGCACGGCGTTGTGGTGCCGGTCGAGGACCAACAGCGTCCCGTCGGGCGTGGCCGCGATGTCCCCGGCGTCGGCGAAACGCCCCGGCCCCGGCCAGGCCGGCACGTCCGACCACGTGCCGGCCAGGGTGTAACCCACGGTCGTTGCCGACGGGCCGGCCGCCCCCATGGCCACCGACACCGGCGCCGAGGCCGGCGCGGCGGCCCATCCGATCGACAGGCCGAGCAGCGGCACGAGTCGTCGAGCATGGCGTCGGACGCAAGCAGGCATGGCGCACCCCATCGTGGTGTGATCAAGCGGCGTGATGAAGTCGGTGAGGATCGCGGCGCGATCGGACCCCCTGGCGATCGTGGCGGCGCCGGCGGTCCCGGCGGCCTATGGCACGGCGCCGACGTCGCGCAGCAGCCATTGGACCGGGCTCACGGGCACGCCGTGGACCCGGATCTCCCAGTGCAGGTGCGGCGCGGTCACCCGGCCCGTGGCACCCACGGATCCCAGGATCGTGCCGGGATCGACGACCTGCCCGGTCGACACGGCGATGGCGTCGAGGTGGAAATAGCCCGAGAACACCCCCCAGCCGTGATCCAGCCACACCACGTTGCCGCGGATCGTCAGCGGCTCGGCCAAGGCGACACGGCCGCGCGCGGGGGCCTGCACCGGCGTGCCGCGCCCGCCGCGCAGATCCAGGCCCATGTGGCGCCCCGTGAGCACCCCGCCGTTGTAGTCACGCGGCTGCCCGAACGGCGACGACACCGTCCCCGTGACCGGGCGCGACCAAGGACCGTTCCACAGGCGCTCCGACACGCCGACCGCCCACAGCGATGCCAGGCGCGCGTTCTCGGCGTCGTTGACCGCCGGGTCGAGCAGCACGTCGGCGTCGTCGCCGAGCTGGATCCGGCTCGGCTGTTCGTCGAATCGCACCGGCGCGACCTGCACCGGCACCGACTGAGGCACGGCGTTGCCTTGCCCGTCGATCGCGGTCACGAACACCTCGTGCGGGCCGGGGGGCATCTCGAGCCCGGCGCCCAGCACGCCCGCGAACGCCTCGTTTCCCGCCGCCTCGAGCCGTACCTCGCGACCGTCGAACACCGCGATGACCGTGCCGACCCCGGGCGCACGCAAGCGCACGAGCACCGGGTCGCCCTGGGCGATGACCGGCGGGTCGACGACCAGCGGCAGCGCCGGGTCCATCGGCACCGCCGTAGGCGTGGGCGTGGGCGTCGGCGTGGGCGACGGCGGGGGCGACGGCGTGGCGCGCGTGGGGATGGCGCCTGGGTCGACGCGCAGGTCGACCACGTCCGCGCTGAGCCATCCCTCGGTCAGGTCGGGCAGGCGGACGGCCAACCACGCGCCATCCGCCGAGCGGCCGAGCACCGCCATCGGCGTCGCCGTCCGCACCATCGCCACGGCCGGGTGCAGGCGGTCCGGCCCCGCCCGCAGGTTGAGGGCCTCCACCGCGGCGATCGCGTCGCGTGGGAAGGGCGTGGGCGTCGGCGTCGGCGTGCGGGAAGGCGTCGGCGTGGCCGTGGGCGTCGGCGTGGGAGATGACGGGGCGGTGCAGCCGGTCATGATCGCGGTTGCGCCAAGCACCGCCATGGCCAGGGCCACGCCCCGCCGACGGCCGGTCGGACCGTCGGCGGGGCGCGGCCATGATCGGGGCGCTTCGGCTCGGCGCGGGCAAACCGGCGGCATCCTTGCTCCTTGTTCCACAATGCGCCGCTGGCCGCTCGATCGGCGTCGCCGACCGAACGCCGGCTTGGGGCGCCCACCCGCGCGGCCTAAAGGTTCGGCAACAGCTGGTCCTTGCGCCGGACCGTCACCTTGCGGCTCGGTCCCGCGCCAATGCTCTGGGTGGCGATCGAGGTGTGGTCGCGCAGCGCCAGGTGGACGACGCGTCGCTCGTACGGCGTCATCGGCGGCAGCGATACCGGCTTGCCCTCGCGCTCGACCAGGCTGGCCGACTGTTCCGCCATCTGGAAGATCTCACGGATCCGGCGGGCCCGATCGTCGTTGACGTCGAGCAGCAGGTTGGTCCAGCCCTGGACCCGGCGGCTCAACATCAAGCGCGCGAGGAACTGCAGGGCATACAGGGACCGGGCGTTATGCGCGAGCAGACGGTCGACGCTCTGGCCGCGGATCACGAGCACGAGGGCGTTCTCCTCGTCGACCGTGACCGGCAGTAGGCTGCTGCGCGCTTCCACGCTGATGTCGTCGTACCCCATCAGGCCCACCAGCCGCGTCACGACGTCCGTCGCGGCGGCGATGACCTCCGGCGTGGCGACGATCTCCGGCGCACCCATGACCGGCGGAGCGCCGGGCGCGGGCTCGGGCGCCGGGCGTGGCGCCTTCGGTGCCGATCGGGGCTCGGCCGCCTGCGAGGCGGGCACCGCGGCTGGATCGGGCGCGGCGGGCACGTCGCCCCGCGCCACGTGCGGGGCGGCCGGAACGGCCCGCTCGGGGACGGTGCTGCGGGCCGTCGTGCCCGTGGAGGGCGGCCCCGAGACCTCGGTGGGCTTGGGTCGCTCGACCCTGGCCGCCGGCCGCACGGCGGGTGGCGGCGCAGGCTCGGCCGGCGCCTTGGCCGCACCGCTCGCGGCGCCCGGAACGATCCGCACGACGGCCTCCTCGGCGCCGAAGCCGAGCACGCCGCCGCGTCCCTCCTTGATGACCTCGATGGTCACCTCGGAGCGGCTCAACCCCCCGAGGCGCACCAGGCCGCGGGCGACGGCCTCGTCGACGGTGCGGGCCCGGACCTCAATTCCCGGTTCCTTTCCGCCGCTGTCGGCGGGATTGGGCGATGTCATTGCGCGTTTCCTTCCGTGATTCCGCTGGGGTGGCGGTGGCGATGGTGGGGGCGCCGGCCCCGGTCGGGGCGACGGGCGGGTTGAGCCGGCGGTCGATGAGCAGATACTGGGCGATGCTGATCAAGTTGAAGGCCGTGTAGTACAAGACAAGGCCGGACGGCAGCGTGATGAAGACAAACGCGAAGATCAGCGGCATGTACTTCATCGTCTGCGCCATCGCCTGCGCCTGCGGGTCCGCCGACGGCGGCGTCAGGTAGCGCTGGTACAGCATCTGCGACGCCACCATGGCGATGATCAGGATGGGGAGAGCCGCCGGCAGCACGGCCATCTCCGGCCGGCAGAACGGGTTGGGCTCGCACAGCGACAGGTCCGGGATCCACAGGAACCGTTGGCCGGCCAGAACGCCCTCGACCTGCAGCCGATTGATCGCCTGGTACAGGCCGAACAGCACGACGAGCTGGATGACCAGCGGAAGACACCCCCCGAACGGGTTGACGCCCGACGATCGGAACAGCTCCATCTGTGCCTGCGCGAACTTCTCACGATCGTCCTTGTGCAGCTCCTGGAGCTCGCGGATCTTGGGTTGGATCTCCGCCATCTTGCGCATCGATCGCTGCTGCGCCGCGGTGAGGGGGTACGTCACCACCTTGACCACGAGCGCGATGGTGACGATCGCGATGCTGTAGGAGGAGATGGACGGCGGCAGCGGCAACCACTGGCTCACATACTGGTTGAGCAGCACGATCGCTTCGTGGAGGATGCCCGTGAACGGATTGGACAGCAAGAAGATCAAGCGTCACTTCCTCGTGTGGATTCGTGCCGGCCCGTGGCCAGGCTCGGGCCAGGCACATGACCACCCACGCCGTGAACACCGCCCATGCGTGTGTGCGACGCCGGCGTCGGCCGCGCGCTCGAGCCGGGCAACCTCATGGCACCGGATCGTAGCCGCCGGGATGAAACGGATGGCATCGACCGATCCGGCGCAGGGCGAGCCAGCCGCCGCGCGCGATGCCATAGCGCTGGATCGCCACGTAGCCGTACTCCGAACACGACGGCTGGAAGCGGCACGTGGAGGGCAGGACCCGGCTCAAGGTGCGCTGATAGCACCGGATCACGCCGAGGGCGAGGCGTCGCACGCGGCCTCCGCCGACCACAGCCCCGCCCGCGCCAGGACCGACTCGACCGCGGACACGATCCCGACGTGCGGTGCCCCCACGGCAGCCGCCCGGACGATGAACACGAGATCCCAGCCCGGGGCGATGCGGCTCAGCCGCAACCGAACCACCTCGCGCAAGCGGCGGCGGGCACGGTTGCGCACCACGGCCGCGCCGACCCGTTTGCTGGCAACGATGCCGATCCGGGCCGGGGCCGTGGGATCTGGGCCGGGCGCGGCCAACAAGACCAGCAAGCGGTGCGGCCAGGATCGCCCCTCGGCCTGCACCCGCTTGAAGTCCGTCTGGGCGCGCAACCGCGCGTCGCGTTGCATGGCGTGGCGCCTGAGCCGGCCGGTGGCGCTACTTCTGATGCGGTTGAACGGTCAGCACCTTGCGCCCGTGCTTCCGGCGGCGCTTCAGCACCATGCGGCCGTCGGCCGTGGACATGCGCCGGCGGAACCCGTGCTTGCGCAGGCGCTTGACCTTCTTGGGCTGCCATGTACGCTTCATGCTGTGTCTCCCCTAAGACCTGTGTGTGGTCCGCCACCCGTCGCCCGTGCCCCACGAAGCACCTGACGTCGGGGGTCGGCGTCGCGGTCGAAAGTGCGCTCAGCGACGCCGATAGCTCGCGCGGTGGCCTGATGGCGCGAACATTAATCATAGATCATGCCGCCTGGGGCGGCAAGGCCGCGATTCCTGAGGCGGGCGATCGTGCACGCCGCATCGCCCCCTATGAGCTCAACGCGGGCAGCGTACGGCGGATCAAGGCGTAGCTCTCGAGCGCGCGTCCGGCGCCCAGCGCGACGCACGCCATCGGGTCTTCGGCCACGTAGAACGGCACGCCGATCTCTTCGGTGAGCAGCACGTCGAGGTCGCGCAGCTGGGCGCTGCCGCCCGTCATGACGACACCGCGATCGATGATGTCGCTGACCAGCTCGGGCGGCGTGCGCTCCAGGACTTCGCGCGTGACGTTGACGATCGATTGGAGCGCGTCGGCGATGGCCTCGGTGACCTCGCTGGACTTCATCGTGATGGTCTTGGGCAAGCCCGTCACCTGGTCGCGGCCGCGCACTTCCATCGTCAGCTCATCCTCGGGCACGTCGGGCCTGACCGCGCTGCCGATCTCGATCTTGATCTCCTCGGCTGTCCGATCCCCGATCATGAGGTTGTACTTGCGCTTGACGTACGCCGCGATCTGCTCGTCGATCCGATTGCCACCGACCCGGACCGAGCTGGCAACCACGATGCCGTTGACCGCGACGACAGCCGCCTCGCTGGTGCCACCGCCCATGTTCAGCACCATGTTGCCCGTCGGCGTGCCCACCGGCAGGCCGGCGCCGAGGGCTGCCGCCAGCGGCTCGGGGATGAGGTGCGCCTCCTTGGCCCCGGCCTGTTCCGCGGCGTCGCGCACGGCGCGGCTCTCGACGCTGGTGACGCCAACCGGCACGCTGATCATCACCTCGGGCTTGAAGAACGGCATGCGGCCGCACACCTTGGTGATGAAGTAGCGCAACATCGCCTCGGTGACCACGTAGTCGGCGATCACGCCGTCGCGCAGCGGGCGCGACACCTCGATGGTGTCGGGCGTGCGCCCGAGCATCGCCTGCGCCTCCTCGCCGACGGCCATGATCCGGCTGTCGCCGACCGAGATCGCGACGACCGATGGCTCCTTCAGCACGATCCCGCGGCCGCGTTCGTGCACCAGCACGTTGACCGTGCCGAGGTCGATGCCGATATGGCGCGTGAACATCTCTCCTCCGTGGCCGTCGTCGCGGCGTGTCGCACCGTGGGGTCACGCGCAGGCGCGCCGGACCGGCCCCAACTCTAGCCATGCGCACCCCGCCCGGCAACTTCCCGGCCCGCCGCGCGGCGATCCATTGCCGCGCCCCCCGCAGGGGTCAGGCAGCGTCCCCCCGCCCCTCGACGACCACGTCGGCGCCGAGATCCTGCAGCGTCTCGGCAAAGCCACAGTAGCCGCGCTCGATGTACTGACCGTCGCGGACGAGGGTCTCGCCATCGGCCACGAGGCCGGCCAGCACGACGGCCGCCCCGGCGCGGAGATCGAGGGCCCATACTTCGGCGCCGTGGAGACGCGAAGGGCCGCGGATGCACGCGATCTGGCCCTGGCGCGACACGTTGGCGCCCATGCGCGCCAGCTCGTCCGTATAGCGCAGGCGATCCTCGAACATCGTCTCCTGGACCAGGCTCTCGCCGACCGCCTGGGTCAACAGGGCGCCGAACGGCTGTTGGAGGTCGGTCGGGAACCCCGGGTAGAGGTAGGTGTGGATGTCGACCGCCGCGAGGGGGCGGTCCACCCGCACGCGGACCCAGTGATCGCCCTGCTCCACGCTGGCGCCGGCCTCCTCGAGCTTGGCCGTCACGGCGTGCAGGTGGCGCGGCACCACGCGCTGCACCCGGACATCGCCGCCCGTGATGGCGGCCGCGATGAGGTAAGTGCCGGCCTCGAGCCGATCGGGCATCAGCCGGTACACCGTGCCGTGCAGGCGCGACACGCCCTGGATCGCCACGGTGGCCGGCCCGGTCCACGCGATCCGCGCGCCCATGGACTGCAGGAACGCGACGAGGTCGTACACCTCGGGCTCCGTGCTCGCGTTCTCGATGATCGTGATGCCATCCGCCAGCACGGCGGCCATGATCAGGTTCTCGGTGCCGGTGTGGCTCGGGTAGTCCAACACGAGGCTCGCCCCGGTGAGCTTACCGCTGGCCGAGAAACGCTCGTCGACGGCCGCGACCTGGGCTCCGAGCTGGCTGAACCCCTTGACGGGCACGTCGATGGGCCGCGCGCCGATCTTGCAGCCGCCGGGCCGTGGGGCGCTGGCCTGGCCGAAGCGGGCGAGGAGCGGGCCCATCACGAGGAAGCTCCCGCGCAGGCGGCGGGCGAGATCCTCGGGCGTGGTGCGGCTGCGGATGTTGGCCGCCCGCACCGTCAACCGTCCGCTCGCGTCGAAGGCGGCTTCGGCGCCCAGATGGCGCAACACCTCGAGCATCACCAGGATGTCGGCCGTGGCCGGCAGGTTCTCGACGATGCACGGGTCTTCGGTCAACAGCGTGGCGGCGATGATGGGCAGGGCCGCGTTCTTGGCGCCGTTGACGGTGACGGCGCCGCGCAGCGGCGTGCCGCCCCGCACCCGATAGATGATCTCGCCCCGTGGCGGGTCGGTGTGGCCATTGGAGGCGGGCGGCGCCTCGGGCGCGGGCCTAGCCGGCGGGGGGGCAGTCAGGGTGATCATGGTCGACCTCCGCGGTCCTGACGAGCGGGCCTTAATCAAAATGATACCACAGGATCGCCGCTTGCTCGACAGTATACCGCATTCGGGCATGCCCGGGAACCCGACTCCCCGCCGGGTGCACGGCGCCTCGGCGCCGGGTGGGCGCCGGTTTGTCGCGATCGTGTCGCCAGCCTGGCGCGGCGCCTCTCGCGAGCAGGCGCCGACCCGACTATCCTGTGCGCATGCCCCTGCCTCCAAGTCACCCCCAGAACCGTGGGACGCCGTTTCCCCACCGCGCCCCCGCCCCGCGCGCGGCCGGCCCGGCGAGTCGGCGTGCCACGGCCCTGCGGTGAGCCAGGGTTAGCCCATGCTCGCGCAAGCCTGGAGTTGTGCGCTGACCGGCCTCGATGGCGAGATCGTCCAGGTCGAGGTCGACATCCATCACGGCCTGCCGCACACGACCATCGTCGGGCTGCCCGATCCCGCCGTCCGCGAGAGCAAGGACCGGCTCTACGCGGCGCTGCGCAACGCGGGCTTCCGCTATCCCGCGGCGCGGATCACCGTCAACCTCGCGCCGGCCGACGTCCGCAAGGCCGGCCCGGCCTACGACCTCCCGATCGCGCTCGGCATCCTGCAGGCGAGCGAGCAGCTGCGGGCAGACCTGTCGGGCACCCTCGTCGTCGGTGAGATCGCGCTCGACGGCACCGTGCGGCCGGCGCAAGGCGTGCTGCCGATCGCGGCGACGGCCCGCGCCCGGGGCTTCGGGCGCCTGATCGTGCCCGCCGCCAACGCGACCGAGGCCGGCCTGGTCCCCGGCATCGAGGTGGTGGCGGCACCGGACGTGGCCGGGCTGGTCCTCCACCTCGCCGGCGACCGGCCGCTGCCGGTTGTCGCGCCGCCCGACTGGCGCGCCGCCGCACCGGCGTACGCGGTGGACCTGGCGCATGTGCGCGGCCAGGAGCATGCGCGCCGGGCGCTGGAGATCGCGGCCGCCGGGGGCCACAACCTCCTGATGTCGGGCCCGCCCGGCTCGGGAAAGACGATGCTGGCCCATTGCCTGCCGTCGATCCTGCCGCCGCTCCTGCCCGAGGAGGCGCTCGACGTGACGGCGGTGGGCTCGGTCGCCGGGATCCTCGAGCCCAATGCGCCGCTGATCCGCGAGCGCCCGTTCCGGAGCCCGCACCACACCATCAGCAGCGCCGGCCTCCTGGGGGGCGGCCCGATCCCCCGCCCCGGCGAGGTCTCGCTGGCGCATCACGGCGTGCTCTTCCTCGACGAGCTCCCGGAGTTCGGCGCCCGGCTCCTGGAGTCCCTGCGCCAGCCGCTCGAGGACCGCCAGATCACCATCGCGCGCGCGTCGGGCTCGGCGACCTTCCCGGCGAGCTTCATGCTCGTGGCCGCGCGCAACCCCTGCCCGTGCGGCTATCTCGGCGACACGCGGCGGGCCTGCACCTGCGCCTTGGCCGCCGTCCAGCGCTACGCGCGGCGGATCAGCGGCCCGCTGCTCGATCGGATCGACTTGCACCTCGAGGTGCCGCGCGTCGACGAGGCCAAGCTGATGGACGACCATCCGGCCGAGTCGTCCGCCGACGTGCGTGCGCGTGTGGTGGCCGCCCGCGCGATCCAGGCGGCGCGGTTGGCGCCGCCGGGGGCGCCGGACACCGCGGGGCGCTGGGGCCCCGGCCGTCGCGCGACGAGCACGCGCTGCAACGGGTCGATGACCGCCGCCGACATCCGCGCCCACTGCGCGCTGACCGGGGAGTGCCGGGCGTTGCTCCGGGCCGCGATGCGGCAGCTCGGGCTCTCGGCGCGGGCCTATCACCGCGTGCTCAAGCTCGCCCGCACCATCGCCGACATGGCCGGCGACCTGCACATCGCGCCGGATCACCTGGCCGAGGCGCTCCAGTACCGGCCGCGGGACGTCGCGTGAGCGCCCGGGAAGCGGCCGGCGATCAAGGCCGATTTCCCACGATAGCCCCGCCGCGCCGACGGATGAGGCGCGCCGTCGGGCGCCGCCGCGCGCATCGATCACCCCATCGGCTCGGGGTCATGACCCCGATCGCCGTGTCACCCGCGCCCACCCGTGCCGGCCGCCTCCGGCGTCAGTCCCGCACCGCAAAGCCGTCGCCGCCACTCGCCCACGGCAGCCAGAGCGAGGGGCCGCCACGGCCGACGCTCACACGCACCGCGCCGTGCAGCGGGGCCGCACCGGCCACCGGGATCGCCGCGATGCGCACGTTGAACGCGCCCGGCCGCGGGAAGGTGTGCTGCAAGGTCACGCGATCCGCCGCGATGGGCGGGGCCAACGTCAGGGTCTCCACGGCGGACCCATCGCCCCAGTCGATCTCGACGCTCCCGATGTCCGGGATCCGGGCCTCCGGCGGCCAGACGAACGCGAGGCGTTGCCTGAGCCCTGCGTCGGCAACCATCTCCCGCACCCCGGCGATCCACAGGTTGCGCGCCAGGAAGTTGAACGCGTCGCCGAGCAGCCGGGCCCGGTCCGCCGTCCCGGGCCCCGCGCCACCGACGCCCTCCAGGCCGAAGCCCCAGTACATCGCGTTCCAGCGGATGTCGGCCTCGGGATGCTGGCGGCCAGCGACATACGTTCCGACCACCCGGCCATCGTAGGCCCACAGCGGCCGGGCCCACGGCCGGACGCGGTCGAACACGCCCTCGGTGTAGGGGTACTCGCGGGCGGGGTCGTACGGGCCGAGCAGGCCGCCCGAGGCGAAGCGATACTGGTTGCCGGCGGCCCCGTCCTTTGCCAGACGGCCGGTGGAGATGTCCAGCGCGTAGGCGAACGGCGCCCCGCCACCCGGGTGCGGCTGGAGCACCACCGTGGTCTCGGGCTCCGCCGGCCGTTCCGGCCAGGCCAGAAGTCGGCCGGTCAGCGTGGCCGTGATGCCGAACTGGAACCCGGCCATGTAGCGGCTGAGGCACATGTCGCAGCCGGCGTTCTGACTCGCGCCCTGCTGGGTCTGGCGCTGGCCGACGGTCCACCAGCCTTGCGGCCCCTGCCCGGCGATCAACAGGTTGCCGCCGGCGAGCAGGTGGTTGAAGTACTGGTAGGAGCCCGCGAACGCCTCCTGCAAGGCCACACGGCTGAGGTTCGTGTTGAGGACGACGAGGTCGTAGCGCTGGAGAACCTCGAAGGGCGGGTGCGCGCGCACGGCGCCGCGCGCGGCGTTGGCGGGATCTTCATCCACCCACCAGACGTCGTAGGTCAACCCCACGGCGTCGAGCGCCGCCGTGTAGAACGCGCCGTGGTCGGGCGTGCTGCCCATCGTCCAGTTGACGAGCAGCACGTCCTTGTGCCGCGCAGGCGTGTCGACATAGGCGTAATACGGCAGCCTGAGGGTTCGCTCGGCGCCGCTCTGCCGCAGCACGATGTCGCCCCAGTGCTCGGACTCGGCCAACCCGTCCGTCGCCAGGGTCGCCGACAGCACGTGCACGCCCGTGGGCGTGACGGTCAACCGGTCGGGTCGCACGATCACGCGCCCATCGCCACCCAGCGGCTGGACCTCGACCGACCATTCGGCCGCCTCGGGCAGCGCGCTCGTCACGATCACGGTCCGCGCTCCGGGCGCGCCGGCCCCCAGCTTGCCGAAGCTCACCGTCGGAGGCGCGAGGAACGCGCCCGGATCGAGCGCCCGCGTGAGATCGAGCCGGCCTGGGCCGCCTTCGGTGGGCAGCGCGTCGCGCGGCGGCGCTCCGGGGGCCGCCACCCGCACGGTGCGCGCCGAGGTGTTGATCAACGTGCCGCGCACCATCGCGGCTGGCCAATCGGGATGCGCCGATCGGATCAGGCCGGCCGCGCCGGCCACGTGCGGGGCGGACATGCTCGTGCCGCTGGCCGTCCCGAAGTACGGGCTCGACTGGGCCTCGGTGCCGGACGAGAAGCTGGACAGGACGCCCGTGCCGGGCGCGGCGAGGTCCGGCTTGATGCCCCAATCCAGGCTCGGTCCCTGGCTGGACGAGCCGGCCAGGATGTCCGGCACCTCGCCGTAGCCGCGCGTCACACCGGGGACGATGGTCGCCCCCGCATCGGGCGGCGCCCCGCGCAGCCACGCGACCAACGTGGTGCCGCCGGCGGTCCCGACCGCCACGGCCGGCAAGGCGACCGGGGTGGTGGACAGGCCGCCGTTCGCGCGATCGTCGTAGTAGTAGAGGACGGCGACCGCGCCCGCCTCGCGCTGCGCTTCGGCGCGCTCGGCGTAAGTGCACGCACCCTCGCCATTGCGCACCGCCACGGCGATGGTGCCCAGCGCCCGCCCGTCCGGCGCGCAACCGCCGTCGGGCGCGAGGAACAGCGGCGCGGTGATCGGCGTCGTCACGGCAAGGGTGCCGCGGGGCGCGACCACGAGCTCGGGCGCGGGCGCGCCGGCTCCGGACAGCCGCACCGTGAGGTCGACCGATGCCGTGGTGGATGTGTTGGCGACCGTGATCACCTTGGCCGAGTGTTTGAACGCCCCGGACAGCGACACCCGGCCGTTCGCGCCGGCGTTCCCGGCCGAGAACACCGGCACGATGCCGGCGTCCGCGGCGTGATCGAATGCCACCGCCAGCGGGTGGCTGGCCGGGTGGTCGATCAGGAACGTCACGTGCCCTTCCGACATGTTGAGCACGTCGACCTGGTCGACGATCATCTGGTCGAGCATCGCGATGAGCTCGGGCGTGCCGGCCAGGTTGGTGCCCTGGGCATACTCGGCGCCGGTCGAGAAGTCGTACTTGTAGTTCAGCAGCCAGGCCATGGGCGCCACGCCGGACAACGTGACCGGCGCCACCTCGCCCCACGCCAGCGGCAACAGGTGCGTGACCCGCCGGCCGCCGGCGATGCCGCCGACGTGCATCCCGTGCCCGCCGCTGAACGGCGTGAACCGCGCCAGCGCCTGCGCGGGCGTGAGGCCCTCGAGCATCTCGGGTGACGGGAACGTGCGGGCGGCGATGAGCTTGCCGTTGGCGTACCGCGCGCGATCGGGGTAGTCCAGGACCGTGCCGTCGCGCAGATGCAGCGTCGCCGCGGGGAAGCCGTCGGGCGCGGGGGGCATGCCCTCGTCGTTGACGAAGGGGTGGGTCGCATCCATGCCGGTGTCCACGATGGCGATGCGGACTCCCAGGCCGGCCTCCTCCACGCCGCCGGCTTGCCGCCATGCCTCCGCCGCGTGGATCAACCGAAGGGTCGAGTCCATCTCCGGGCGGAGGTGCTCCGCGGCATGAACCGCCGCCACGCCCGGCAGGCGCATCAGGCGCATCGCCTGCGTCGGCGTGACCTTGACCGCAAAGCCGTTGAAGGCGTAGCGGTAGCGCCAGTCGACGCGCGCCCCCGGCGCCCAGGCGCGAAGCGCGGCGATGGCGCGATCTTGGGCGGCCGTGAGGTGCGCGGCGTAGGCCCGTGCCGCCGGGGTGTCGACGTCGAGGTGGGCCGTGCGGCGCGCCTGCCGCCAGGCGGCGCCGAGGGGCGCCATCGCCAGCGGCATCCACCTATGCCGCTCCATCCCCGCATCCAACGCGGTCGGCGCCAGGCCGGCAATGCCGCCCCGGTACCCCGCGAGCGGCGGATCGGCCAGCATCACGATGTAGCGGCGGGCGGGCGACGGATCGATGGCCCCGGCGGCGACGGGAGCCGCCGGCCGGACTGTCGCCGCCTGGCCGAGCCATGCCGTGGCAAAGCTGGTGATGGCGGCGGCGAAGGCGGCGCGGCGGCGGAAGGGTGAACGCTTGCGCGCCCGGTCTCGGGAAACGGGCGAGTGGACAAGCATGGTCAAGACCCCCGGTGGCGAGGAGCGGGCGCGGTGGCCGAAGGGTAACCCCAACCCGGCGGATCGTCAACGCGATCGTAACAACCGGGGGGATTCGAACGTCGTAATGAATAGTTGAAAGTGGCCTCGACGAAAGAGGCGACGTATCGTTGATGCTTCAGCGCACGCGGGTCTGCAGAGACGCGCGGTGCACGCGGCGCTGGATCGCTAACCTTGAACCGCTTGGAGGTGTATCATGCTTGCTGACGGCTTCGCCGACAGCCCACTCACCGATCTGCAGCGCCAGCTGCACCGCAATCGCCTTCGGCTGATCCGCGCGATCGTCTTCGGGGGTACCCTCGAGGACCATCCCGAGCCCGCGTTGGCGTCGCGCTTGACCATCCCCAACCTCAGGCGCCGGCCAGTGCCGGTGGTGGCCGGGGCGGTGCGGGCATCGATGCGCAGTCAGGCCTGAGGCTGGCTCTCCCCCAGCCGCCATCCCCCGTCCAGCGCAGAACGTCGAGACAGCCGGTCCACAACGGACCGGCTGTTTGCATTCGGATCAAGAGTCCACGAGCCCCGTTGTGCCCGGGACACCGCGCGCGGCTAGCGCTGATCCAGCTCGACGGGCCCCGCATCGCGTCCGCGGCCGTCGACCTCGCGCACCCGGAGATCGGCCGCGGCCAGGAGGTCGGCGCAGCGCCTGGAGAGCGCCACCCCGCGCTCGTAGAGCGCCAGCGAGGCATCCAGCGTCATATCGTCCGCTTCGAGCCGCGCAACGATCTCGTCGAGCTCGCGATAGGCCTGCTCGAAGCCGAGCGAGGCCGCATCCTGACCCGTCGCGCCCTTCGTTTCGCTGCGTCCCATCGGTACCCCTCTCCCCTTGTCCTGTCAGTCGAACAACCGCCCCTGCCCGGTGACCACGGCGTCGAACGCCCCGTCGATCACCCGCACGCGGATCGCCTCGCCCGATCGCACGTCGCCGACCGCCGCCACGGCCCGCCCGTCGCGCGCGCGGCTGACGTGCGCATAGCCGCGCCGGAGCGTCGCCTCCGGGCTGAGTGCCGCCAGGCGCCGGGCGCGGCCATCGAGGTCGGCCCGCGCCAGGCGCAAGCGGGCGCCCACGGCCCGGTCGAGCCGGGCGTGCAGCGCCTCGGCCCGCGCCCCGAGGTCGCGGATCGTGCGCTCCGGCGCCGCCAGGCGCAGCCGATGGGCCAGCCGATCGACGCCCTCCCGGTGAGCGTCGATCCGGTCGGCCATGCCGCGATCGAGGCGCAGGCGTCGGTCGTCGATGGCCAGCCGCAGCTCCCGCCCGTCCGGCGTGGCCAGCTCGGCCGCGGCCGAGGGCGTCGGCGCCCGCACGTCGGCCGCGAAGTCGGCGATCGTGAAGTCGATCTCGTGCCCGACCCCGCAGACCACCGGCACCGGACACGCGGCGATCGCGCGGGCCACTTGCTCGTCGTTGAACGCCCACAGGTCTTCCAGGCTGCCCCCGCCGCGCGCGAGCAGCACCACGTCGACGCCGGCGCGGGCGATGGCGTCGAGCGCGGCCACGATCTGCTCCGGCGCCGCGTCGCCTTGCACCAGGGTCGGCGCCACAAACACCTCGGCCACCGGCCAGCGGCGGGCCAGGACGTTGCAGATGTCGCGCAGCGCCGCCGCCTGGCGGCTGGTGACGATGCCGATCCGCGTCGGAAACGGCGGCAGCGGCCGCTTGCGGCTCGCGTCGAAGAGCCCCTCTTCCGCCAGCCGCGCCTTCAAGGCCTCGAACTGCTGATGCAGATCTCCCTGGCCGGCCGGCTCGCAGTGGTCCACGTAGTACTGATATCGGCCGGATGGCCCATATACCGACACCCCGCCATGCATCAGGAAACGCCGGCCATCCGCCGGCAGCGTCGCCATCACCGCCGCCTGACCCCGCCAGATCACGCAGTTGACGGTGGCGCCGTCGTCCTTGAGCACGAAGTACCAGTGCCCGCTGGCGGCGGGTCGGCAGTTGCTGACCTCGCCCTCGACCCAGACGTCGCCGAGCTCGGGATCCTCGTCGAAGAGCGACTTGATGTAGGCGGTGAGGCCGCTGACGGAGTAGGCGTTCATGCGTCCTCGAGGGCCGGCACGCCGTAGTGCTCGAGCACGAGGTCGCGCGCGGCCGCGACGAGCTCGCGCTCGTCGGCGCTCGCCGCTCCCGCCGCGAACCCGTCGGCCACCCGTGCGATCTCGGCCCGCGGGCTCACGCGCTGCCCGCCGGCGTGGGCCAGGTCGCCGGGCGCGTCGACCTCCACCGACAACAGGTGCCGGTCGAGGTCGAAGTAGAAGTTGAGGTCGTGCCCTACCTGCCACACGTCGAGGAAGCGCAGCGCCTGGTAGGTGGCGCGCGGCAGCGGGCCCTCGACGCGCACCTGGAGGATCTGGTCGGGTGCCGACCACGACCGCACGCGGTCGACCAGCCAGGCGGTCGGGCCGTCGGCGGGGATGTCGGTGGCGCGCACGGTCTCGCGGCGCATCGGCTGCGGGTCGATGTGGATGCGCCGGGCCGTCACGCGGCTCGGGCGCCGGCCCTCGATGGTCAAGACCGAGAAGCCGCAGCGCACGTCGAGCTCGCCGAAGGTGAGACGCTCGGTCGGGCCGGGGAAGACCACCTTCACGCCGCCGATCGCCAGCTCGCGCGCCGTGTGGACGTGGCCGACCAGCACGCAGTCGACGACGCCCTCGAGCGCCGCGATCGAGGCCTTGCGGATGACCGGCTCGTCGGCCGACGGGTGGAGCGTGCCCTCGACGGCGTAGTGCGTGACGAGCAGCACGCAGTCGGCCGGCGGCGGCGCCACCGGGGCGGCCAGCTCGGCCAGCGGATCGGCATCGCGGGCCAGGCGCGGGTCCGGGGGCAGCCCGCCGACGGCAAGCCGGATGCCGCCGATGTCGCGCACCCACCACGTCGGCGCGGTGGGGTCGGTGAACACGTGCGCCAGCCGGGCGGTGTCGAACAGCCGCTGCGGCGTGGCGCCGGCCAGGCGCGACTTGGGGATGTCGTGGTTGCCGCCGATCAGGAGCACGTGGATGCCGGCGTCGGCCAGCCGCTGGAACTGGTCGGTGGTCCAGATGAGCTCGGCGGTGCGCGGGTTCGGGCCGTCGAACAGGTCGCCCCCGTGGACGTAGAGGTCCGCCCGCTGGGCCAGGGCGAAGTCGACGGTCTCCTTCCACGCACCGCGCAGCCGGTCGCGCCGGGCCGTCAGCTGGTCCGGCGTCATGCGGGCGTAGTGCTTGTTGAGGTGGCTGTCGGCGGCGAAGACGATCGTGATCACACGTCCTCCCGCCACGGCGACCGCCCGCGCGCGGCGCGCTCGGCCGCGTCGCGCGCCACGTAGCGGTCCACGCCGGCCTCGGCCCGCGCCAGCTCGAGCTTCTTCACGAGGTCGATGTCGCTGCCGCCTTCGGCGCTGGCGCGCGGGCGGATGCGCACCATCACCGGGACCCGCACGAGGTTGCCGAGGATGACCGCCTCGCCGACGTTGAGCCCCGGAAGATCGGCCAGAAGCCCTTCGGAGATGCTCTCCGAGGCGCGGCGGATGGCGTTCTGGTCCTCGGGGTTGGTCAGCCGCATGATGACCTGGCTGCCGCACTGCGAGAGCGTGTCCTGGTGCACGCGGTACGGGCGCTGCGTGACCAGCACGAGGAACAGGCCGAACTTGCGGCCCTCGCTGGCGATGCGCTTGAGCCACCACGCCGCCTGACCGCCGTCGGCGCCGGCCGGGACGAAGTTGTGCGCCTCCTCGAGGACGAGGAACACGGGGCGCGGGAGGCCGTCGCGCGTCGCCTGCTTCCAGATGTCGCCGACGATCTTGGCGACGACGAAGTCCGCGAGCTTGCGGTCCACGCCGGCCAGGTCGACGGTCGAGAGCGTCATCGGGCGCAGGAGCGCGTCCAGCGGCACGTTTTCGAAGCCCCAGATCTTTAGCCGGCAGAGGTAGTCGATGTACTTGTGCGCCTTCTGGGCGCCGCTGACGGCGTCCTGACTGGGCGCGCGCCCGGCGCGCGCGCCGCCTCGCGCGCCGTTGGCATCCGCGGCACCCGCCGCGCGCCGGGCCTGGTCCCACGCGGCCGCACCGCC
>CAYQBA010000029.1:25233-32516 GCA_964415605.1 uncultured Anaerolineales bacterium | reverse complement strand
TTGACCCCAACCCAGCCGCACGCCGATGGACGCAACGAACATGACGACTTCCCCGCGCCTGCCCGCGTCGGTATCCTCTATCGGACTCGGAGCGTCATCGCTACCAGACCGCGAGGAGGGTCCGTGATGCGCACCCCGCATGCCCTGCACAGGTTGGCCCGTGCCACCGCCGTCGTCCTGGCGGTATGGCTCGCGACCGCGCCGCCCGCGCCCGCGGCCGCCCCGCCCCCCGCGCCTGCCGCTTCAGCCGCCGCCCCATCCGCCAGCGTCCCCTTCGCCCCGCACGCTCCCGCCGACGATCCCCCGCCCCCCGTGCCGGACGGCCTTGTGCTCACCGATCGCATCGGCGGCCATGTCGGCGGCGTCGCCGTCGCCGGTGACGAGGCGCTGACGAGCCATGGCTTCCGCGTTCACGCCTACGACCTGTCCGACCCATCCGCGCCGCGGTTGGTGCGAAGCGGCCCGTCGATCGCCGGCCGCCCGTCGCTCCTGCCGGGCAACCTCGCGCGCATGGTCCGGCGCGGTGCGTGGACCTACGGCCTCATGGACTGGGACCGCGCCGTCGGGTCGGACGAGACGACGCGCGTGCGGTTGGTCGTACTGGATCCACACCTCAACTTGGCCGGGTCGCTCGACTTACCCGGCGACACGTCAGCCGGCCCGACAGGGATCCGCGCGCGCGCGTTGGAGCTGGCGGCCTTCGACGAGCGCCATCTCGTGATCGCCGACAGCGAAGCGGGCGACGACCACGTACGGCTGATCGACGTCTCCCGCCCCGCCGCCCCCGTCATGGCCGGCGACACCCCTGCCGGCGGCGCGGTGAGCGGCCTGGCCGTGTCCGGCGGCTTCGCGTACGCCGTCACGCGCGACCGCGAGTCCGGCGACCGGTTCCTGAGCGCGATCGACGTCGCGTCGCCGTCGACGCCGCGGCCCGCGGCGCGCGTGCTGCTCGGCGACCGGGCCGAGACGGTCACCGCCGGCGATGGCCATGCGTTCGTCGCGAGCTGTGAGAACCTCGCGGTGTACAGCCTGGCGGATCCGGGCGCTCCGGCGCTGATCGGCCAGGTCGACTTGGCCACGCCCCCCACGCCCGTGCCAGGCCCAGGTCCAACGCCCACCCCGGAGCCCACTGGCGACGGCCGCTGCGCGTGGACCGCGGCGCCGACATGGCGGGACGGGTTGCTGTACGTCGTCACGACCGAGAGCGTGGGCTTCTTCGAGGGCCGGACCGTCGTCCGGGTGTTCGACGTCCGCCGCCCGGCGGCGCCCCTGCTCCTGGGGCAAACACGGTTCCCGGGCGCGACGGACGAGTTCGCCGTTGGCGACGGGGTCGGGGTGGTCGCCTCGATGACCCGGGGCATGGGGATCGTCGACCTGGCGCGGCCCGACCAGCCGCGATCCCGCGGGCCGCTGATCGGGGGCCGGCGCATCACCGAGGCGCTGGCGGCGGAGCCGGGGCTGGTGGTGCAGGGCACGGCGTTCGGGTTCGAGAGCGAGCTGACGTTCGTGGTGCCGGGGCAGGGGATCGTCTCCACCCTCGACCTGGGCGCCCTGAACATCGCGCGCGCCATCGCCGTGCGCTCGGGCTGGGCCTACGTGATCACCCAGCGATCAGTCGGAGATGGCGAGGAGCGGCGGCGCGTCTCGGAGGCGCGGGTCGTCGACGCCCGCGCCCCGGCCGCGCCGCGTGACGCGGGACGGTTCCCCGCCGTCGGGACGATGTCCGATCTCGCGGTGGACGGGGATCGGCTGTGGGTCGCGGACATGCCGGTCGACGGGGAAGGGTCGTCCGAGCCTGGGGCGCTGCGGGTCTTCGACATCTCGGACGCCGGCCGGCCGTCGGAGATCAGCCGGGTCGCCGGGAGCTTCCTAAGCGTTGCCGCCGGCGGCGGGCGTGCGTTCGCGGGGACCGCCGAGGATCCGCCGCGCGTGCGGGCCTACACGCTCGTGCTGTCGGCGGACGGACCAGTCTTGACGGAGGTTGCGAGCCTGACGCTGTCGGCGCCGGCGCTCGCGCTGACCACGGCGGGAGGGCGCCTCTTCGTGCGCGACGCCGAGAACCGCCTGCACGTGGCCGACGCCGAGGATCCGGCGGGCCTGCGCTGGCGCGGGACGCTTGATCTGGCGGAATGGGGCGAGGTGCATGACCCGGTGGTCCGCGGCGACGTGGTCTATGCTGGCGGGTACGACTCTCTCGAGACGATCGACGTGCGCGACCCCGCGGCGCCGCGATCGTTGGGGGTTCGTGCCATCCCCGGCGTCGGGCAGATCGCCTCGCAGGCAATGGTGTCGGTTGCCACGGGCGGGTTCGTGGTGGCGGCGGGCTGGGAGGTCTACGCCGCGGGCGACTTGACGGGGCTGTGGGTGTTCGGGGCGGGCACGCCGCCGGGCTTCACGGAAGGCTTCGAGGGGCTGTACTGGGCCAACTTCGAGCACTCGCGGTTCGCGCCGGGCGGGCGCTGCCCGCGCGAGGGGGACGAGTGGTTCCTCTTCGCCCCGTCGGGCTCGGACTTCGAGGCCCGCTACCGCGCGCTCTACCCGACGTATCGCGACAGCGGCCCGGCCGGCCGGTCGGGCTGGGCCTGGGCGCGTTTCGAGGGCAGCGTATCGCCGCCGGCGCCCGCGCGGTTCCCACACTGGCTCGACCGGGCGGTCACGGTGACGCGCGTGGTGGACATGTGGGCGCTGCCGAGTTGCGGGTATGCGCCGCGGCCGGGGGAGCGGGTGTGGCTGCCGTGGGGGAGGGGCGGGTGATGACGGGAGGCGGGGGGACGGGGAATGGGGATCGACAGTGATCTCACCCGTCACCGAGACCGGCTGGCCGCCCCGCCGGGCCGCCACCTTCGGGGGCGCGCTTTGCCACCGGCGTCACGACCCCATCACGCGCTAGAATGAAGACCATCGCGCAGCCAGCCTCGGACCCGGTAGACCGGCCCTGACAGGAGCAATGCGTGGCCATCACCAACTTCAACACAGCGAACCAAACCTACCGCCAATTTATGGGCAATGGCTTGGTGTACAGCGTGCCCATGTTCCAGCGCGATTACTCTTGGACAGAGGAGGAGTGGGACGATTTGTGGCAGGATCTCGTGGCGTTGCGAGGGCCGACCGATGAAGCTGGACATTACATGGGTTACATCGTTCTACAGTCCACCGACGAACGCCATTTCAATGTCATCGACGGCCAGCAAAGACTGACTACATTGAGCCTCATCATCTTGGCCGCTCTCAAGAACCTCGATCGCCTGATCGTCGATGGCGTCGAACCGGACAACAACCGTCGTCGGGTCGAGGAGTTGCGCAAGACCTACATCGGCTTTCTCGATCCAGTCACGCTCGTGCCGTCATCCAAGTTAATCCTGAATCGCCACAACGATAGATACTATCAGACCTACCTCGTTCCCCTGGCACCCAGGCTTCCGAAACGCAACCTCAGGGCATCAGAGCACCTACTTCGCAAGAGCTTCGAGTGGTTCGACGCACGCATCCAACAGGAGATTGCCCCGTCACGTGATGGCGCTGACCTCGCCCGATTCATCGACACCGTTGCCGATCGACTCTTCTTCACCGTTATTCGTGTAACCGATGAACTCAACGCTTACAAGGTCTTCGAGACACTCAACTCCCGTGGTGTTCGATTGTCATCCACCGATCTCCTGAAGAATTATCTGTTCAGCGTGGCACACAGCGCGGGCAGCCACGAACACGAGATGCGCACGATCGAAGAGCAGTGGGAGGCAGTTGTCGGCAAGCTCGGCAGTGAGAGCGTCCCCGACTTCCTGCGCGTATACTGGAACAGCCGAAACCCCTTGACCCGACATGCTGAGCTGTTTAAGGCCATTCGAGCCAAGGTCAACGACAAGGCCGCCGTGTTTGCATTGCTTCGCGATCTTGATCAAGAAGCAGACGTCTATGCCGCGCTGAGCGAATCGGATGCCGCACTCTGGACGGTTGATCAGAAGCGTCATATCGGCGACTTGGCGATGTATGGCGTCCGGCAGCCATACTCACTGTTGCTTGCCGCCTATCGAGTCTTTACCTCAGATGACTTCAACAGCGTGTTGCGCGCCTGTTCCATTATTGCTTTCCGGTATAATGTCATCGGCAATCTTACACCGAACGAACAGGAACGTGTGTTCAACGCAGTGGCCGAGAAGATCACCAGCGGTAGCTTGAGACAAGCGACCGACGTCGTGAGGTCTCTCCGACAAGTCTATCCATCGGATGGGGAATTCCGCTCTGCTTTCACCGAGAAGCAGCTGCGTACCACAACCCCAAGGAATCGTCGCGTCGTACGCCACATCCTCTTCGCGATTGAACATCATGTGTCCGGGGGTCAGTTTGACGCCGACACCGATCGGTACTCCATCGAGCACATCCTTCCCGAGCACCCTGGTGATCGCTGGGATACATTCAGCGACGACCAAGCTGATCGCTCGATCTATAGGCTAGGCAATATGACACCACTCAAGTCGGCAGAGAATCGCGCTGTCGGGAACGCGGCGTTTGATGACAAGCGGAGGGTGTACGCGGAATCAGAGTTTGCGATCACCCGTCACGTCGCCGACCACTACGAGACCTGGACACCGGAACGCATCGCGAACCGACAAGCGTGGCTGGCTAAGCAGGCCACCGCGATCTGGCGTGTTGAAGGCCTGTAGCGGTGCGACGCCTCGGACGGGCCATCGTCAGGTGCCCGGACGATCCTGTCCGGCATCCTGGGGCGCGGGCATCCTGCCCGCACCCCCTGGGATGTCCAAGGTTCTGATGGTCGCGTGGGAACAGGATGTGAGCACACGAAGGATCGAGCGACCCACCTGCGGCATCCTGCCCAACGCTCCAGGCGACATCGGGAGCACGGGTTGCTAGCCAGAGCCACCAGCGCCCGACCAAGGAGCACCCCATGAAGATCCTCGCCATCTACGGCTCGAACTACGGCCAAGCCGAGGCCGTCCTCCGCCGGATCGCCGCCGCCCTGCAAGCTCGCGGGCACGCCGTCACCATCTTCAAGGGCGACGCCCTGCCCGCCGCCCTGGCCGTCGAAGACTACGATGCCGTCGTCGTCGCCGCGTCGATCGTCGTCGGCCGCTACCAGGCCTACATCCGCGACTTCGTCAAACGCCACGCCGCCACCTTGAACGACCGCCCGACCGCCTTCGCCTCGGTCAGCGGCGGGGCCCCGGAAACCGATGCCGCGTGGCGCGCCGAGGCCGAGCAGCACGTGCGGGACCTCCTGGCCGAGACCGGCTGGCGCCCCCGCTGGACCGCCGCCTTCGCGGGCGCGCTCCGCTTCCGGCGCTACGACCCCATCACGCGATTCATCATGAAGCTGATCAGCCGCAGCCAGGGCGGCCCCACCGACACGTCCGGCGACTACGAGTTCACCGACTGGCATGCCGTCGATCGGTACGCGGCGAGCCTCGCGGAAGACCTGAGCGGAGCCGGCGGCACGGGCGAGTAAGGGCTGGCGCCGACCCCGCGCCCCACGGCAAGCCACCGGCATGGCGCCGATCCCACGCCCCTCGGCAGGCAACCCGCATCCCACGATGTGACCCCCGCCGCCCCCGATGCCATCTACCCGGTGCCGGCGCACGGGCGCCGCCGACGGCAACGCTGAACGGACGCCGATTGCGGCGGGAGGTGGTCGTGGAGATGCGAGACCATGTGGGGCGGGATGCGATCGAAGCGCGCCGAACCCATCGACGCCGTCGAGGGCGGGCGGGTCGTACCGGCGGGGGGACTGCCGTGGCCGTGCCGGCGGGCGCGGCGAAGATCACGGCGATCGCCGTGGTCGTGGCGGCGGCCGCCGCGGGCTTGACCGCCGGGCCGTGGACCCCGGGCGGCCCCGGCTTCGCCCCGGCCGCCCACGCGCAAGCCGCCGGTCCCCGCCTCGTGAGCCACATCGCCGGCGGCACGGCCGCTGCAGATGCCGATAGCCTCAACGCATCGCTCTCCGCCGACGGTCGGTGGGTCGCGTTCGAGTCGGTCGCGACCAACCTGGCTGCCCCGGACGCCGACACCGCCGCCGACGTGTTCGTCCACGACCGCGCCGCCGACCGGGCCGAGCGGGTGAGCCGCGACGCCGCCGGCGCCGAGGTGCCGGGGCGCGTCATCATGCCGGCGCTTTCGGCCGGCGGCGGCTGGGTCGCGTTTCGATCAGCCGCGGCGCTGACGGCCGACCCGGCCCCGTGGGGCGGGCTGTACGTCCACGAGCTGGCCACCGGCGCCGTCCAGCTCGTCGTGGCCGACACCAACGGCGGGCGCGGGGCGAGCTACGCCCCGGCCGTCTCCGCCGACGGCGGCCGGGTCGTCTTCGAGTCCATCGCCGCGCTGGCCGGCGCGCCGGCGGACGGCCGCGAGCGGGTGTTCGTGTGGGATCGCGCCGCCGGCACGATCCGCCCGGTCAGCCCGCTGGCGGCGGACGCGCCGGCGCGCGACCCGGCCATCTCCGACGACGGCAGGGTGGTGGCGTTCGCGTCCGAGGCGGCCAACCTCGTGGCGGGCCCGGCGGGGACGGGCGCGCAGGTGTACGTGGTGGACCTGTCCGCGCCGGACCAAGTCGCGCGCGCCAGCGTGGCCACCGGCGGCACGCCCGGGGACGGGGCCAGCGGCGAGCCCGCGCTGTCCGGTGACGGGCGGATCGTCGCCTTCGCGTCCTTGGCGGCCAACCTCGTGACCAAGGACGTCAACGGGGTCGCCGACATCTTCGTGCACGACCGCCAGACCGGCGAGACCGTCGCCGTCACGGACGTCACGCCCGCCGACGACGTCCACCACCCGGGGGCCAGCACCGAGCCCGATGTCTCACCCAACGGCCGGTTCCTGGCCTTCACGTCGGCGATGTACACGCTGACGCCGGGCGACACGAACTGGCTGCCGGACGTGTACGTCCACGACCGGCAGGCGCGCACCATGCGGCTGGTCAGCCGCAAGGCGGACGGGAGCCAGAGCGACGACCGGAGCTGGGGCCCGGCGGTGGCCGACACCGGCGCGGTGGCCTTCGTCTCGGCCGCGGCCCTCGCGCCCGGGGACGCGGGCGGCCACAGCGACGTCTACTACGTGGGAGCGGGCGGCGACCCCCACCCGCACGCGTCGCCCACGGCGACGGTCGTGCATCGCCCCACGTGGACGCCGACGATCGTGCACCGGCCGACGTGGACGCCGACGCCGGACGGGCATCATCCGACCCCCACCTCCGTGCACCATCCGACGACCACGCCGGATGGGCACCATCCCACGGCGACGCCAACGATCGTGCACCGGCCGACGTGGACGCCGACGCC
>CAYQBA010000029.1:0-25133 GCA_964415605.1 uncultured Anaerolineales bacterium | reverse complement strand
ACCATCCCACGGCGACGCCAACGATCGTGCACCGGCCGACGTGGACGCCGACGCCAGGCGGGCACCACCCGACCGCCACGCCGGAGTCCACCGGCGGGCGCGTGCTGCCGATCTCGGACTGGCGGGTGTGGTTGCCGGCGGTCCTGTGGGGGGCGGGGTGACCCGATCCGCCCGAGACCGACCGTCGATCATCCCGCCGGGCGATTGGAAGATGCCGGCCCTGTCCAACGCCGAGCTGGCGGCGTGGCTGGACGCCGAGAGGGCCGAATCCGGTTGCGCCGGCCAGTCAGGGGCGGTAGAATCGCGGCACGGGTAGACACTTCAGCGTGAGTTGCACAAGGAGCACGTCATGAGACTCGACAGCAAGGTCGCCATCATCACCGGCGCCGGCTCAGGCATGGGGCGCGCGATGGCAGGCCTCTTTGCCGCGGAAGGCGCGAAGGTCGTGGCCGCCGAGTGGCATGCCGACACCCTCGCCGCCGTGGTCGGCGAGGTCACCGCGGCCGGCGGCTCCATCGTCGGCGTCCAGGGCAACGTGGCGCTGGAGGCCGACTGCGCCAAGATCGTCGACGCCGCCATCCAGTCATACGGCCGCCTCGACGTCCTGTGCAACAATGCCGGCATCATGGACACCAACCAGGGCGTCGCCGAGATGTCCAACGCGTCGTGGGAGCGCGTCCTCGGCGTCAACCTCAACGGGCCGATGTACCTGACCCGCCTGGCGGTGCCGATCATGGTCGGGCAGGGCGGCGGGTCGATCGTGAACACCGCCTCCGTCGCGGGCCTGGGCGGCGGCGCGGCCGGGACCGCTTACACGGTCTCCAAGCACGCCCTCATCGGGCTTACCCGCAGCACCGCGTTCGTCTATGCCCGCGACGGCGTGCGCTGCAACGCCATCGCCGCCGGCGCGGTCGAGACCAACATCATGCAGAGCGTCGACGTCGCGAAGATGGACCCCAAGGGCTCGGCGCGCTTCCAGACGTGGTATGCGGCGATCCCCGCCACGCTCAAGGCCATCGACATCGCGCACCTCGCGCTCTTCCTGGCGTCCGACGAGTCGAAGATGATCACCGGCACGATCATCCCGGCCGACGCCGGCTGGACCGCGGCGTAGGCGGGCGGAGGATCTCCCCCGGCGGCCTGCGGCCGGCGCATGACCAGACCCGGGGTCGGGAGCCCGGAACGCCCGGCTGACCCGTCCCCCGGATCGCGCCGGACCCGATTGCCCCCCGTCCCCACCGCCCGTACCATACCCCCGTGATCATCCACCGCAGCCAGCGCGCCGAGCTGCTCCTCGGCGCCCTGGCCGACCTCGTCCGCACCCCCGCCCACGCCGACCCGGTGCGGGCCGAGATCATCGTCGTGCAGAGCCTCGGCATGGAGCGCTGGCTGGCGCAGCAGCTCTCGCTGCGCCTCGGCATCTGGGCCAACCCCGCGTTCCCCTTCCCGCGCAACGTCGTGCTGCGGGCGCTGAAGGCCGTGCTCGGGCCCAGCGCCCACCGCGACGTGCTCGCCTTCGACGACCGCCAGCTCGTCTGGCCCGTCGCCGCCGAGCTCGACGCCCACCTCGCCGCCCCGCCCTTCGCGCCGCTCGCCCGCTACGTCGCCGACGATCCGCGCGGCGTCAAGCGCATGCAGCTCGCCCAGCGCGTCGCCCGGGCCTTCGACGACTACGTGGTGTACCGGCCGGACCTCGTCCGCGCCTGGGACGCCGGCGAGGACGCCGGCGTCGGCCCGGACGACGCCTGGCAGCCGGCCCTGTGGCGGGCCGTCACGCGGCGCCTGACGGGCGGCGTCGCCCGTCAGGACGACGGCCTACCCGCACCCGGCGCCACCCACATGGCCGCCTGCGTCGACGCCTTCGCCGCCCGGGTCGACCGCGCCGCGCTCGAGCGGGCCGACTTCCCGGCGCGGGTCAGCTTGTTCGGCATCACCACCCTGCCCCGGCTCTCCCGCGACGGGTCCGCCGCGCGCGGGGGGTTGGTGGACGACCACCTCTCCGCCCCCCCCCCCGCCCCCGCCGCCGCCCCGGCGGTGGCCGACGGGGGCGCGGCGGTCCGGGCCGCCGCCGACGACGGCGCGGGCCCGGACGCCCTCGACGCGATCCTCGACCCGGCCGCGCAGCACCCGCTCGTCGCGTCGTGCGGCCGCGTCGCGCGCGAGTTCGACGCCTTGCTCCTGGCCACGGGCGACGCCCGCGTGGTCAACCTCGATGCCGCGTCGACCGCATCCTCCGCACCCGGCCCGCGCCCGCCGCGCACGCTCCTCGCCTCCGTGCAGGCGGACATCGCGGCCAATCGGGCGCGGCCTGGCGATCCGAGTGACGCGGCCACCGACACGTCCAGCGACGATCCCGCCGACATCCCGGTGGCGACCGTCACGGTCACCCCCGACCCCGCCGGCTCCTCCGTCGCCCCTACCGACCTCGCGATCGCGCCCGCCGCCGTCGACCCCGCCGACCGCTCGATCACCGTCCACGCCTGCCACGGGCCGATGCGCGAGGTCGAGGTCCTGCGCGACCAGCTCCTGGACATCTTCGAGCGCCACCCCGACATCCAGCCCCATGACGTCGCCGTCATGGCGCCCGACATCGACGCGTACGCGCCGTACGTCGAGGCCGTGTTCGGCGTCGCGCCGCACGACCGGGGCTACATCCCGTACCGCATCGCCGACCGCGCCCCCGGCCAGGCATTCGAGGTCGTCGGGGCCATGAGCGCGGCGGTGGCGACCGTCCAGGGACGCCTGACCGCCACGGCCATGCTCGACCTCCTGGCCGTCGACCTCGTGCGCCAGCGGTTCGGCATCGCCGCCGACCAGCTCGACGACGTGCGGCGTTGGGTGGACGGCGCCGGCATCCGCTGGGCCGTCGACGCCGAGGATCGCGCCGCCGCCGGGCAGCCGGCCCTGGCCGAGAACACCTGGCGGTTCGGCCTGGACCGCCTCTTCCTGGGCTACGCCATGCCGGGCGCCGATCGAACGCTGTACCGCGGCGTCCTGCCCTTCGACGACATCGAGGGCGGCGGCGCCGACCTGCTCGGGCGCCTCGCGGATGCCTGCGCCGCCGTCTTCGACCTGCGCGCGCTGGCCGGCCGGCCGCGGACCCTCGGCGACTGGCGCGCGGTCGTCGGCGACGGCCTCGCCCGAATGGTGCACCGCGGCCCGCGCAACGCCTGGCAGCACCAGCTCGTGCGCGACGCGCTCGACCGGCTGGCGACCCAGGCCGAGGCGAGCGGGTTCACCGGCCAGGTCGACCTCTCGGTGGCGTGGGACCTCGTGCTGGCCAACCTCGGCGCCGACGCACCGCCCCACGGCTTCCTCGGCGGGGGCGTGACGTTCTGCGCGCTCTTGCCGATGCGCAGCATCCCGTTCCGGGTGGTGGCGCTCCTCGGCATGAACGACGGCGCCTTCCCGCGGCTCACCCGGCGGCCGGGCTTCGACCTCCTGACCGCGCAGCCGCGGATCGGGGACCGGTCGACGCGCGACGACGATCGGCACATGTTCCTGGAGGCCATCCTGGCCGCGCGCGACGGCCTGGTCATCACGTGCACCGCGCAGGACCTTCGTGACGGCCGCCGCCGCGCCCCGTCGGTGGCCGTCACCGAGCTGTTGGAGGTGATCGAGACCGCCGCCGCGGGCGCGCGCGACCACTACGTGGTGTGGCACCCGAGCCAGCCGTTCAGCACCGCGTACTTCACGGCGGACCCGGCCGGCCGCCTGTTCAGCTACAGCGAGCGGTTCGCCGCCGGCGCGCGGGCGCTGGCGAGCCCCCGCCACGCACCGCCGCCGTTCGTGCCCGGCCCCCTCCCGCCCGCGGACGACGACACCGCCGCGGTGAACCTCGACGCCCTCGCCCGCTTCGCCCGCAACCCGGCCGCCACGCTGGTCCGGCGCCGCCTCGGGGTCTGGCGCGCGCGCGACGACGATCTCCTGTCGGATCGCGAGCCGTTGGCCGTGGACGATGCCTGGCGCCGCGCCGTCGCCGAGCGCTGGCTGCCTTGGGTGCTGGCCGGCACGGCGCCGGCCGACGTCGCCGATGCCGTCCGCGCGGCCGGCCTGCTGATGCCGGGCACGCCCGGCGACTGCGCGTTCGCCGACTTCTCGGCCACCCTGGCGGCGATGGCCCGCGCGGCCGCGGCGTGGCAGGCGGACGCGGCGCGCGCGCCGGTCCACGTCGACCTCGCCGCCGGCCCGGCCGGGCGGGTGGTGGGGACGCTGCGCGACGTGTGGCCGCGCGGGCTGGTGTGGGTGCGCTTCGCCAAGGTCGGGCGGGGGATCGAGATGGACCTGTGGGTGCGCCACCTGGCCTTGTGCGCGCTGGCGCAGTCGATGGCAGCGACGAGACCGCACGCGGCGAGCGGCGCCCCAGGGCCGGGGTCGTGGTCGGGACCGCTCGCGGACACCCCGGAGCCCCCGTTGCCCGCGACGAGCGTGCTCGTGGGCCGGGCAGCCCGCGGTGGGGGCGTGAGCGTCGTCCGATTCACGCCGGTGCCGGATGCCGCCCGGCACCTGGCCGGGCTCGTCGATCTCTACCGCCTCGGCCAGCGCGTGCCAGTGCCGCTGTTCGAGCAGGCATCGCGCGCCTTCGCCGGGGCGCTGGCCGCCGGAAAGGCCGACGCCGAGGCCCACGCCGCGGCCCGGAAGGCGTTCCGCGCCGCGACGGGCTGGGGTTGGCGGCGTGGCTACGGCGACCTCGATGACCGCGAAGTCGCCCTCGTTTACGGGGACGCCGACCTCGGCGAGGTCGACCGGCGGGCGGCGGGGGTGGGCGATGGCACCGTGCCGACGTTCGAGACGCTGGCGCGCGAGGTGTACGGGCCCCTCCTGCGGCATCGGGACGTGGTGGCGGGCGCGGGGGATGACGAGGACGCGGCGTGAACCGGCTCGACCTCGCCACGCTCCCCTTGCACGGCACGCACCTCATCGAGGCCAGCGCCGGCACCGGCAAGACGTACAGCATCGCCGCGCTCTACGAACGCCTGCTCGTCGATCGCGGCCTCGGCGTCGACCAGATCGCCGTGGTCACATTCACGCACGCCGCCACCGCCGAGCTGCGCGAGCGCATCCGGGCGCGGGTGGGCGAGGCGCTGCGGCGGGAGGACGTGGAGCCCGCAGCCGTGGAGCGCCTCCGGGCGGCGCTGCGCGAGATCGACACGGCGGCGATCCACACCATCCACGGCTTCTGCCAGCGGGTGCTGCGAGACCACGCGTTCGACAGCGGGGTGCCGTTCGAGACGGTCCTGCTGACCGACGAGCAGCCGCTCTTGCGCGAGATCGCGAGCGATCTCTGGGTGCGGGCCACGCACGAGGCGCCCGAGGCGCTGGTCCGGCACCTGGCGGCGCGCGCGGTCGACGTCGAGCGCGTGCTCACGCTCGCGGCGGTCGCGGCGCGCACGCCGGGGATCCGCGTGCTGCCGGATCTCGCCGAGACGCCCGGCGGGGACGCGGTGGATCGGGCGGCGATCGACGCGGCCGCCCGGCCGTGCCGGGCCGCGTTCGACCGGGCGGCGGCCGCGTGGGCGGCCGGTCGGGCGGAGATCGAGACGCTGCTGTGCGACGTCCCAGGGCTGAACCGCGGCTCCTACAAGGCGGCGACGATCCGCGGCCAATGGCTCCCGGAGCTGGACGGGATCTTCGCGACGGACGACCCGCTCGCGCTCGGCCGGTTCGAGGAACTGCACCGGCTCACGAACGACGGCCTGGCCGAAAGGACCAACAAGGGCCATGCCCCCCCGTCGCACGCGTTCTTCGACGCCTGCCAGGCATTCGCCGCGGCGCATGCCGAGCTCCTGCCGGCGCTCGACGCCGCCGTCGTCGGCTTCCAGCGCCGGGCCGTCGACGCGGTCGCCGCCGCGCTGGCGGAGCGCAAGGCCCGCGCCAACGCCCTGGGCTACGGCGACCTGTTGACGCGGCTGGACCGGGCGCTCGACCCCGCGGCCGGCCGGTCCGCCGAGCACCTGGCCGCTCAGCTCCGGGCGCGCTTCCCGGCGGCGCTCATCGACGAGTTCCAGGACACCGATCCCATCCAGTACCGGATCTTCCAGCGGATCTACGGAGCGGCGGGGGCCGGGGGCCGGGCCGGCCGCGCGGCGGCGGCCGCCGGCGACGCGGTGGCGCTGTTCCTCATCGGCGATCCCAAGCAGGCGATCTACGCCTTCCGCGGCGCCGACGTGTTCGCCTACCTGAACGCAGCCCGGGCCACCCCGGCCGCGCACCGCTGGACGCTGGACCGCAACTACCGGTCCGACCCCGGCCTCGTCGCGGCCGTCAACGGCTTGTTCGACGCGGCGCGGGTGCCGCGGCCGTTCGTGTTCGACGCGATCGGCTTCCATCCCGTCAAGCCGAGGGACGGTGCGATCGATCGGCTGGCAGGGCCGCCGCGCCGCACCGCCCCCCTCGAGCTGCTCGTCGTGCGGCGCGACGGCGGCATCCCGGTGGGGAAAGGTGACCGCATCACGGCCGACACCGCCAACCACGAGCTGCCGCGGCTGGTCGCCGGCGAGATCCGGCGGCAGCTCGACGCGGGCGTCACGCTCCGCGAGGTCGACCCGCGCGCGGCGGCGCCCGGCCCCGCCCGCCCGATCGCCCCCGGCGACATCGCCGTGCTGGTCCGGACCAACGATCAGGCCGCCCGGATGCAGGCGGCGCTGCGCCGGCTGCGCATCCCCAGCGTGCTGCACAGCGAGTCCAGCGTGCTGGACACGGTGGACGCGGCGGAGCTGGAACAGGTCGTCGCGGCGATGGTGGACCCGACCGACGGCGGCGCGGTGCGCTCGGCGCTGGCGACCGCGCTCCTCGGCTGCGACGCGGTGGAGCTGCTGCGCCTGCAGGCCGACGAGGCGGCATGGGACGCGCGGGCCGGGCGGTTCCAGGCCTGGCACGATCTCTGGCGCGACCACGGCTTCATCCAGGCCTTCCGCCGCCTGCTCGACGACGAGGGCGTCGCGGCCCGGCTGCTGGCGCTGCCGGACGGCGAGCGCCGCATGACCAACGTCCTGCACCTCGGCGAGTTGCTCCACACGGCCGGCGGCGGCCGCCTGGGAATGCTGGCGCTGGCCCGCTGGTTCGGCCGCGTGCGGCACGACCCGACCGCGCGGTCGGAGCCCGTCAGCGAGGCGGCCCTGCTGCGCCTGGAGAGCGACGCGCGGGCGGTCCGGATCGTCACCGTCCACCGGGCCAAGGGCCTCGAGTACCCGATCGTCTACTGCCCCTTCCTGTGGTCCGGCAGCAGGCCGGCCAGGTCCGACGGCAAGCCGGCCAAGCCCGACCGCAAGCCCAAGAGCCGGGGCTGGTGGCTTTACCACGATCCCCGTGCCGGCCATGCCTACACGCTGTCGCTGCTCGCCGACGACCCCGACGCGCGGGCCCAGGCCGAGCGCGAGGCGTTCGCGGAGGACTTGCGCCTCTTGTACGTGGCCGTGACGCGCGCGCTGCACCGCTGCAGCGTGGTCTGGGGCCCCTTCAACGGGGCCGAGCGGTCCGCGCTGGCGTACCTGCTGTACGCCGGGGCGGAGGACGGCGCGGGGGGCGATGGCGAGCCGAGGAGCGACGGTGCGATCCCGGCCGACGCCGGCCCCGCGGCCGTGTCCGACGCGGTGCTGGACCGGGTCGCCGCCCGCGCCGCGGGCGACCTCGTCGACGACGACACGCTGGCACGCGGCTTGCGCGACGGCATCGTCGCTGCGGCCGGGGGCGCCGTCGCCGTGGCGCCGCTGCCCTTCGAGGCCGGTGAGGCGTGGGTCCCTCCGCTCGACGCGGCCGCGGGCGTCGGTGGCCGGGCGTTCGGCGGGCGCATCGACCGGCATTGGCGCGCCGCCAGCTTCAGCAGCCTCGCGCACGCCGACGAGGCGGCGGGAGCGGCGGCTCCGGCGCCGGCGGATGCCGCACCGGAGACTGCCGACGAGAGCGGGCGGGATCACGATGCGGCGGCGGAGGTCGACGACGACGGCAGCGGCGGCGCGGCGGGTGGTCTCGACCGCCCGGGTGCACCGCGGATCGCCCGCGCCACGGGCCCCGCGGCCGATGGCGCAGCGGCCGGCCCCCTTCCCCGGGGCGGCCCGGCCGCCGGCGCCGACACCGTCCCGCTCGACGCCCTGCCCGCCGGCGCGTCCGCGGGCAACGTGATCCACGCGGTGCTCGAGCAGATCGACTTCGCCACGGTCGCCGCCCCGAAGCTGCGGGAAGCGGTCGTGCGCGCGCTCCCCCGGCATGGGCTCGACGCGGAGCCCTGGGCGGACATCGTGGCGGCCGCGTTGGGCGACGTGCTCGACACGCCGCTCGTCGACGGCGTGCGCCGGCTGACGTTGCGGGCCATCCCGAAGGCCGACCGCATCACCGAGATGGAGTTCACGTTCCCGGTGGCGCCACGTGGCGAATGGCCGGCGGGCGGCAGGCCCGGGAGCGATCCGTCGGGACGCGCGGCCGCGGCGGACCCGGCCGCCGCGCGCGTGACCCCGGCCCGCCTGGCCGCGGCGCTGGCGGCCGGCGCCGGGCCGGGGTTCCCCGCCGGCTACGCGGACCGGGTGCGGGATCTCGGCTTCCCGGCGCTGGCGGGCTTCCTGCGCGGCTACGTGGACCTGGCGTTCCGGCACGCCGGCCGGTGGTACCTGGTGGACTACAAGTCCAACCGGCTCGGCCCGACCTACGACCACTACGCCCCGGACCGGCTGGCCGGGGCGATGCTGCGCCACCACTACGTGCTGCAGTACCACCTGTACACCGTCGCGCTGCACCGCTTCCTCGGGCAGCGGCTGGGGGCGGGGTGGGACTACGGGCGCGACTTCGGGGGCGTGCTGTACCTCTTCGTCCGCGGGATGCACCCCTCCCTCGGCCCGCGCCGCGGGGTGTTCTTCGATCGGCCGCCCGAGGCGCTGGTCGAACGGCTGTCGGGCCTGTTCGACGACCCGGCGCACGGCGGCGGGCGCGGGGCGGCGCGATGAGCTGGCCCGAGCTCGACTGGCTGCGCGAGGCGGAGGTGCTGGCGCCGCTCGACGTGCACTTCGCACGGACGCTGGCGCGTCTGGCGGGCGACGCGCGGCCGGAGGTGCTCCTGGCCGCCGCCCTGGCCAGCCGCGCGGTCCAGCAGGGACATGTGTGCCTGGACCTCGCGCGCTGGGCCGGGCGGCCGGTGGCGGGCGGGCCCGACGGGCTGCCGGTGGTGGATGCGGACGGCCGGGCCCGGGGCGATCTCGCGTGGCCGGACCTCGCCGCGTGGCGGGCAGCGCTCGAGACCAGCCCGTTGGTCGGGTTGGCCGCCGGCGGCGACGGTGGGCGCGGCGTCGCCAGTGAGCGCGGCAACGCCAGTGGGCACGATGTCGCCGGTGCGCGCGGCGTCGCGGTCGACGGGGGCGAGCGCGGCGCCGCCCCGCTCGTGCTCGACGGCGCGGGACGCCTTTACCTGCGCCGCTACTGGGACCACGAGGGCGCCCTGGCCGCCGCGCTGAGGGACCGCGCCGCCGGGACCGCCGCGGACGTCGATCGGGTGGTCCTGGCGGAGGGCTTGGCGCGGCTGTTCGGGTCGGGCGGGGCGCGTGGGGATGCGCCGGTCGATGCCGCCGCGGGCATCGATGCGGGCGGGCGGGTCGACGTGGTCTCAGCACCCGGCGCCGCCGGCCAGCAAGCCGCCGCCGATGCCGCGGTGACGCGCCGACTGTGCGTCGTCACGGGCGGCCCGGGCACCGGCAAGACCACGACGGTGGTGAAGATCCTGGCGCTCCTGGCCGAGCAGGCGCAGGCGCTGGGCGTGCCGCCGCCGCGCGTCGCGCTCGTGGCCCCCACCGGCAAGGCCGCCGCGCGGCTGACCGAGGCGGTCCGCCGCGCCAGGGCCGGGCTGGACGTCGCCGACGCGGTGCGCACGGCCATCCCGGACGCCGCCGCGACGATCCACCGGACGCTCGGCTCGCTGCCGGGCGTCGCGACGCGCTTCCGCTTCGATGCCGGCAACCCGCTCGCCGAGGACGTCGTCCTGGTCGACGAGGCGTCGATGGTCGACGTGGCGCTGATGCGCCGGCTGGTCGACGCCGTGCGCCCGCCGGCGCGGCTGATCCTGCTCGGCGACAAGGATCAGCTCTCGTCGGTGGAGGCGGGGGCGGTGCTCGGCGACCTGTGCGCCGCCCCGGCGCTGCGCGGGTGCGTGGTCGAGCTGACCCACAGCTTCCGGTTCGGGCCCGAGAGCGGCATCGGGGCGCTGGCCCGGGCCGTCAACGCGGGCGACGCGGGCGCGGCGCTCGAGATCCTGACGGGCGATCGTCATCCCGACGTGACGCTGGTCGAGCCTTCGGCGGCGGCGCGGGGGCGGGCGGTTGTCGATCCGGCCCTGGCGCGCTGCGTCGTCGACGGCTATCGACCCTACCTGGCGGCCGTGGCGGGTCTGGCGCCCCTTTCGGCGGCCGCCGCGGCGGGGCGCGCGCCGAGGGCGGACGCCGGCGCCGAAGGCGGCGATGGCGACGAGGGCTTCGCCGCCGCCGAGCTGGCCTGTCTCGCGGCGTTCGACGGCTTCCGGGTGCTCGCGGCGCACCGGCGCGGCCCGGGCGGCGTGGAGCAGCTCAACCCGGCGATCGCCCGGCTCCTCGAGGACGCCGGGCTGCTGGCGCCCGCGGCGCGGCTGGCGCTCGGCCAGCCCGTGATCGTGACGCGCAACGACTACAACGTGATGCTGTTCAACGGCGACATCGGCCTGGTGCTGCCGGATCCGGCGCGTCCGGGGCGGCGGCGGGTGGTGTTCGCCGCCCCGGATGGGCGCGCCCGCGCCCTCGCGCCGGCACGCCTCCCGGCCCACGCGATGGCCTTCGCGCTCTCGGTGCACAAGGCGCAGGGGTCGGAGTTCGACGCGGTGGCGGTGGTGCTGCCGGAGGCCGACTCGCCGATCCTCTCGCGCGAGCTGCTCTACACGGCCGTCACGCGCGCCCGGCGCTCGGTGACGGTGTTCGGCTCGGCGGCGCTGGTCCGGGCGGCGATCGAACGCCGCATCGAGCGGGCCAGCGGTCTGGCCGGACGGCTGGGGTGAGCGGGGCGGATGGCGTAGGGCAGCATGCGCATGGCTTCGACGTGCCTTGACGCATCCGAACGCCTGTTCTAAGATCGCCGTGCGCCTCAGGCGCGGCGCACGGCGCCGATCCTCCAAACCACGTCATCCGACTTCCACCCTGAACCAAGGAGCAAGCCATGGCCTACCGCGACGACCCGCAGGTGCAGACGATGATCGCCAACCTGCCCGAGAAGACCGGCAAGCCCATCGAGCAGTGGTTCGAGATCCTCGCCGCCAGCAAGCTCGAGAAGCACGGCGACATGCTCAAGCTGCTCAAGGGCGAGCACGGCATGTCGCATGGCTTCGCCAACACCGTGGCCTTGATCTTCCGCGAGGAGTCGGCCGCGACGCCGCCGCCGGCCGGCGACGACCTCGTGGCCACGCAGTACGCCGGCGGCAAGGCGGGCCTCAGGCCGATCTACGACAAGCTCGTGGCCGCCGCTGCGGCGTTCGGGCCGGATGTCGAGATCGCCCCCAAGAAGGCCAACGTCAGCCTGCGCCGCAAGAAGCAGTTCGCGCTGGTGCAGCCCAGCACCAAGGACCGCATGGACCTCGGGCTCAACCTCAAGGGCGCCGAGCCGGCCGGCCGGCTCGAGGGCGGCGACATCTGGGGGGGGATGTGCTCGCACCGCGTCCGGCTCGCCACCGTCGACGACGTCGACGCCGAGGTGCTCGGCTGGCTCAAGCAGGCGTACGATCGGGCGGGATGACGCGCGGCATGGCCGCGCACGGCCACCTCCGCGCCCGCCTGCCGTCAGCCGCTCGTCAGCCACCTGACAGCCGGAGGCCAGCGAACCGTCGCCACATCGCCGCCCCAACGTCAAGCACGATCGAACCTGGGCGGATAAACTGGTGTTGTACATCTCGTACTGATCGGGACCACTACTGTAAGGAGCTACTGAACATGAACCCGATGATGAACCAGAAGTTGAAGGCCGCCCTGGTGACCACGTTCCTGGCCGGCGCGTTCGTGACGTCCAACGGCATCGCCGCAGCCAGCCCCAGCGACTACCGCGCGGGCATGAAGGACTTGGTGCCGCAGGCCAATGCCTGGGTCAGCGATCTCGAGATGACCGCCGCCGCCGCCCTGTCCAAGCCGGAGCTGGCGTGTGGTGATCAGATGGCCGAGCTGGCGCGCCGCGGCGTGTCGATCGCCGCCGACCTGCGCGGGACGGGCGAGAACGCCCCGCGCGCCCTGGTCAGCGCCAACACGCAGATGACGCAGTCGGTCGAGCGCATGGCGGCCGCCGCGGCCGTGGCGTGCGGCGACCCGGCGGCCCTGGCGGACTCGGTCACCGACGAGAAGGCCGGCTACAACGCCGCGATGCTCCGCATCAACGTCTTCGTGCAGCGGTCGTACGCGTCGGGCCGCTGAGGCGGGCGCAGTCGGTATCCAACGACAATCGACGGGGCGGGCGACCAAGTCGCCCGCCCCGTTTCTTGTTCCCCGGGCTTGCGTCGCCGGATGTGCTCGACGGGGGCTTCGGGCTGGCTCTTCCCCCCAACCGCCGGCGCCCGAGTAGCCCCCGCTCGTCCCCGCGATCCCGCTGACCGCCGCTACTCGCGCCCCAGCGCCGGCAGCCAGGCGATCACCGGCCAGCGCGCCGCCAGGCCCAGCGTGGCGGCGGCGTCGAGGCGGGGGCGCGTGAGCCCGGTGCGGGGGTCGCGGACCGGCCGACCGCCCAGCGCCAGCAGGCGATCGATCGCCGCCGGCGGCAGGCCCGGGTGGGCCTGGGCGAGCAGCGCCAGGGCGCCGGCGACGTGCGGCGCGGCCTGCGACGTGCCGGTGAAGGTCGACCGCCCGCCGCCGCGGCCGGTCGACGTGATGCCCACCCCCGGTGCCCACATGTCGAGCGCCGGGCCGCCGTTCGTGAAGCACGCTACGACGTCCGGCCCCGTGAGCGCGTCGGTGCAGCCGGCCGCGGCATGCGGGCCGAAGTCCCCGTCGTAGACGGCCCCGACCGCGATCGCGTCGCGCACGCACGCCGGCGCGGTCATGCGGTCCGCCAGGCGGCCGTTGAGCGAGGCCGCGACGACGAGCGTCCCCTGGGCGCGGAGGCGGCGGATGGCCGCGGCAAAGGCCAGCGTGTTGGCGTCGGCCTCGTCGCACGTCCCGGCGTAGGTGGCGTCGGTGCCGAGGCTGAGGTTGACGGCGCGCACGTCGGGGCGGCCGATGAGCCAGTCGAGGCCGGCCAGCACGTCGGAGGTCAGGAAGCGGTTCTGGTCGTTCATCACCTTGACGGCGACGATGGCCGCTCCCGGCGCCACGCCCGGCGGCGCCACCCGCCCGCGCGATGCGACGATCCCGGCGACGTTGGTCCCATGCCCGTGGTCGTCGTCGGCGGGGTGCGGCGGCGGCGGGCAGCCGGGCGGCAGGTTGACGAAGCAGGCCTCGGCCACCACGCGGCCTTCGAGGTCGGGGTGGTCGACGTCGACGCCGGTGTCGACGACGGCGATGCGCACGCCGCGGCCGTCGAGCGGACCGACGTTGGCGGCGCCGGCGTGGATGAACGGGACGCTGGAGTCGAGCCCGCCGGAGCCGGGCAGGTCGGGGCTGACCGCCCGGACGGCGGGGTGGCGGGCCAGGCGGGCCAGGCCGGCGGCGGTGGCGCGGCCGGCCAGGGCGGGGATGGCGCGGTAGCGGCGGCTGGGGCGGAACGCGTCCGGACCGACGGCGGTCAGGACGGCGGTCTGGATGTCCGCGATGGCGGCGGGCGCCGGCGTGACCGGGTCGCCGGGGACGGCGAGGACGACGATGACGGCGATCGGCGGCTCAGGCGTCGCACGAAGCGGGGGCGACCCGGGGCGCGGTCCCGATGCCGTGAGCGGCAGGGGCGCGGCGGCCAGGGCGCAGGCGAGCGCCGCCGCCAGACGGATTCGGCGACTCACTTCGCCAGCCGGTACCCGAAGCCGCGCACCGTCTCGACGTAGCGCGGGTGGGCCGGGTCGTCCTCGACCTTTTGGCGCAGGTACCAGATGTAGCGCTTGATGTAGCCGGGCTCGTCGACGTACTCCGGGCCCCACACCCGCTCGAGGAGCTGTTCGTGGCTGAGCGTGCGGCCGATGTGCTCCGCGAGGGTCGCCAGCAGGCGGTACTCCGTAGGGGTGAGCAGGAGCGGCTCGGCGTGCTTGAGCACGCGCCGGGAGCCGAAGTCGATGACCAGGTCGCCGACCACGAGCGGCGGCGTGCTGGCACCGCCGCCGGCGCGGTTGGCGCGGGCCAGGACGGCGCGGGCCCGGGCGGTGAGCTCGGCCAGCGAGAACGGCTTGGTGACGTAGTCGTCGGCGCCGAGCTCGAAGCCGCGCAGGCGGTCGGCCTCGTCGTCGCGGGCCGTCAGCATGATCACCGGCACTTCCGACATCTCGCGGATGCGGGCGAGGGTCTCCCAGCCGTCCATGCGCGGCATCATGACGTCCAGCACCACGAGGTCCGGCCGGCCGGCGTACAGCTGCTTGATGCCGTCCAGGCCGTTGCCGGCGTCCAGCACCTGATAGCCGGCGCTCTCGAGCGACTCGCGCAGCAGCCGCAGCAGGTTGGCGTCGTCGTCGATGACCAGGATGCTCGCCGGCTTGCCGGCGCTCGGGTTGTGGTTCATGGCTCCTCGGGGGCCCTTGGCAAGGTGAACAGGAACGTGGCGCCGGCGCCGGGCGTGGTCTCGACCCAGATCCGGCCGCCGTGGGCCTCGACGATCTTGCGCGCGATGTACAGCCCCAGCCCGTGGCCGTAGGTCTCGCGCGCGTCGTGGCGTTCGACGCGGTGGAAGCGCTCGAAGATACGATCGACCTCCTCCGCGGGGATGCCGACGCCCTGGTTGGTGACCGAGAACAGCACGTCCGCCCCGCCTGGCGCGGGGCTCACCGTCAGGTCGATCCGGCTGGCGGCGGGGGAGTACTTGACGGCGTTCGAGAGGAGGTTGCCGAGCACCTGGACCACGCGGTCGGCGTCGGCCAGCACGGGCGGGGCGCCGGGGGCGATGTGGACGTGCCAGTCGCGGTCGGCGGCGCCGAGCTGCATGAGCGCGGTGCGGCAGAGGTCCGCGGGGTCGGCCGGGGCCTTGAGCAGCTTGAGCCGGCCGGCGCCGATGCGGCTGATGTCCAGCACGCCCTGCACGAGCCGGGTGAGGCGCGACGCCTCCTGACCGATGATCTCGAGCTTCTGGCGGGCGGCGTCGGGCTGGCCGTTGGACAAGAGGAGCTCGACCGACGCGTTGATGTTGGTCAGCGGCGCGCGCAGCTCGTGGCTCACGAGGTCGACGAACTCGTCCTTGAGGGCGTCGAGCTGCTTGAGCTCGTGGTTGGCGTCGACGAGGGCGGCGTTGTTGGCGCGCAGGGCCTCGCTGGCGGCCTCGAGCTGGCGGGTGCGCTCGGCGACGCGGGCTTCGAGCTCTTGGTTCAGGCGGCGGACGGCGGTCTCGGCGGCGATGCGGTCGGTCTCGTCGCGCAGGATGACGGACGAGCCGATGATGCCGCCGTCCTCGCCGCGCAGCAGGGTCTGGGTGAGCTCGACGTCGACCTCGCGGCCGTCGTGGGTGAGGCGCCGGGTGCGGTAGCCGCGCACGAAGCCGTCGGCGAAGAGGCGGTCGCGGATGCTGGCGAGGTCGCCGCGCCGGCGCAGGCTCTCGGGGACGAGGATGGACACGTGCTGGCCGATGATGGTCTCTGGCGGGTAGCCGAAGATCTCCTCGGCGCCGCGGTTCCAGGTCTGCACGATGTCCTCGGTGTCGAGGCTGAAGATGGCGTCGGCGGAGCCGCTGGTGATGCTGGCGAGGTAGCGTTCGCCGCGCCGCACGCGGGCCTCGATGGCCTCGCGGGTCTCGATGGCGCGGGCGATCCAGTCGAGGGTCCAGTAGGTGACGAGGGGGCCGACGACGCCGTAGATCAGGACGCCCTCGAGGAAGCGCTCGAGGGGGCTCCACGTCTCGTACGCCAGCGACTCCCACGCCTGGTGCACGACGACGGTGAGCGCGATGCCCAGGGGCAGCGCCCAGCGCAGGCGCTTGACGGCATCGACCACGCGCCGCGCCGGCACGGCCCGCCCGGCGAGGTCGCGGAGGATCTCGGTGGTCATGGGGAGTGATTATATCGTCTTGGGGGCGACGGAAGACTAGGCTGGGGGGAAGCGCGTGCGATGGGCCGCGACCGATGGCGTCAGCACGCTATGCGTCTCCTTCGCCACCTTTGTGTCTCCGGCGCCACTCGTCGTACGTCAGCTTCATCGCGATTCTCCCTGGCGCCCCTCCCGGCAGCACTGGACCCGCGGACGGCCGATACACCTTGGCGATGTACGGTGCGGCATGGCGCGCCAGGAACGCAAAAACGGACGCGCGCGTGTTGACGAAGTTGGCTGCCAGGTCCGTGGTCTTCGCATTGGCGCCGACGAGGATCAAGACCCGTCCGCCAGACACCATCACTGCATCCTGCTCCACGGGCCTGCGAAGCATCCGTTGATCACATGAAAGCGTCACCCACCCCCACCGTGCCACTTGGGGCAGCCAATCGTCGTCGGCGGCGTCGGCGGCGAAATGATCCGCGTGCCGCTCGACCCGAAGGCCAGCGGCCCTGAGGCAATCGGGGAAGATGTGCGCGCCGAGGTCGCGATCCGTGAAGAAGACCCACTCAGGCGGCGCGCTCATACAGGATTGCCGCCTTGACCTGCTCCTCGCTGAGATCGTAGTCGCGCGCCAGATCCTGAAGCGACTCGCCTGCGTTGACCCGTCGCACCAAGGCTGCCGTCGTCACGCCTTTCCCGGCGATCGTCGGTTTGCCGAAGGCCACGCGCGGATCGATCAGGATCACCTTGCTGGCATCCAGCACCCCGCCATGAGAGAAGGGGAACAGACGCCTCGGGTGTGGATCACCCGTCGACCACTCGACGCGGGCCAGGTGTGCTTCGAGCATCTGCCGGACGGCGATCTGGCCCGACTTCGACAGGTTGACCAGTTCGCCATACCGCTCCAGGAACACGTCGCCGGTATGGGTCAACAGATCATCCCGGAGGAGCAGGCGGTCGATGCCCAGCCGCTCCTCGGCGTAGGTCAGGGCCGCACGGACGTGTTTGATCGGCACCTCATGGTGGGTTCGGAGCGAACGCAGGACATGGGCTTCGACCAAGTTGCTGAAAGACAAGCGACGATCCGCTCCGCCGGGCAGCTGGATCAGTGGCTCGAAGTGGGCCGTCCCATCTTGTTTGGGGTAGGACCGGCCGATCACCCACGAACGCAAGGTGGCAAGCGGGATCGCGAGATACCACGCCGCATCGTTGAGGCCGTAGCGTGGTACTTCGCGCGGGTCCACCCCACTGCACAGGTCTGCGCGCGCCATCCTCGGTGTCTTCTCCGGTCAACAATCGGGCGAGATAGGCCAGAACCAAGCCCGCGAAAGCATGCAACACGCGTTCGGGGAAGTCAAAGGCCGTCATCTCGTACGTGCGAGCACGCCCCAATCACCCGTCCACCGGGATATCTTCGCGTCCGCCCGCGCCTACGGCCGGGAGTTGATTGACGGCTTATCGACCACGATCTAGAATCGACCGACGATGGCCGTGGTGCCAGCTCGGGGCGGTGGCGAAATGGCAGACGCGGCGGACTTAAAATCCGCTGGGGGATCCCCGTGTGGGTTCGAATCCCACCCGCCCTACTCTGTGAAGCGGCCGGTGGAGGCCACCCGCACAGCCCTCTGGCGGTGGTTTGGCACCGATTGCGACACCCACCCGGAGCGCCGCCGCTCGGGACCCGCCGAACAGCTGGTCCAGGCGTGCTGCCGTGTCTTCTTTGAGCGACCGCAAGACATGCGCGTGAGTGTTGGCCGTCAGGCTGATCGACCCGATGCCCGACGCGCGGCTTGCCCGGTTGCGGTATGATTGACCACGGGCCTCGCGATCTCAGAGAGGGACGCTCGGATCTTGCCGAACCCGATCGGATTCGACAAGCGTCAGCTGGCAAGGCATTTCCAGAAGCATGGCCGCACGTTCCCGGGCGCGAAGGACATGCTGGCCTACGAGGCTTTGGCCGTGGCCTTCGTCACGAGCCACCGACCCGGTGTCGAGGAATGTCTGCGCACAAACGGTGACACGGTGTACTTCGATCCAACGACAGGGGAGCTGGCCGTGTGCCGGGAGGATGGTGTGATCCGCACCTATTTCACGGCCACCAGCGCGTACTTCGAGAGGACTTGCGAAGAATGAGCCCGACCAGCTACCTCTGTCCGGTGTGTGGCTTCAATCGCCTGGAGGTTCCGCCCGAGAACCACGCGATCTGCCCCTCGTGCGGCACGCAGTTCGGCCTCGACACGCTGTTGCACTCCACGGAGGAGCTTCGCCTGCGCTGGCTGGTGCAAGGGGCGCAGTGGTGGAGCGAGTCCGACGCGGCGCCGCCGGGCTGGGACGGGCGGCGGCAGGTGCAGCGTGTGGCGCGTTACTCCGGTGGCGGTGTCACGGACGACCACGAGCGCGAGCTTGCCCGGGTAGTGCCCCTGGCCTCCTGGTCCCACGCCGTGGCTTGACGGTTCCGGAACACCGCCGCCCAACCTGCAAGGCACAGACCAAGAAGGGTCACCATGCCGCGACTGATCTACTTCGCACCATGCCTGACACCGATCATCAGTCAGGAGGGTGTGCTGTCGCTGGTGAGTGTTGTGGAGGCTATCACGGTACCTGCGCCGGTGAGCGCCAACGCTGCCCTGCCGGAGCCCATCACCGCCGTAGCCTACTTCCGCCGCGAAGCCGCGGATGCTGAGCGATCCTTCGAGGTCAAGCTCCGAATCGCCGCGCCCTCGGGGCGTGTGCTGCGCGAGCGCGAAGCCGAACCATTCCAGATCGTGGACGCGGGGCACCGGTACCTCATCAGCATCCAGGATTTCCCCCTGGCGACAGCCGGCACGTACAAGCTCCAGCTCTTTCTTCGCGAACGCGGGGTGGACGAGCGCTGGCGCAAGGTCGCCGAGTATCCGGTGGACGTCGCGCACATCGATGTTCCGGGGTGATGTGATGCGGGGGGTGGAACAGGCGGATGCGATACGCTTCGAGGCGGCGGGTGTTGGGGCGTTGGGAGGGAGTAGACCGCGTGGATCATCACATCCAATATTGGAGGCTTGATACGATAGTATCTGACCTCCATATCGATGGTGTGACCGCTGATTTCAGATTTCGCGTCATCAACCCTTGGTCGCCCGCCGATGAGCACTTGACTCCGACACAGTGCACTTACCGAGTGCCTGGCTTAGCCAAGTAGCATGACCACCCCGCCCTGGCACGCCGCCGGCCTCTTCTCCGACCACTACCTCACGGCGCGGCTCCCCGCGGCCGGCGCCCCGCTCTGGCCACCGGAGGACGAGGCGCGCGCGGCGTTTGGCGCGCTGCGGGTGCTTTGGCGGCAGTGGGCCGGGCGGCTGGCGAGCGCGACGCCCAGCGCCGTCCAGGCGTGGACGTGGCGCGGCAAGATCTCGACCGCCCGCCGCAGGCTGGCCTCGGCCGCGGCCGGCTCGTCGAGCTGGAGCAGGGCGTTGCCCAGGTTGTAGTGGGCGCGGGCGTAGGCGGGATCGATGGCGATGGCGGTTTCCAGAGCCGCCCGGGCCTTGTCGGCTTTCTCGAGATCGAGCCATACCAGCCCAAGGTTGTTGTGGGCCGCCGCGAGGCCGGGCGCGCGCCGGACCGCCGCCTCGGCGGCCTCCAGGGCGCGGTCGAGCTGCCCGGCCTGGCGCAGGATCTCGGCGCGATGGGCGTGGATCTCGCCGCTCGCCGGTTCGAGCCGGCTGGCGCGGTCGAGACAGCGCACCGCCTCGTCCGTCCGGCCCTGGCGCGCGGCGCACAGGCCGAGCAGGTGCCAGGCCGGCGCGAAGTCGCGCCGCTGGCCCACGACCTCGCGCAGCAGCGCGCCGGCATCGTCGTACCGCCCGTCGCGGAAGTGGCGGACGGCGGCGGCGTAGGCGGCGGGCTGGGGGTCGGGCGTCCCCGGCGCCCGGGCGGGGGAGCGGCGGGGCGGGCGGCTCATGGGGCGGGCGGCGGGCGGTGCATGGGGTCGTACGCGATCAGGCCGGATCGACGGGTAGGCCCTGGGCCGGCGCGGACGACGTCGACGGGCGCGCCGCCGGCCCGGGCGAGGTCGACATGCGCGCCGCCGGCCCGGCCGCCGGCGGCTTCGGCGCGTCCGCCGTCCAGAGCTGCGTGCCCAGCTTGATGGTGCGGCGCACCTCGTCGGACTTGAAGCCGAGGGCGGCGGGGCACTCGACGCCGGGCAGGACGGCGACGTCGTACAGCTCGCCCAGGGCGCCCTCGATGTTCAGCCAGTCGACGATGGTGCCGTTGACGAGGTCGACGACGTACAGCCCGCAGCGCGGGTCGACGTCGCGCTGGCGCAGGTTAGCGTCCAGCTCCAGGCCGGTGAACGTCCGGTTCTCGCGCGGCTTGGACGCGCCGATGACGGCGAAGTCGCCGACGAAGGCCAGCCCGCGCAGGTAGCCGGGGATGAAGGCGATCGGCTCGAACTGGCCGGACTTGAGGTCGACGCGCCCGAAGTGGCCGCTGCCGGAGTTCAGCACGTAGAGCGTGCCCTGGTGCCAGCGCGGCGAGTGCGGCATCGACAGGCCGTCGACGACGACGTCGCCCGTGGCCACGTCGACGACGACGCCGCCCTGCTCGCGCCGGCCGCGCCAGCCGGCGGCGGCGTCCGAGCGGCTGACGCTAGTGACGTACGCCGCCCGGCCGTCGCGCAGCGCCAGGCCGTTGAGGTGGCAGCGGTCCTCCGGCGCCAGCCGGCTGACGTACGGCGGCTGCCACACCGGGCGGAAGCTCTGGCGCGCGTCCGGGGTGGCCAGGCAGCTGAAGAGGGTGTTGACGAAGACGACGCGCCCGTCGGCCTCGACGACGATGTCGTGGATGTCGATGTCGCCCGTGGTATGGCCGACCATCGGCGTGTAGAGCCGATCGCGCTCGCCGCTGCGCTGGTCGGGCTCGAGCAGGTTCTCGAAGCGCCAGAGCTGGTAGGCGGTGCCAAGCCACATCGTCTGCCCGTCGCTCCACAGGCCCATCGCGCGATTGAACGTGCGGGTGTGGACGGAGAGGCGGCCGCTCAGCTTGAGCCCGACGAGGAAGAGCGTGCCGGTCTGGTAGGCGGTGAAGGCCAGCGACACGCGCTGGCCGGCCAGCCACGCCGGGAACTGGCGCGACGTGAAGATCTCGAAGCCGCTCTCGCGGACGGGCGGCGCGGGCGCAGGCGGAGCGGGCGCGGTGGTCATCGGGTGCTAAGATACACCGGCCGGGAGCGCGGGGCAAGGGCGGGCTGGCGGCGCCGGGCGCGATCGCAGTGGAGCGGGGGCAGCCGTTAGCGGTGCATCCGGGCGTGGCCGGATCGGGACGGATTGCAGATGGATCACGGCGAGGATACTGCCCGATGGCAGCCCGCGCCCGCGAGCTCGCCGCAGCGGGAGGTCGATTGAAGCGGTTCAACATCGTCGTCGTCTTCGACGCGATCGGTCGGCCCGACACGACCGGGCGCTACGTCCTGGCTGCCCTCCGCCAGCTTGGCCACCTGGCTTGGCCCTATGACCCGATCTATCGCAACCGCGCCAGAAAGATGGCCTTCAAGGGCTACTCCGACCTGCTGCTCGACGGCGCTGATCTCCTGCTCTATGTCGACGACGACATCGGCTACCCGGTCGCCGAGGCGCGTATCCCCCGCGCCTACTGGTGCATCGACACACACCGCATGGACCGCCTGATCGGCGGCGGCACGCGCTGGGAAAGGGTCAAGCGCTTCGACCACGTCTTCTACGCCCAGCGCGACCGGGCGCAGGAGCTGGGCGGGACGTGGCTGCCCTTGGCCTGCGATCCGGGCACGTACCGCCCGCTCGACCTCGAGAAGCGCTACGACTGGTGCTTTGTGGGCAACGTGGCAGGCGAGCGGCAGGCCTTGCTCGAGGCGGTGCGGGCCGAGATCCCGAATGGTTTCATCGGCAACGCCTACTTCGCCGAGGCGAACCGGATCTACAACCAGAGCTGGCTGGCGTTGAACCCGACCATCGGCAACGACATCAACATGCGCTTCTTCGAGGCGCAGGCCACTTCCGCGCTCATGCTGGCCAGCCGCTGCCACAACGGCGAGGCGGACCTGTTCGCCGCGGCAGAGCACTTCGACGACGCGGCGGATTGCGTGGCCCGGATGCGCGGCTGGCTGGCCGACAAGCCCGCTGCCCGCGCCCGCGCGCTCAAGCAGGCGGCCGACATGCGCCGCCATACCTACGCGGCGCGCATGGCGCAAGCGATCGACGTGCTGGCGAACCGGTTGGGGGCAGCAGGAGATGGGTAAGACATCGAGGGGGAGGGTGGGAAGGCAGCCTTGCGCGTGGTGTAGCCGTGCTCCGAGCCGATCTCGACGATCGCGCGCGGCCGGACGGCGGCGAGCGCCGGCGCGACCACGCTGTCCCAGTAGGCGTCCACGCGCCGACTATGCCACAGTCGGGCGCAAGGCTCCAATCCCCGCCCCGTGTCTTCGAGGACGCCTGTGCGTCATGCGCCTCGGCGTCGAAACGACCGCCGCCTCCGACCCGGCGGCAGCGCCGCGGACCTCTTCGTCAAGATCGTCTTCACCCACAACGGCCGCCGCGGCGACAACGACGCGAAGCTGGCCACCTTCCAGCTCCGCGTCGACGCTGGCCACGACGATCGACCTGTTCGAGGCGAAGCCGTCCGGCGCCGACGGCCCGGCTGGCTGGCTGCTGCGCTGCGGCGCGCTGGGGGCGGCGTGGGCGGCGGCGTGGCGCTGCAAGCGCGCGGCGATCTCAGCGAGTCGCGGTCGCTCGGTGTCGCTGGCCATGCATCATCAGGGCTTGGACGTCGCGCGCGTGGCGCTCCATGCACCGCAACCGGTCGATTGGAGCGAGGTCGAGCATCATCCGCAAGAGCGTGAGATCCACGCCCTGCTCGTCATGGCCAAGCCAGGGCTCGGGTTGGGCCGGGGTTGCGGCCGGTCCCCCGGCGTCGGTCAGTGCGGACGGAGGGGTGATCGCGATCGGGACGGTCATGCGACCTATCATGGCTCGATTGATGGCGACGGCCAAGCCGGCAGCGGCGGCGGCGGCGCGGGGGAATCGTAGAGGGGCGGGGCGGGGGGCGTAGACGCGGACGCCGTTCCACCCCAGGGCGAAGTCATGCCGTCGACGTCGAAGCAGGGGTCGAAAGAGCCGCCAACCTTGGCAATCGCCCGGCGGGCGCGATCACGCCAGCGGGTTCACCCAACGGACGGCAGGGAAGCGAGCGAAGTCATGATCAGAGGAACACAGCTCGGCCCCGTGCTCGATCGCGATGGCCGCGAGGTGCGCGTCGCTCGTCAAGTTCCCGGCGGTACCAAAGGGGACCAGCAGTTCTCTCAGGACGTCGAAGTGGCGAGCCGTGGGCTGAAGGATCGCGACGCAAGGTTGGGCGAGAATGGCCTGCACCACGCCGAATGCCGCTTCGACGGACAACGGCTGGGGGAACACGGCCGATCGCGTGCTGAGCCGGAGAAACGCGAGCAAGGCCGACCACGTGAAGGCGACCGTCTCGGCGCCCGACAGCACATGCCCAAGCCGCCTTCGCCCTGGGATGGAACGGTGCGTCTTGGTTGACGGCATGCAACAGCACGTTGACATCGACGAGCTTCACTTGCGCACGCTCAGCTTGCGAACGATCTCCTCATCCTCGCCCGCGGCGGCAAGCGAGAGGGCCTGGTCCAAGGCAACTTCCGGGCGAAAGCCCATCTGGAACGTCCGCAGCTCGAACGACTTGGGCGTCCTCTCCAAGCCGCCCGTCAGGGCCGCGCGAAGCGCTTGGTTGAGCGCCTCCTTGAACGTGAGATCGCGCTCCCGCATGCGGTTCCGCAGCAGCGACTCCACGTCCACGTCGAGCGTCACCGTGGTTCTCACGTCGACATCATAGCATCCACAACCTGCTGTCAAGTCATCACAGCCGGGCAACCACGTTGGCCTGGGGCGTCGGGCAACCCATCGCCCCGCGCTCGCCCGCCGCGGCTGCCTGCACCTCGCCCTCGCCCGCCCTGCCTCTGGCTCGTCGGCATGGCCTTGGCGACCGTCAGGCCGTCATCGCCCCATCCCCCGCCGCCCGCGCGTCCAGCTCGACGCGGTAGGCCCGGGTCAGGCGCCGCCGGAACGGGACCGCCACCATGACCAGCAGCACGATCGTCGCGATCAAGGCTGCGAGACCGCGCGCGTCCCCCTCGACCAGGCTCGCGACAATGCCGTCGACGTTGTTGCTCCGGTTGAACACCGTGTGCAGGAGCCCCACCGCGAACACGCTGTCCTGCGTTCCCCGCAAGACCACGCCGAGCAGCACCCGCACGATCGAGGCGAAGATCAGCAAGCCGAGCATGCCGACGAGCACCGACTGGACCGAGAAGTCGCCGATGAACTGGAGCGGCATGTGGATGAGCGCGAACGGGATCGCGCTCAGCAGCGCCGCCGCGCCGAAGCTGTGGCGCCGCTCGAGGCGCGTCTGGACGAAGCCCGCCCAGGCCGTTTCTTCCCAAAGGTTGATGATCAGGAAGCCGGCGAGCAGCCCGGCGATCTCCCCGGTGATCAGCGGCACCGGGTCGATCGGCTTGAGCGAATCGCCGAGGAGCAGCGCGAACGTGAGCGTCAGGACCGGCAAGGCGAACAAGACGACCAGCCACCATCCCACGCCGAACCGCCAGCGAAACATCCGGCGGAGCAGCGTGCGGACCCCCTCGCGCCCGTCGGCCGCCCACGTCACCCAGAGCGTCGACGGCAGCATCACCACCACCACCATCAGCAGGGCGGCCATGCGCTCCGTGTCCAGGCCGATCAAACCGGGCAGCGAACCGCCCGGGATGACCCCGTGGTGGGCCAGGATCGGCAGCGCCATCAGCGGGTAGCCGATCCCGAAGAGCAGCGTCAAGAAGGCCCGGACCGGGTGCGCCGCCGCCCAGCCCCGGAAGCCACGGCGTTCGGCGACGCCCGGCGTTGAAATCGTCATCGCTGGCGCTCCTTGCCGCGGGTGTGCCTGTGGTTGCGGCGCGTGTCGGCTCGCCGCCGCGACAGGGTCAACCCAATCGGAGTTGGGTACGTCGGGGAAACAGTGTACCCGGGCCTGTCCACGTCAGTC